>JAEUKT010000003.1 GCA_016794125.1 Alphaproteobacteria bacterium | reverse complement strand
AGCCTTCCCGAAAATTGACATGACGGGAATACTGCCGATGCGCTTCCGAAATGGCGGCGCGCAATCCGTCTTGCGACGAAGGCACCAGAACCAGATGCACATGATTTGGCATGAGACAATACGCCCAGACCGCCACGCCCGCCTTGCGGCAGCCTTCGGCCAGAAGCAGGCGATAGGCTTCGTAATCTTCATCGCAAAAGAAAACCTGCTGCCGCCGGTTGCCCCGCTGCGTCACATGATGCGGCATATCCACCGCGACTACTCTTGCCAGTCTTGCCATGACGGGAATATAATCGGAATAATGATAATCGGTCAATTAAGTATAGTGTCCCCAGATATCCTGCTGCTCGGCGAATACACCACCGCAGGCGCGATGGTGCGGGAATACATCTACCTCGACCAAGCCCCGCTTGCGCAAGTCAACAGCGGTTCCCCCGAAACCGTCACGTATATCCATGTCGATCACCTCGGTACTCCAAGGTTCGGCACAAACAGCGCGGGAACAAGCGTTTGGTCATGGACTAATGATGCGTTCGGAATCAGCGCACCTAGCGGTGCGGCAACAATCAACCTGCGCATGGCGGGACAGTACTATGACTCGGAATCCAGCCTGTTCTATAACTGGAATCGGTATTACAATCCGGCGATAGGTAGATACATAAGCAGCGATCCGATTGGATTGGCAGGCGGTCTTAATACCTTCGGGTATGTCGGACAAAATCCCGTTTTTTGGATTGATCCGCTCGGATTGATAGAAGGCCTATCTGAATGGGAAGAAATGATACCTATTTACGGTTCCGTTGCATCTGCGATCTACAATTTTTATTGCGGATCATCTGGAAGCGGGGCTATAAATACTGCTACTGTAGTCTCAGACATTTTCCTAGTGAGATCAATCGGCAACGCCCTTGGGAAGGGTGTCTGGAAGTTGGGCGGACATTCTTGGAGCGCAACTCGCAACTGGCTTAAAAATATAGGTTGGCTGAAGGAAGGACAGGAAGGCCACCATTGGTTGATCCCACAAAAAGAAGGATGGGGCAAGAAATTCCCAACTTGGCTAAAAAATCAACCATGGAATATTATGAGTGTAAGCAAAGAACTACATCAAGCTATTCACTACAGAATGGGTCTTATCGAAAAATTTTTTCAAGGAACTCCAACCGGATTTAAAGCTTTTTTGGGGTCTATTGGATTGAGAGGTTTAGATGCAGCATCCGGTGATGAGTGTACTTGCCAATAATCAACTGAGATTTCCTGTTCTAGTAATCAAACGTAATACGTTTTACTTTTTTACGGACTGGGCTCACTTTTCAACAGGCCACAGATCTGCATTTGTGAGAAACGAATATAAAAACCAGTTTTTATTAGATTCCAACGGGTTTGGAATGACTATTGCTGACGCCAAAAAGCTTCATGGTATAGGTTTCTTCAATGGTTGGACTTTATTTGGAAACCAGAAAATTAAATTAGAGTATTTAGTTGAAAGCGACTGCCGAAAATATACGGTAGATGAAGTCAAAAGTTTGATTATTAATTCTCTATCTAAATGGCAAGATTTAGACGATTTAGAAAACATGGAAAGCTATATTAATAGCGCAACGACGATTATTCAGATTATGAACTTTTTGATGAAAAATCCGTGGACAGATGCAGTTAATTCTAAGTGGTATTAGTTTAAGTTGGTGGATATCGGGGGACGGGATATCGGGATATCTGGATATCTGGGGACACTATACTTAATTAGCAATTATCAAATTCCTTAAATCCGCCATCCTTTGTGCTACCTTAAGGCGCGAACGGGGCTCGGCAAGGGGTTGGGTTGAAAAGGAGCAGAGAAAATTAGGATATCTGGGGACACACACCTATATCCGTAGATTATTCAAATTCAATGATCAGGGAATTCCGGGGCACGTACCTAATTATATCCGTCTGGGATATATGGGGAGAAGGTTGCTGCCGGTGTTCAAGAATCCCCTTGACTTCCGCCCTATGAAAATCATATTGTGCGGCCTATCTTGTTAAAGCGGGAAAATCCCGCACGGGGGCTGAAGTTCCCGAATCTCCATAAAAATCAATAACAAAGGGAGACATATATTGTCACAGCTGAACGGTAAAAAAGTCATGATCCTCGTCGCCAACGGCGTCGATGAATCGGTAATGTCCACGGTCATGCGCGAAATGACCAAGACTGGCGCAACCGTGAAAACGGTCGGCACCGAACCGGGCCTCGTGAACAGCTGGAACGACAATGCCTGGGGCCTGTATTTCCCCGTCGACCTGCAGATCAGCCAGACGCTGGGCGCGGATTTTGATTGCCTGCTCGTCCTGTCGGGCGCGCGCTGCATCCAGAAACTCTCCACCAACGCGCATTCGGAGCGTATCATCACCAGCTTCATCATGGCCGGCAAACCGATGGCCTTCATCGGCAACGCGGTCGAGCTGCTGGCGAAAATCAACCTCGCTTCCGGCTGGAACGTGGCCGGCCCCGCATCCGTCAAGGACGCGATGGTGGCGGCGGGCGCGCAGTTCGTCGATGAAACCATCCACACGCACAACGCGCTGCTGACCGGCGTCGGCGCAGACGTTCCCGGCTTCATCGCCGCGATGCTGTCGCATTACGGCGAAGGCCCCGTCGAAATCAAGGCGGCCGCGTAATGAAAAACGAAGTCACCACAGCAGTAGGGGAGATCAAGGCGTCCCTCGACCTGCTGAGGAGGCATCTTTGACTGGGACCGTTCCGTCCACCGTCTCAATGAACTGAACGCGCTTGCGGAAGACCCCGAACTCTGGACCAACCAGGACCGGGCGCAAAAGATATTGCGGGAGCGCACACGGCTCGACACGCAGATCACCGCCGTGCGCGCGATCGAAACCAACCTCAACGACCAGCTGGAAATGATCGAGCTGGCGGAGATGGAAGGCGACGCGGCGATGGTGGCCGAGGCGGAAAAATCCCTTTATTCGATCAAACAGGACGTCGCCAAGCGCGAAATGGACAGCCTTTTGTCCGGCGAGCTGGACGGCAACGACGCATACCTGCAAATCAACGCAGGCGCGGGCGGCACCGAGGCGCAGGACTGGGCCGGCATCGTGCTGCGCATGTACACGCGCTGGGCGGAAAAGCGCGGGCTGAAGGCGTCGATGATGGATATCCAGGACGGCGAGGTCGCGGGCATCAAATCCGCAACGCTCGAAATTCTGGGCGAAGCGGCCTATGGCTGGCTGAAATCGGAATCCGGCGTGCATCGCCTTGTCCGCATTTCGCCGTATGACTCAAACGCGCGCCGCCATACCAGTTTCTGCTCGGTCGCGGTCACGCCCGTCGTCGATGAAGAAATCGACATTAAAATCGAGGAAAAAGATCTGCGCGTCGATACCTACCGCTCCGGCGGCGCGGGCGGCCAGCACGTCAACAAAACTGAATCCGCGATCCGTTTAACGCACATGCCGACCGGCATCGTGGTCGCGTGCCAGAACGAACGCTCGCAGCACAAAAACCGCGCGGCCGCGATGAAAATGCTGAAGGCGAAATTGTACGAACGCGAAGTGATGATGCGCGACGCCGAAAAACAGCAGCGCGAAGACGCCAAAACCGACATCGCCTTCGGCCACCAGATCCGCTCATATGTTTTGCAGCCGTACCAGATGGTGAAAGATTTGCGCACCGGTTTCCAAACCTCCGACACCGGCGGCGTTCTGGACGGCGATCTGGACGAAATCATGCAGTCATGCCTTGCCCAGAAACTGAATGAAGAGAAAACAGGCAAAAAAGTCGCGTATGAGGATATCGACTAGGTTTCCGGCGGCTTTTCCACGCGTTTTCCATGCGTTTGCGCACAGAGCACTTCAAAAAATATGATTGAAATTCAATCACTTGCAAAATCACGTTTTGCAAATTGGAATTTTTCGGCTCAATAAAATCAAGGGGTTACAAGCGCGAAAAGCTCCCGCACGCGGCCATTCATGCGCGGCACATTGTCGATAGTGTCGCCGGCGGATTGCATCAGGCGGAGGTGGGAGAGGATGCCGTAGGCGGGGAGGAGGGTGTCGGCGTGGTGGAGTGCCTGCGCCAGATCGTCTGCGGAAACGCCCCAGCCATCAAAGCACGCATCGTAAAGCGTTTTATAATCGGCGCTGCCGGGTGTCAGCGGATAGCGGAAACCCGTGCGGCGGAGCAGCCATGCGAGGGACAGGAACGGATGGTCAATGGCCGTTTCGCCAAGGTCGATGATGCTGATGCGGCCATCCGCGCCCAAAATCATGTTGTTGTCGTGGATATCGGAATGCGTCAGGCATTCGGGGATATTGTATGACGCAAGCGCGGCGCAGGACGCGGCGACGGTGGCGGCATAACCCCGCGCGTTTTTGATTTGCGCGGTGTCCAGCTGGTGCGCGGCCATGAAACCGTCGTCATGCACAAGCGCGCTATACAGGCGCGGGATAATATCGATCCGCCAATCGGGCGCGCCCGCGTCGATAAACGCATCCACATGCGGCGCGGTTGCGCGCTGGAAATCTGTATAAGCGCGGATGCCCTGCGCCATCAGCGCTGCATCCAGCCTGCCATCGAATATCGTGCGCAGCGACTTGTCGCCGCAATCGCTCATCAGGAAACAATGCAGGTCATCGTCCTGCGCCACCAGTTCGGGAATGGCGGTGATGCCGCACAGGTTGCGGCAGGTCGATATGATATCGGCCTCGATAAACAATCCGGCTGCGGGCTGTTTCAGGTAATAATTTTTCCCGCCTGCCGAAATTTTCAGCACGCGGCTCCACGGCGTTTCCACGACGGTTTCTGCGGCGGCATTGGGCGCGCCGATCACCTGCCGCGCCCAATCAATGATGGCGGCGTTTGCCGTCATTTACGGTGCCGGCGGTTTGCGCAGTTTCGGGCGGGTGTTGGGCAGGGGGACGAAGGTTTCGCGGCTGACATTGCGCAATTCCGGGGAAAACTGCTTTTTCGCGGCCTGCGCGAAGGATTCTTTGCATTGCACCAGCAGCGTGCCGCCGAATTTATCGACCACCTTCACGCCCTGATCCGCGCCGAATTTTTCCAGCTTTTTGCCGAAGGCATTGGTTTGCGCCGGCGTCGCGTTTTCGTCGATCATGAAAATCCAGCGTTCGGGGCGGGCGGGCTTGGTCATTTGCATTAAATCCTTATTTGCATATGCGCCAATTATAGCAAATGCAATATATGCATTCAAGTCGCCCCTATGCGGATACGAACCGGATGCTAAAATGGCGCGGCAGGAAAGGCGTTAGCATGAAATCTATTTTTATATGCCTCACAATGATTGTCTTGTGCCTTGGCGGCTCCGCCGCGCGCGCAGACTGGACGGAAGGCAGCAAGGCGCTGCTCGCACAGGCACAGCGCGATGCACGGCACCAACCGCCGGCGGGCATGCAGGCGCGCGCTGTCGCAATGCCTGACGGGCGCGGTTTTTTCCTTGTCTGGACCCCTGCGGGTGTAACCCCTTCTGACTGGATTGTGTCGATGCCGGGCACGCATGGTCTTGCGACGGACGAATTCGCACTGTGGGCGCCGTTTCTGCAGGGTGGCAAGATCGGGCTGGTTGAAGTCCAATGGTGGCTGGGCACGGGCGACGACACGGCTGATTATCTGGCACCGCAGGATATTTACCGCGCGCTCGACCAGACGTTGCCCGCGCTGGGGGCAAAGCCCGGCCACGTGCTGTTGCACGGTTTTTCGCGCGGATCTTCCAACGTCTATGCCGTTGCCGCGCTTGATAATGCGCGTGGCCACAAATATTTCAGGGCAGTCGTCGCCAACTCAGGCGGCATGGCCGAAGGCTATCCGCCGACGCGCCATATCATAGACGGCGACTATGGCACCCGGCCTTTTGCGGGGCAGAAATGGGTGACGGTTTGTGGCAGCCGCGACCCACATCCGGAACGCGACGGGTGTCCGGCAATGCGCCGTACTGCGGCATGGCTGAAAGAGCAGGGCGGTGAGATCGCGTTCCAGATCGAAGACGCACAGGCCGGTCATGGCGCGCTGCATACAAACCCCGCGAATGCGCGCAAGCTCGTTGCGTGGTTTTCGGACGTGAAAGCCGGAAACTAAATATCAATTATAGGAAAACTTCTTCCCGCGAAAAGCCGCCCGCTAGGCGTGTGCCGCCAGCAATGCAGCCAGCGCGGCAAGACACAGGAAAGCCAGTACCCAGACCCTCGGCTCCCGCGAATGGCGGCGCAGTTTTGCAAAGAAATCATGCCGTGCGCCGATACTCCGGAAGCGGCGGTTGAGGTCTTTGAGGCGTTGTTCTTTCGGGTCGATCATTTAATAGCGCCTGTCTTTAAACGGTTCGCAACTGACACCGTCGCCATCTGCATCATGGCGATAATAATATCCCGGTTCACCCTTGTGCGCGGGTGCAAGGCCGAACAGGCGTGCAAAATGGCAGTCCGGTGCCGAACCCAAATGTCGTAATGTCATCAATACCGGCCATGGGCTCATTAGTAGTCCGGTTAGCGAGATTATAAAAGTAGCAATTCCAATAAAATATATCCTAAATGTAAAGCGTTGCTTTCGAACAATCGAAAGAGACCTCCGTGTGTTTAAAGCGCGGAATCGACGCTGTAATGATTTTAGGCGTTGTTCTTTCGGGTCGATGGTCATTTATCAAACGGTTGAATAAGCTCAGCTAAATAAAAAGAATATTCGGGACATGGATTAAAGTAACTAATTATATTTTCTGTGCAGTTGTTTGTTTTTTAAACAAAATATTCTGCAGATCCAGCGTCAGGCGGTCGACTTCGTCCATCCGGCGTGCGGATTCCGGTTTCGAGGCGGGGAATTTCTGGATCAGGTCGCCCAGCGCCGCGACATCCTTGCGGATGTTCAGCATCATCACCACCTGCCGCGCCAGCGCGGCCAGCGCATCGACTTGTTTCAGCTCCAGCTCGCGCGGCTTGCTGTCGATCACGCAGAGCGAACCCAAAGCATTCTTGTCATCCACCAGCAGCGGATAACCGAAATAGAACCGCACATTCGGGTCGCCGGTCACGTATGGGTTATTGGAAAACCGTTCGTCCTGTTTTGCGTCACGGACAAGAAAAGGGGTGCGCGGGGTTTTTATGGCATGGGCGCAGAAAGAATATTCGCGCGGCGTTTCGGTCGCATCCAGACCGACGCGCGATTTGAACCACTGGCGGTCTTTATCAACCATCGTGATCAGCGCGATCGGCGTGTCGGCGATATAGGCCGCGACCTTGGTGATGTCGTCGTAAAACTGCTCGCTGGCGGTGTCCATAATCTTGTAAAGGGACAACGCGGCCAACCGGGCTTCTTCCGTAGGGTCGATATTTTCTGCCATGTTCAAGCCTCCGTCCTGTTGACGAATACTCAAAATAGCAAAAAGTTCCCTTAAATGGCCAGCGCCGGTTTCGGTGCCGCGACGCGCAGCGTGTTCAGGCGCGCCACGCCGTCCGACATGACAGCGTCATGCAGGAAGGATTGCGTCGGCACTTCTTCCGACCCGGGCAGCAGCGGGGTGGAGACTTTCAGCTCCGGCTGCAGCTTATCGACGAAGGACACGTAATCGCCGGCCTTCATCACGGGCGTGTTGGTCACGCAATCGATGCCGTAATCGCCTTCCGCCGCGTTTGTGACGACGCAAGTGGCGGCTTCGTTGAAGACTTGTGCCGGTGCGACCGTCACAGGTTCGACGGGCAGGGGCAGAATTTCCGCGACGACGGGTGCGGGCGCCGCGATATGCGCGACAACGTGTTCCACCGGCGGTTTATAGCCCAGCTTCACGAGGTCTTTCAGGAACTGCACCGCCTGCTTGTTGCCGCGCTCCTTGGCCGTTTCGGCAAGGTCATGCGCCAGCGTCAGGCGTTCCTGCCACGGAATGTCTTTCAGGCGCAGCACATCATGCGCGCGGTCCTTCAGGAATTGCGGGGAAACCGAATTCAGGTTGTCGGGATCGGCCTTCAGCAGGTACGCGGCGAACTTGCCCTGTGCCTGATCCGATTTCATCGCCGTTTCCCACAGCCGCGCCAGCACATTGGGCTGCTGCGCGGGGGCGGCATCGACGACGGGCAGAATATCTTTTGCGGCTGCAATTGGCAGTTCGGCCGCAGCGGCGCTGGGGATCACGACGTCGAAAACCTTGCCGCCGAATGCTTTCGCGTATTCGATGCCGGTGTGAAAAAATTCCGTGCCCGCCAGCCACGCACCGAACGCGCCGCCCGCAACGCCCGTCAGCAGCGCGATTTTTACGCGCTTCAGTTTCGCGGGATCGCGCCAGTCGATCTTGCCGCCGGTCGTGCGCGCCGCGCGCCATTCGGTGAAGGTGTCTTTGCCGTAGCTGTACAGCGCAGCGCCCGCGCCCGATGCAACGGCCGCAACGCCGATGGTCGCGATGGACGAAAGCCCAGCGCCGGCAACAGCGGACACCGCCGCGATCTTGATCACGTTCGTCACCGCCGCGCGCGTGCCGATTTCAACAGCCTTGTTGAAAAAGCGTGTCAGGAATCCCTTTTTGGATGTCGCGATGGAGGGTAGGCCCGTTTCGAATTCCGCCGCCTGAGTCGGCGCGGTTGCATAGATTGTCGTCATTTTCACACCTGATTTTTTTATCTTTGGGTCGTAACATACGCCATTGTTTTATAATGATCAATTAAAATTATGGAATTAATTTCTTGACGTAATGACCGGGTAGGGGGTAGCTTCCCTTGGCCAAATGGGGGGCAGGTCAGCCGTCTGCGACGAGCAGAGGTCGGACCAATAAGCCACAAGAAGCAAAATCAAATAGAGGAAAAAATCATGAAAAAGACACTGAGGACCCTGGCGTTCACGTCAGCGGTAGCGTTATTCGGCGGCTCGGCTTACGCGACGGGCAACCACAACGAACAGCCCGTCAAGCAACAGCCCGTGCCGACACAGTCGCAAGGGCAGGGGCAATCCCAGGGCCAAGGTCAGAGCCAAGGCCAAGGCCAGAACCAGGGTCAAAATCAGGGTCAATCGCAGCAGGCTAACGGCACCGGCATCGGTACCGGTATCGGCACGGGCATCGCGACCTCCAACGCCGGCGCATCTGCCGGTGCGACCGCGCAAACAGGCGCAATCACCAACACCAACGGCGCGTCGGCACAAACCGGCCCCATCACCAACACCAACGGCGCATCGGCAGCAACCGGCGCGATCGACGTGAATGCGGCTGGCGGTGCAGCGAATGCAGCTGGCGGCGCGGCAAACGCGCAGACCGGCCCGATCAGCGTCGCGCCCAGCCAGTCGACTGTCAACAGCTTCCGCTCCTTCGTCGGCACCAACGCGCCGAACCTGTCGGGTGCGGTGGATAACTGCCTGGCCGTCGTGGGCTGGAGCTTCTCCGCCAACGTGTTCGGCGGCACCGGCGTCGGCCTCGGCGGCGGCAACCAGCGCGCGGAATTCGTCGAGCAATGCTCGGCGGTCAAATCCGCGTTCGAAGTCTGGAACCGTGCGAACGGCGATGTTGCGAAAGAAACCTTCGCGATTGAAATGCTCATCAAGGCGCTGCCGAACTACGGCAAACCCGCGATGGACGCAGCCGTTGAACGCATCAACAAATACGTCGAGGAAAACGGCGCGAACGAGCCGGATTCCGTCATGAGCATCTTCGGCGCCAAAGCGCTGAAGAAAAAAGAAGTCGTTGTCGCGCCTGCGCCTGCGCCTGCCGCAGCCAACACCGGCAGCCAGCTGCAAGGCGTGACGCTGGTCGTCAACCCTGTCGTGCATACGGTTGAAACCCACACCAAGGAAACCCGCGTTGTGGTGAAACAGCCGAAGCCCGCCGTTCCGCAACCGCCCAAACCGGATTGCGGCTGCAAATAAGCCTGCTATCTGCAAGGCGCGCGGTTTCACCGCCGCGCGCCTTGCGGCCGGCTTCCGTTAAAAGGGGTATGTTATGCTGAAACTTGCCAAGGGACTTTCCGGTGCTTTCATGCTCGCCGCGCTGGGCGGCTGCGCCACCATGAACCACACCGACACCGGCAGCTGCGTGGAACGCAACGGCTATCAGGTGAACGTGCTGGTCGCCAGCTTCGGCAAGCGCAACGACCGTTTCAGCGAAGAATGCGCAACCGCGCGCGTCGCGACCGTCATTTCCACCATGCGCAAAAGCGACGGCACGCCCGACATGAACATGTATAACCTCGCCCTGTCGCTTTACGAACAAAGCAACGCCAAAATGCGCGAATTCATGGACAAGATGCTGAAGGAAGAAGGCACCTCGGTCGATGATATGAAATTCGCCATCGCCAAGGAAAAAGGCACGCTGGTCTGCGAACGCGCAACCGTGACCAATCCCGACGGCACCGTCACCACCGGCTTCCGCTGCAAGGCGCCTGTCGCGCCCGCGGCCCACTAATCGTTAACCATCGCTTCCCGTTTTACGCTTTCTATGTTTGAATAGACCTATGTCCACGCCCCGCGCTGGACGTAGGGAGCGGCATGTACACCAAGGCTATCGACCTCCGCGAATTTTACGACTCCACGCGCGGCCGCGTGGCGCAGCGCATTTTGCGCCAGCATATCCGTGCGCTGTGGCCAAATGTGGCGGGCTTGCGGATGCTGGGGCTGGGTTACGCCGTGCCCTATATGAAGCCGTTTCTGGGGGAGGCGGAACGCATCGCCGCCCTGATGCCGTCCCACCAAGGCGCCATTTTCTGGCCGCCCGACGACAAGGGTCTGGTCAGTATGTGCGCCGAGGGCGAACTGCCCATCGAAACCAATTCCGTCGATCGCCTGCTGATCGTCCATGGCTTGCAGGGCTATGAAAGCCTCGATGCCGTGCTGCGCGAAAGCTGGCGCGTGCTGTCGGGGCAGGGGCGGTTGATGATCGTCGTGCCGAACCGCGCGGGAGTCTGGGCGCGCGCCGATTCAACGCCCTTCGGCTATGGCACGCCCTATTCGGTCGGGCAGGTGAAGCAGCATTTGAAGGATTACCTGTTCGTGCCCGAAAACACCGTGCGCGCCCTGTTCGTGCCGCCCACATCGTCGCGCCTGATTTTAACGACCGCGCCGGTATGGGAAAAGCTCGGCCCCAAATTCATGAGCGCCTTCGCCGGCGTCAACATCATCGAAGCCTCCAAACAACTCTACGCCGGCACGATGGTCGGCGCTGTCAACCACGCCCCCGCCCATGCCCAACGCAGAAGGGTGGCGCAGGCAGGGCCGTTGTCGCGGGAGGGGTGAATGAAACGACTGAACAAAAAGGAAATAAAAAAGATAGCTTTAGGCGCGGTTATAATAAGTTTTCTTGCTGCACTTGTTTTTATGTTTGAATTTTATCTTCCTGAATATCAAAAGGCGCACAATTTACCACGCATAAAAAATCAACCGGATTATATTGATATGTCGTCTGCATTTAGGTGAAAAGTGAAGAAAAAGGCATTTATTCTCTTTTTTATAATTCTTTGTTCATCTGTAATTTATCTGTGGTGGCAGAGTCGGCATTCTGGATTTTCAAGTTATCCTCCTGACACTAAAGAGATGGAAGAAGTCCTTCGCATCAGGGCAATTCAGGATCGGGTGTTCAGATCTGGAATTAAGAATTGGCAAGTCTTATTACACGGCCAAATTTCCTTGGATGAATTCCAAAAAATTGATTTTTCTTTGCCCGGAACTCCTGGGTTTGGTCAGAACCCCGAATATGAGTTTTTTAATCCTCAAGGCAGGTTTAAAGCGCAGCCTTTGGATATTGAGTACCACGATTTAAGACCGTTTTTTGTGGTATATCAATTTATCACAGTATCGTCGTATGGCGATCCTGCTGGGCTACATACGCAATTGTATGTCGTACTTTCGCTCCCTGACGAAATGTGTGTTGGTGCTCAGCTAGATCATGATATCCCACGCGACAACCAGACTATCGTCATTACAAACGGACCAAGAAGTACGATTAACAGTCCTGACGGTTGTAAATACTTTTATGGATTGGCGGGGGATAGCAGGTTTCTAGAAACCCCATGAATAAGAAAATCAGAAAAAAAATTAATTGTTCCTGCCGTTATTTTATTAATCGGCTTGATTTTTGGGAGCTTGGATTACGCACAGGAAAACCATCCGGAAACTTTCGGATGTGGCAAAGAAAAAGAATGCCATGACGATATGGGAAAATTGTACTGTTCGAAGAAGAATGATTGCTATAAGGGATTCGATCCTAAATTGATGGATGAACTGGATCGGCAATGATCGAAGCCATCTTCGAAATAGTGAATGAAAATTAAGGCGCACCGTTGTCGCGGGAAGGGTGAACATGGATTTTGGGTGGACATCTCTAACATCTCTCATCGGAAACCTCTTTCGCTCAAAGCCAGAGCCTAGACACCAGAGAATTAGGCGGGCGAACAAAGTCACGGATATAATATTTACGTTGTTTGTATTGTTCGTTGCTGCTTGGATAGTAAAAACAGTATTTTCATGATCGAAGCCATCTTCGAAATCGTGTTCGAAATCCTCATTCAGGGCGGTGCCGAAATCATTGCCGAGGTGGTGACGCATAAATCGCGCAAGCGCAGGCGCGCGCGGGGGATCGAGCCGAAACCGATGAATCCTGCGGTGACCGGCATCCTGTGGCTGGCGGCGGGGGCGTTGATGGGGGCGGGGAGCCTGATTTTCTTCCCGCAGTCGTTCATTCATTCCGAAACCTTGCGTATCGCCAACCTGATCCTCACGCCGCTGGTGCTGGGCGCAATCATGGCGCTCATCGGCCGCAAGCGCCTTGCGAATGGCGAAGAAATCGTCCCCCTCGACAAATTCAGCAACGCCGCGCTCTTCGCGCTGGGCATGGGCGCGGTGCGGTTTTTCTTTGCGGATTGATAGATTGCGCGTCATTTGCGATACCCGGATTCTGGTATGTTATCGAGTTATTCTACGATCTCTGCGATTGTCTAGCGGCAATAGAAAAAAAGTTCGGAGGCCGATGGAGATTTGCCCTTATACTTGGCTAGGCTGGCTGATATCCAAGCATGCTGTGCTGATGTCGCCGGCACGAATGAGTTGTTGAATTGCCAGCACCATACCCCCAGCTCCCGTGCGACAGCTGCGGGGAATTTTTCACGCACGCTGTATTCCAGCAACAACCCCAGATGATCCCATTTATTTGTCATTCGCGCCAAACCAGCAATCCTGAGGAAGTGACTTTCCGAACGACTGCCGTCCGCACGCGCCGCCCATTCGGCGGGTGTCATTACAAGTTTCAATTCTTGGAACGCTATCGCAGCGTCACGGTTGACTGCACGCGCGGTATCATCCAGCCCCGGAATTACCAACGGCGTAAATTTTTCCGGTGATAGGCGTGTTAGCGCCAATATCGCCGCGCCACGTAGCTTTGGGTTAACATGATTGATAAATCGTTCGGCCAAGGCTTCCGCAGATTTGTCTTTCAAGCTGCCGCTCAGCCTGATTGCTACGAGCGCATCATTTGTGGACGGGTGTGCGTCACTCAACACTTTATGGCGTCGTATCGACAATTCCTCCTTTGTCAATCCGGAGAGCCTTTCTGCAAATTCGCGCAACGGTGAATAACCGGACATAACATGCTGCAGCGCGACCTCGCGCGCTGCTTTAGCGTCATTAAGCGCTACAAGTCTTAGTCCTTCAACGAGAAGCCAGCCGGTCTTCTGCTGTAGCAACTTTCTGCCGAAAGACAACCGTTCTGTTACGGGCAACCGGTCGATCATACGGCAAGCATTCCGAAGTGTGGGAAAGTCGCTCGATTGAAGCCCGTAGTTGATTAACTCAGTTGTGTCCGCAAGATTGTACTTCAATGCCAAATCAAAATGACTTCGAGCGTAAATATCGCTCAACAGCGCAATCCTCGGCGCGATTTCCCCTTTGCGGGAATGGTTCGCAAGAAACTGCTCTATGCGTTGAATGAAAGGCTCGTGGTCGGTGCGGCTGCACTTTCTGAGCCAATAGACGCTTGGCAATGCACGCAGGAAATCGTCGAACTTGTCGGCTGCGATGTAAGCATCAACCGCCGCATGCGCAGCTGTTCGAATTTCCGGCACCCAATCGTTTATACGCGGCATCAGGAAGGGGAGCAGCGTTGGCAGCAGCAGCTTCGCCGTCCGCTCTACCGCAGCTTCGCGCACATATCCGTTCCTGTGCTGCAGCAGAGGCACCAGTTCGCTATCCCATTTAGCCTTGCGCGCGGTATCGATCGCAGGGTCGTTTTTGTAGTTAGAATAGCCGTATATTTCCAACTGCGGTGAGAGGCGCAATAGCCTAAGAATTTTTGCGAGCATCTTCATATTTTTAATATACCAAAGGAAAATGCATAATTTTTGAAAAACTTCCCGTTACCGCTAGGTGGAGTAATTGTGGTTATGTCAATAAATGGGCGGTAATCCTTGCCACCCCCGCCACAATCCCATAAAAATTCCCTATACAGGAGAAATCACATGACCGCCGCACATCCGCTTCCCAAACAGGGCATCCTCGACATCAAGCCGTATATCGGCGGGGAGGGGCGTGTGGCGGGGATTACGGATCTGCTGCGGCTGGCATCGAATGAAAACGCGCTGGGTTGCAGCCCGAAAGCGCGCGATGCGTATCTCGCCTGCGCCAATGACCTGTTCCGCTATCCCGACGGTGCGGCGGCGGAACTGCGCGGCGCGCTTGGGAAGACATACAATATGAACCCCGACAATATCATCTGCGGTTCGGGTTCCGAAGAACTGATCTCCCTGCTCGTGCGCGCCTATGCGGGGCCGGGCGATGAAGTGTTGTTCCCGCAATACGGATTTTTGATGTACCCGATCTGCGCGAAAGCTGTCGGCGCAACGCCGGTGCTGGCGCCGGAAAACGATTTCCGCACCGATGTGGATGCGCTATTGAAGGCCGTCACGCCGAAAACGAAAATGCTGCTGCTGGCCAACCCGAACAACCCGACGGGCAGCTATATCACGCGCGAAGAACTGAAACACCTTTGCGAAAAAGTGCCGCCGCATGTGCTGATCCTGCTGGACAGCGCCTATGCGGAATTCGTGCAGGCCGCCGATTATTCCGATGGCCGCGACATGGTCGATGCGCATCCGAATGTGGTGATGCTGCGCACATTTTCGAAAATTTACGGGCTTGCGGCGCTGCGCCTCGGCTGGGGGTATTGCTCGCCAGAGGTTGCGGGCGTCGTCAACCGCGTGCGCGGCGCGTTCAACGTCAATGCGCCCGCACAGGCGGCGGGGATTGCGGCGCTGGCTGATACCGATTTCCTGAAACGCACGATCGACATGACCACCACAGGCCGCACATATCTTGCGGAAAATATCGGCGCGCTGGGATACCGCGTGCTGCCGTCGGTCGGTAACTTCCTGCTGGTCGAATTCGGCGATAACGCCGAACAGATACGGCTTGGGCTGAAGGATAAGGGTATTTTCATCCGCCAGATGGGGGCGTATAATCTGCCAAGGCACCTGCGCGTCACCGTCGGCACGGCTGACGACAATGCGCGGCTGGTGAATGAATTGAAAAAACTGAAGGGCTGACCGTCATGACACGCAACCAGCAATGGATACTGTTCGCCGTCGCCGCCGTTATCGGTGCTGCGCTGGTCGTGGGCGTCATCAAGAAAAAATTCCCGCACATGATCAAGGGCGGCAAGCCCGCGGTCGAGGGGCAGCAGGTGGCGGGCGGCCCGCGCTATGATAACCCCAACAACCTGCCCGTCTATACCGGCGCACCGCCGGCGCCGCGCGGCGATTACAACCCGAAACTGAACCCCGCGATCCAGACGATCCAGGGACAGTTCCGCCTGCTGGAATCCGCCATCGCCCGCTCGGTCATGAGAAAACAGATAGGTTTCGACGATTTTGAAAAGCTGTCTTTCGGCGGCACGACGGGTGTCGATCCCGCTTATGCTGTCTTCAATCCCGACGGCAAAATCAAGTTCCGCCCGATGATGGGCGCGTGGATCGACCAGCCGACGCTGGACCTGATAACAAGCCAGAAGGGGATGCGCGTCTGGTACAGCCTGCGCCGTCAGGCCGACGAGACCGGCACGACCGACACGCTCTATGCCGTGGTCCCTGCGCCGACCGAGACGTTCTGCAAGCGCGTGCGCCTTGGCTATAAGCTGCGCCCCGCGTTGAAATTCGCCGCTGACAACACCCAGATCGTGACCGATGAAGCGGATGCGATCCCGAATGACGCGATGAAAGTGCCGTCCTGCCTCACCTCCGGCGATGGCCGAGTCTATTACTTCCACCCCCTGCGCCTGCGCTTCCTGCGCAAGGGCGGGACGATGTGGCAGGGACGCTAAGTATCTGAATTAACATTATAATTACCGAATTATTTCTGCGTTAATAAACGCGTGCTAAAATATTCGGCATGGGCACGACTATTTACCATGGCAGCCGTACGGTCGAAGGCATCGATGCGATTGATTTGACCAAAGCAAAATCGGGCGGATCCAGCTCGGAATACGGCATCGGTTTTTACACCTCGCTGAACCGCGCGGATGGGGAAGGCAATGCTTTCTCGCGCGGATCGACCGCCGGATGGGTCTATGAATTCGAAATCAAACCGAATTTTGACAGCTATAGCCGCGGCCACCGCGACCGCTGGATTTCCGGCTTCGACGAAGTGACGCGCGAATTGGTGCAGGACTTCGCCGGTGCCATGAAAAAACTGGGCGGCGATTTCGAAAAGTCGGGTGCGGAAATGCTGGAGCGTTTCGATGCCGGTAAAATGTCCACGCTGACCGGCCGCAATTTCATCATGAACCTGCAATCCGAATTCGGCGTGCCGCGCGAAGGAAATGCGGGGAAATTGACCTCCGCCGATATCATCGATGCGGCGGGCTATGACGGGCTGCGCGGCAATGGCGGCGAATATTTCGTGTTCATGAACCCGAAAACATTGCCCACGCCCGTGCCGCATGCCTTCGCACATCCCGAAAACAAGCAGGCGGACGCGGTGGGGCAGCTGCTGCGCGAGATCAGTTTTTTGAAATCCAAGGATGAATACGGGCGCGGCGACGACGCGCCCGCCATCCAGCCGTATTTGCTGCGCGACATGCGCTTTGCCGTCGCCGAGATCGTGCATGATACCCTGAAGGGCAATATCGAGGCCTATCCGAAGCTGCTGGGTGTGCGCAACCTGCTGGAGGAATCCGGCGTCGCCATCACCGGCAACCTGAAACATTTCCTGGATGCCGCCGAACAGGCGACGGGCGCGGTTGCGAAGCTAACGCCCGAACAGGTCGATGCGCGGCGCGAAGGCGAGGCGCTGGTCAAGGACAAACCGGAACGCATCAAAGGCGAAGGGTTCAACGATTATAAGGACCGCGTTTTTGCGTGGTACGACGCGAACAACCCGAACGCGACCGAGGCGCAGCAGCGCGGTTTTAGCCATGCGCTGTTCGATACGCTGTACCGCGACGCGCAGCAGGCCTATGCCGTGCGCACGCTGGACGCGCTGGCGATCAACCACGACCCCGCGAAACTGGAACGCATGCTGGTGCAGGATACGTCATGGGGCCTCAGCCGCAGCATGGGCGCGATCCAGCATATCGAATACGACCTCGACACCCTGAATTCAAAACCCGGCTTCAAAATGCCCGAAGCCCGCACCACGCCCACAGTCGAGCATAAATTCACGGTCACCCCGTCGAAGCCTGCGGCGTAACGGCTTTTACTTTTTCTTCTTCCGTTCTTCGCGGCGCTTGTCCGCCTCGATTGCGTACAGGCCGGTGCCTTTGGTGATGGCGTCGTCGGTCGGCAATAACGTGCCGGCTTCGTATTCGGGCTTGTCCTGTAGTTCCTTGTATATCGGCGTATAGTCGGGCTGGGTTTCGTCGAAAAGCTGCTTGAAGCTGTTGATGACGAAGTAGTTATCCTGGAAATCGTCGATCTGGTAATGCGTCTGCAAAATGCGTTTCGCGTTGAAACGGATGCGGTGCGGTGAATCGCTGTCGAGCGCGAAGACGGATTCCGTCGGCGACGACAAAATGCCCGCGCCGTAAATGCGCAGGCCCTGCGGTTCCTCGATCAACCCGAATTCGACGGTGTACCAGTACAGGCGCGCAAGTTTGTTGATATGGCCAAGTTTCGCGGCCTTCAGCCCGCCGCGCCCGTATTCCGCCATGTAATCGCCGAAGGTCGGGTCGGCCAGAATGGGCACATGGCCGAACAGGTCGTGGAACACATCGGGTTCCTGAATGTAATCCAGCTGTTCCTTGCTGCGAATGAAATTTCCGGCGGGGAAGCGGCGGTTGGCCAGCATTTCAAAAAACGGCTCGTCGGGGATCAGGCCGGGGACGGGGACGACCTGCCAGCCGGTGCGCTTCATCAAAATATCGTTCACTTCCGCGAAGGACGGGATGCTGTCTTCGTTGATGCCCAGCGTCGAAAGGCTGTCCATGAACATGCCGATGGCGCGGTTTTTCAGGATCTCTTTCTGGCGTTTATACAGGGTGCGCCAAACGGCGTGATCTTCGTCGTTATACTGCCGTTGCGGCACGATGAAGAAGTCGAGGTTGCCGGGGGTCCAGCCCTCGGGCGATGTGTAGTGCTGCGCGGAACTGATGCCGCGGTCTTCGACAGGATTGGCCATGTCACGTTTTCCTTTTGATTTCAGGGCTTCAGTTTATATCAGCCGCCCCAAAAAACAAGCGCGTATAATTACCATAATTATACCATAACGTATAAAAATTTGGCATAACGAAGGTTGATTCCAGATGGGATTATGACTAAACTTTGCCGATCAAGCGAAACGGGACTCCATGGGCATCTGGAACAAACAGGACAGGCTGAACAAGAAGCTGCGCGAAGCCATTCTGCGCGGCAGCTTTTCGCAGGTTCAAAAACTTGTCGATGAAGGTGCTTCTGTCGAAGACGCGCCGGGCGAGGGCAAATACCGCCCGCTGGCGCGCGCCGTGAATGAAAACATAACCGATATCGCGCGTTTCCTGCTCAGCCGCGGCGCGGAACCGAACGGCGACAACAGCGGCGTGACAAGCTATACCGTCGTGACCCGCGCGCTCAGCCACAAAAACCGCGAGATGGCGCGCATGTTGATCGAAGCGCATGCCGATATCATGAGGCCCGACGGCGACGGAAAATCTCCCGTTCATTACGCCGCAGAACACGGCTTTGGCGATATCCTGCAACTGCTGGCGGAAAAGGGCGCGGACCTGAACGCCCGCAACAGCCAGGGCAACACGCCGCTGCATATCGTGGCGCAGGCGGGGCACGCGAATATCGCCCGGCTGCTGATGGATCACGGCGCGGATGCGAAAATCACGAATGCCAGCATGAACACCCCCGCCGATGTGGCGGAAAAAGATTACCCGCGCCTGGCCGACATGATCCGCGGCGTGCCGCCCCGCGCGGAACCCGAAGCCGGCTGGCAGATGCTGGCCGATGACGAGGTGGCGCGCGTGACCGAAAAACCGGGCATCAATTACCGCCTGACCGAAACATTCAATTTCACCACGCGCCTTTACACCCATATCGCGCAGAACACCAAAACGAACGCCGAAAGCCACAGTATCAAGCTGTTCGACGAATTGCGCGACAGCCCGGCGCTGGATGCCGCGCGCAACGCGCTGGCGGCGCTGGGCGGCAAGCCCGCCGACACGGGCCTGCAAAAACGCGCGCTGCCCGCGCCGGGAACGTCGCCATGAGCATCTTCAACAAAAAAGACCGCGCCACTTCGCGCCTTGGCCGCTGCGCTTATTCCAGCAAGACGATTGAACAGGCCCGCGAAGCGATCGAGGCAGGCGCGGATGTGAATGCCGCTTATTCGACCGACTGGGATTACAACACCATTATCGGCTGGGCAGTCGTGCATAACCGCGCAGACCTGGTCACGCTGCTGATCGAACACGGGGCAACGACGGAGAACCCGAAGAACGGCGATAGCCAGCCATTGCTGCAGGCTGCGCAGGGCAGGCGCCTCGCGGCGGCCGAAGCCCTGATCGCGGGCGGCGCGGATTTGGAAGTCAAAGACGACGACAATGTGACGCCGCTGATCCGTGCCGCCATCGAAAACGCGCCGAAGATGCTGAAACTGCTGATCGCCAGCGGTGCAAATCTCGATGCGCAGGACCGCAAGGGAAATTCCGCGCTGCACCACGCGGCATCAAAAGGCTTCGGCGACATCGTGCGCCTTTTGCTGGATGCAGGCGCGAACCGCGAACTGACCAACGGCAACATGAACACCGGAGCCGACGTTGCGCTGAAGGAATATCCGCGCATCGCCGACATGATCCGCGACGTGCTGCCGCAGCTGGAAGCCGCCCAGCCCGAGGCCGCGACCGCGACCGATGCCAACGGCTGGAAACTGACGGATGCCGCCGAGGTGGCGCGCGTCAGCGACAAGCCCGCGATTGGCTACCGCGTCACCGAAATTTTCAATTTCAGCGCGGGTCTTTACACGCAGATTGCCCGCAACCTTGAAACCAACGCCGAAAGCCAGTCGTCGAAGACTTTCGCGCAGCTGGCCGACAGCGTCGCGGTTGAGGCCGCACGCAACGCGCTGCTGCAACTGGGCGGCGATGCCGCGCCGGCGGTGGAAAAGAAAAAACTCCCCATGCCGGGGCAGGGGGCGTCATGACCATCGCCGCCGAAGCCATGTCTGCGCTGGATGCCGGAAATTATCAGGGGCTGGCCGCGTGGCTGGACCGCGGCGGCGACCTGTATTCACTTGCCGATAACGGCGAAACGCTGCTGCACAAGGCCGCCTATCGCGGGCACCTGCATATGGTCAAGGATTTGCTGAAACGCGGCATCACTATCAACGTGACCGACATGAGCGGCTTTACGCCGCTGCACGAAGCCGCGCGCGCGGGCCAGTTTCTGATCGCGGCCTATCTGCTGGAACATGGCGCAGACCCATTGGTCATCAATAAAAACGGCAATACCGCGCAGGAACTTGCACGCGAAAAATCGGCCGAGCTGGCCGAGATGATCGCCAATGGCGGCGTGCGCCCCCGCTGGCTGTTAACGGGCGACGACGAAGTCACGCGCGTCAGCCCCAAGGCTGGTATCGGCTACAGGCTGACCGAAATTTTCAATTTCGGGGCGCGGTCATATGTGCTGATCGCCCGCAACATGGTCGCGTCTAACGAAAGCGTCGCCATGAAGAATTTTTCCGATTTCAGCGAACCGCAGCTGATCGAACAGGCCGAAGACGCATTTACGCGCCTTGGCGGGCAATTCCCCGACGGCTACAGCCAGCGAAAACTGGATAAACCGAACCTGTTAGCCGGCAGCCGCCGTCTTGGCGGTTAGCGGCGCGGCTTCGTATTTATAGGGTACGACCTTCTGCTCGATCGCGCCGAAGATGGATTTTCCGGCGGTGTCCAGCATTTCAATTTTGATCGTGTCGCCGAATTTCATGAAGCCGGTCTTGCTCTCGCCGGTCTCCACCTTTTCCAGCATGCGTTTTTCCACGATGCAGACATGGCCGCTGGAGCGGTCCTTGTTCGAAATCGTGCCGGAACCGATGATCGTACCTGCGCACAAGGGGCGCGTTTTCGCGGCATGTGCGATCAGCTGCGCGAAATCGAACACCATATCGGTGCCGGCATGCGGGCGGCCAAATTGTTTGCCGTTCCAGTCGGCATGCAGGCGCAGATGCACCTTGTTGTCTTTCCACGCCGCACCCAGTTCGTCGGGCGTGACAGCGACGGGGGAGAAGGCGCTTGACGGTTTCGATTGATAGAAACCGAAACCCTTGGCCAGTTCGGGCTGCGCAATCGCGCGCAGCGTCACATCGTTCACCAGCATGATCAGCTTGATGTATTTTCCGGCATCCGATGCGGGCGTGCCCATCGGCACGTCGCCGGTGATGACCGCGACTTCGCCCTCGAAATCGATGCCCCATGCTTCGTTTTCAAACGCGATATCTTCGGTGGGCGACAGAAAAGCATCCGATCCGCCTTGGTACATCAGCGGGTCGGTCCAGAAGCTTTCCGGCATTTCCGCGCCGCGCGCCTTGCGCACCAGTTCCACATGGTTGACGTATGCGCTGCCATCCGCCCATTGATAGGCGCGGGGCAGGGGCGATGCGCAGTTTTTCGCATTGAACGCCGCCGAATCCTTGACGCGACCCTGTTCAAGCTCGGCTGCCAGCTGTTTCAATTGCGGCGCGCATTTTTCCCAATCATCCAGCGCCGCCTGCAGCGTGGGCGCGATATGCGATGCGGGTGCGTATTGCGTCAGCGCCGTGTTCACCACGACCAGCTTGCCATCGCGGCCATGTTTCAAGGAGGCGAGCTTCATTACGACGCCGCCTTCTTGCTGCCGTCATCTTTCAGCACGCCGCGGCGGATCTGGTCGTCTTCGAGGGATTCAAACAAGGCCTGGAAGTTGCCTTCGCCGAAGCCTTCGTTGCCTTTACGCTGGATGATTTCGTAGAAGATAGGGCCGATCGCGTCCTTGGTGAAGATTTGCAGCAGGATGCCCTGACCCTTGGTCGGCGCGCCGTCGAGCAGGATGTTGAGGCTCTGCAGTTTTGCGGTGTCTTCGCCATGGCCGGGCACGCGCGCGTCGAGTTTTTTGTAATAGGTGTCGAGCGTCGTCTGGAATTCCATGCCCGATTTTTGCAGGTCGGTCACGGTGGTATAGATGTCGCTGGTGCCAAGCGCGATATGCTGGATGCCTTCGCCGCCATAGCGTTTCAGGAATTCCTCGATCTGCGATTTATCATCCGACGATTCATTGATCGGAATGCGGATTTTGCCGCAGGGGCTGGTCATGGCTTTCGATTTCAAACCTGTCAGCTTGCCTTCGATGTCGAAATAGCGGATCTCGCGGAAGTTGAACAGGTCGGTGTAGAAATCCGCCCATTTCGCCATATTGCCGCGCATCACGTTGTGGGTCAGGTGGTCAAGATACGTCAGGCCCGCGCCCTTCGGTGCTTTGTCGATGATGTTGAAATCGGTTTCATAGATCGAACCCTTCGCGCCGTATTTATCGACGAGGTACAGGATCGACCCGCCGATGCCTTCGATCGCGGGGATGCTGAGTTCGCCGGGGCCGACCTTGCCCTTAATCTCTTTCGCGCCTTTGGACACCGCATGCGCCAATGCTTTCGCCGCGTCCTTCACGCGGAAGGCCATGGCGATCGCACCGCCGCCGTGGCGTTTTTTGGCGAACTCGGTCGCTTCGGGTTCGGCGTTCAGGATGAAGTTGATGTCGCCCTGTTGCCAGAGCGTGACCTTTTTCGATTTATGCGTGCCGGTCTTTTTAAAGCCGAGGCTGGCGAAAAGTTTTTCGAGTTTTTCGGGTTCGGTGTGGCTGTATTCCACAAACTCGAAACCGTCGGTGCCCATGGGGTTTTCGAACAAGTCGGCCATTTTGATGCTCCTTTGAATGCTGTAGGGGTGATATTAATCTTTTTGCCCCTGTTTTCAAGGAAAACGGCGCGGGCGGGGCGCGGTTTTGCCCTTATTTTTGCTTGGCTTTTTTTGCTGCACCGCTACAATATCGCTTCTTTTTAAATAATATGGCGAAGCGAGCGCATGACGGTAGAACAAGGCGACAAAAACGGGCTGATGTCTTTGCCCTTTATCATGCCGCAGGATTGCGACCTGAATGTCAGTTTTGAATTCTTCCCGCCCAAAACGGCGAAGATGGAGGAAACCCTGTGGGAATCCTTCGCGCTCTTAAGCCAGTTGTCGCCGAAATTCGTGTCGGTCACTTACGGCGCGGGCGGCAGCACGCGCGAGCGCACGCATGATATCGTGACGCATATCAACAGCCGCACCGGATTGAACGCGGCCGCGCACCTGACCTGTATCGGCCATACGAAGGAAGAAATCGCCGAGATCGTCGAGGGCTACTGGCGCGACGGCATCCGCCATATCGTGGCGCTGCGCGGCGATATGCCCGACAATAGCGGTAAATATGTGCCCACGCCGGGCGGTTACCAGCATGCCAGCGACCTTGTCGCGGGCCTGAAGAAAATTGCGCCGTTCGAAATCAGCGTGGCGGGTTACCCCGAAGGCCATCCCGAAGCGATCAACATGCAGATGGATTTGCTGAACCTGAAGCAAAAGGTCGATGCGGGCGCGAACCGCGTGATTACGCAATTTTTCATGAACCCCGAAAAATTCCTGTCCTTCCGCGACCGCGCGGTGGCGGCGGGGATCGACGTGCCGATCGTGCCGGGCATCCTGCCGATCACCAATTTTTCCAAGATGACCGAATTCGCCGAACGCTGCGGCACGAAAGTGCCGAAATGGATGATGCAGCTGTTCGAAGGTCTCGACGATTTCCCAAAGACCCGCGAGTTGGTGGCCGCGACGGTCGCATCGGAACAATGCCGCGTGCTGCACGAAAACGGCGTGCGCGATTTCCATTTCTATACGCTGAACCGCGCGGAACTATCGCTTGCCATCTGCCACATGCTGGGCATGCGGGCGAAGGCGGCGAAAGCGGCGGCTGCGTAAGTCTTTCCGTCATGCCCGCCTTGCGCGGGCATCCAGAAGCGCGTCCGCGCGTCTCATAAGTCATGAGTCATAAGACGGCTGGACAGCCTACTGGCCCCCCGCGCAAGGCGGGGGTGACAAGGATTAAGGAACGTCGATAAACGATCCGTCCGGCAACGCGCGGAATTGGGACTCCGGAATTTTTTTCAAAGCAAGCTCGGCGCGCAATTCGGCGACCGGGTCATCGTAGCCTTCATCCGACAGCCGGAACGTGTTGAAATGGATGCCCAGCGACAGGGGCGATCCCAGATCCTCATAAGCCTTTACCGCTTCCTGCGGGTCGCAATGGGAATAGCGCATGAACCAGCGGGGCTCATATGCGCCGATGGGGATCAGCGCAAATCTGAAATGGCCGAATTTTTCGCGCGCCTTGCGGAAATGGTCGGCATAGCCGGTATCGGCGGAAAAATAGATATTCCCGCCCGGCGCGGAAATCACGAAGGCCGCCCACAGCGCCTTGTTGCGGTCGCCCATGCGGCGCATCGACCAATGCTGTGCGGGTTCGGCGTGGAAACCGACGCCCTGCAATCTTTCCGCATCGCCCCAATCGAGCGCGCGCACGCGCATGTTGGGGATATGTTTTTTCATGATCGTGTCATTGCCAAGCGGCGTGACGAACAGCGGGTTGTCGCGCGCTGCCAGTTTTTTCAGCGTCTTGATGTCCATATGGTCGTAATGGTTGTGGCTGACGATCACGACATCGATCTTGGGCAGTTTTTCGAACGCGACACCGGCGGGGCAGACGCGGCGCGGGCCCATAAAGGGCAGGGGGCTGGCGCGCATCGACCAGACGGGATCGGTCAGGATGTTCAGCCCCGCCGTCTGCACCAATGCCGTTGCATGGCCGACGAAGGTGACGCGCAGGGCATTGCCATCCACGCGGGGCGGCGGCACATCCTGCGGGATCGGATCGACGCGGAACGGCCAGGGGCGCGGCTTGGATGTCAGCTGCCACTTCCAGAAGGATTGCGTGCGGTGGGGGTCGCGGGGCGCGTAGTTGCGGAAACGCTCGCGGTCATAATGGTCGCTGATGGGGCCGGAATAATACGGGTTTGCCATGCACTTAATGTAGCCCTATCCGCCAAAAGAAACAGCCCTCTTGTCACCCAATCATCATATATCTCCTCTAAAGTTGCTTCCACTTCCAAGCCAGTGGGATAAATTGAAACGTTAGTCCGTCGCTTATTTTGAAGCAGTTGTTGCTGATCGCTTCCGGGTCCGTGACGACCGTATGATTATCTGGAGGAATTTCTAAGTCGAATGGCGGAACACCGCAAGGCAGCGGAACCGGCAAAAGAACATAGAGTGCCTTATATTCCATAGCCTTCAGCCCGCGAACAGGTTCAGGTTTTGTAAAATAGCGCCTGACGTTAAAAATTGGCTCGCCTTGTATGCTTGGATGCGTAAGCATCGAAGCCTTAAATGGCCCAGCCGAATTGAAAAACTCTTCTTCAGAATTGTTCCCGTAACCGGCTTTTCCCGGGAAGGTAAAGTCAATCTTTTCAAACGCCGCGTAGTCCATCTGAACCCTAGGAGAATTTAACAACGAGCCCCACTGTTGAAAAATCTCTGGGTCAAGACTTGACATCATCGACTGCCGGGCGAGGCGATCTTCATCGGGGTGCCGATAATATAACAATAGGCTGCACACCGCCGAGAGCGCTAACACAATAGTTAAAGTAGCTAAAATAAGAAATCGCTTCGTCGATTGATAATCCACTGCCCCGTCTCCAAATATATGTGCAATCTTAATCGATATCTGTGGACACTATACTTAATTGGCCGGTTATCATTATTGATTTTATCACGCTATTTGAGGTGTGAGAACGAAAGTGTTTCACGGGGATTGTCGCATCTGAATAATTGCCGGAGAAGGTGTCTCCCTCATACCCTATCCGTCAAAAGAAACAGCCCGGTTTCGCAACCGGGCTGTTTTCTTGTCGCCTTAGGAAATATCAGGCGGTGGTTTTTTCATCGGCATCGTCGCCGCCGAAATATTTCTGGTGGTATTTGTCGTCATCGTTCGCGGCGGTCAGGACGGGGGTTTTCTGGTCCTGCATTTGCGCGGCTTTCGCGCGGAAAGCGGCTTCCTGCTGCACGGTCGTATTGAAAAAAGTGAACATTTATAACACTCCATCTATGCGCGTTTTTATTGTGCGGAGACCATATCACAATGTTTTCCGTAATGCAACATAAAAATGCGGGCCGGGGGAGAAAACCCGGCCCGCTTCAGGGAGGACTGAAAAAAGAGGTTAAGCGCCGAAGCTGCGGCCCGCAGCCCGCTTTTTGGGGGCTGCATCGAAATCGGTGTCGTTTGCCGCAGGCTCGATCTTGAAGCTGGCCATCAGGCGTTCGTATTTCGCCTCCAGCACCAAAAGCGTTTCTGACAGGATCGCGCCGGAATTGAGCGAGGTGGGGCCCATCTTGCCGCCGGTCACGCCGGGGCTGTCGGGATAGGGGTAGCGCGTCACGACCATGTGGCCGGATGCGGGTACGCCGATGACGGTGAAGCAGTCGGAAGCCTTGCCGGTCGCATCGACCAGCGAGAAATCCTTGGTCAGGGTCACGCCCGCACGCAGCCAATGCGGGGTCGCCTTGCCGGTTTCCAGCAGGTCGGCCCACAGCCTTTCCTTCACCTCGGCGGCGTTGTTGAAATTCGCCGAGTTGCCCATGGCGGAGAACACGAAATCGTATCCTTCGGTTCTGGTGCGGTTGGTGACGGCGTTGAATTTCGCGCGCGTCAGCGTGAGTGCGCCGGAGCCGGGGTTATAGGTGACCGCGAGCTTGCCTTCGTCATCGACCGAAACTTCGCGGATCGCGCCGGTCTTTACCTTGATCTGGCCGTTGTTGATGGCATCACGTACTGTCGTGCCGGTATCGGGCGTGACCCCTGCACGGCGGCTGACGATCAGCGCCTCGTTGTCGAGGTACAGTTTCGCGAGGTCTTCATGCGGGAATTTTTCGGCGATGGTCGGCACGTAACGCTCCCAATAGGCGAGGATCTCGCCGGAAGAATAGCCCTGCGCGGTCAGTTCGGTGAATTCCTTGCCGACGGCCTTGACGAGGCCTGCGATGGTTTTCGCCTGCAGGAATTTCGGTTCCCGCTTGGTGAAATCCAGCTCCGCCTGCGGGCGGGGTTCGCCCTTGATGCGTTTTGCCAGGTATTCTTCGGGGGTGGTCGGTTCAAAAGTGGTGTGCATCAGCGCGCGGCGCGACATCATGGTGATTTCGCCCTTGAAGCCCTGCTTGATCAGGCGCGCGGCGATGTCCATCGCGGTCAGGCCGGTGCCGATGATGAAGGCTTTTTGCCCTTCGGCGTTGGAGCATACTTCCTCGAAAGCGCGGTTGGCGCGTGCGGAATAGGGTTGCGCCACGAAATGCGGGTGGCCGGCGGCCTTCTGCGCGAATTTTGGCGCGGTCGCTTCCTGAAAGCCTGTGGCGAGGATCACGTGGCTGGCGTCGAATGCCGCGCCGTCGCTGCAATACAGACGCGCGCCGCCGTCGGGCTTTTCCTCGGCCTTGATGATGTTCTTCATGCCGATCTCGACCTGAACCTTCGCGCCCGCCTTATCGATCGCCAGTTTCAACATGTGCTGGCAGTATTCGTTGACCATCTGGCGGGGCGGGTCGGTCAGCGCGTGCAGTTCCTCGGGGTTCTTTTTCGCGCGGTCCTGGATGTATTCGACAAAGGTCGGCATGCCTGCCGGATATTTTCCGGCAGGGAAGAAGTTAAGCGTGCGCGCGCCGGCGTTCAGGTTATGCTCGCGGAAATTGGGGCCTTTGCTGTAGGCGACACCGCCATGCAGCTGTTCGGCATAACGCTCGATCAGCGAAATGCTGACAGGGTTTGCTTCGGTAATGGCAGGGTCGTTGGCGATTTTCACCAGCGTATGCACCAGCATCACAGTACCGGCCAAACCGCCGCCGACGATAACGATAGGTGGATTGTTATCCGACATGAAATAAACCCTCTAAAAATTTTACACCGCAGTTTTAAAGCTGACCTTTGCAACCGCCCGTTGTTTTTGTTTTTCGGGTGGCTGTCCGCGGCCCTCTTTTTGTTTCAAACGGGAGCCTGCGGCAGTTCTTTTTTTTCAATTTCAAGAATTATAACACAACAATCTTTTCATAACAAGAAAAAATGCGGTCTTAGGATACCCCATTGTTGAACGGCTATCCAACTATTTCAATGATTTAAGGTGTTGCGTTGCAACAATCGAGCTTATCGAGAGGGTTGCGCGGTTTTCTGGCGTTTGACGGTGGCGGCTACCGACGGCTCGTCGTTGCGATATCCGGCGGTCATGGATTCAAATTTATGATCCAGCACCATTTTCACTTCTGCAGAAATCGTCATCGCGCCCAGCGCGTTCGGCCCCAGCTTGCCGCCCGAGATATGGGGGGCGTGTGGATAGGGGTAGGGGGTCGTCATCATATGCCCCGCAACCGGCACGCCGATCACGGTGATACAGTCGGACGCATTGCCTTGCGCATCCAGCAGGGAGAAATCCCTGCCGACCGCGATGCCCGATTTTGTCCAATGCGGCTGCGCCTTGCCTTCTTTCAGCAAATCCCGCCACAGCGGGTCGCTGATCTGCTCCGGCGGCACGGCATAGTTGCTGGTATTGCCCATCGCGGAAAATACATAGTCATACTGCGCGACTTCGGGGCGGTTTTCGGCGGCGTTAAACTGCATCTTCACCATCGACACATCGCCGTTACCGGGGTTGTAGGTCGCGGCAAGGCGGCCGTTGTCGCCGGGGCTGATATCCTTGATCGCGCCGACCGCCACCTTGATCTGGCCGCTTTCGATGCCGTCGCGTACGGTAAGGCCGGTATTGGGCGTCACGCCGACGCGCGACGACGTAATCAGCGCTTCGTGGTCGGCGAACAGCGCCGCCAGATCCTTGTGCGGGAATTTCGCGCAGACATCGGGCACAAAGCGTTCCCAGTAAATCAGGATTTCGGGCGAGGTGTAGCCCTGTGATCTCAGGTCGTTGAATTCGCTGACGATGCCGCGCACCAGTTCGGCCGTCGTTTCCGCCTCCAGAAATTTCGGGCGCGTCTTGGAAATATCAAGGCTATCGACGGAACGCGCTTCGCCGCGCATTGCCTGATTGGCAAGATATTCCTCGGGCGGCGTGTCCTCGTAGGTTTTGTGCATCAGGCCGCGGCGCGACATCATGACGATTTCGCCCTTGTAGCCGGAATTGATCATGCGCGCGGCAATGTCCATCGCGGTCAGGCCGGTGCCGATGATCAGGGTTTTTGCGTCCGGTTCCTTGCATACTTCGTTGTAAAACGGGTTGGCCTTCGCCGCATAGGGCTGGTCCATGAAGCGCGGATGGTCGGCCACGTTTTTCGCAAAGCGCGGTGCGGCGGCTTCCTGGAATCCGGTCGCAAGGATGGTATGGCATGAATCGACGCTCGACCCGTCGCCGAATTCGACGCGCGTGCCGCCTTCGGGCAGCTGTTCGATTTTCGTCGCCTTGCGCAGCGCGATTTCGACATCCGCCTTGGCGCCGACTTTTTCTTTCGCGATGTTCAGCATGTCGGTGATGTACTGGCTGACCAGCTGGCGCGACGGGTTGATCAGGTGATCAAGCTGCGCGGGATCGCTTTCCGCCTTTTGCTGGATATATTGCACGAAACTGGGGAAGCCGGGCGGGGGCTCGTTGCCGGGGAACATATCCATGCTCATTGCGCCGGCATTCAGGTTGTGCTTTTTGTATTCCGCGCCCCTGCTATAGGCGACACCGCCATGCATCTGTTCTTCGTGGCGTTCCACCATCAGGATTTTGACGGGCTTGGTAATGCCGGGGTCGGCCGCGATCCGGAGCAATGTATGCGTCATCATGGTTGTACCGGCAAAGCCGCCGCCGACGATAACAATAGGCTTCGTATTGTCCTGATCCGCCATAAATCCCTCACAGATAAAATCCGAGTCTCTGCGGATTATGGTATCAGCTATGTTTTGACAAATGATTAAGGCGGGCGGATATTGAAAAATAACGATTTAATTCAGGTATTTCGCCGTGGGCAGGGTGGCTATTTATTCTCGGCACCAGATTTTTTCTTCACCGCATCGCACATCCCCGCCACCCAGCAGGCGGGGCAGCCGCGCATGGCGAACAGGGATACGGCGATCAGCGCGTAGGATAACGGCTGCGAATGTGCATAGGCGAAATAGGCGGCAACCAGCGCGCAGGCCGCGATGATGCCGCGCGTGATTTGTGATTTGACGGTGGGGCAGGATGCCATTTTATCCTCCTTATCTATCATACCACAACGGCGCGCGACTGGCGAATGAGGCTATTTCTGGGTTTTCAGATGGGCGATGATATCGGCGCGGGTTTTGGAATCCGGCACGCTGATATTCATTTTCTGGCCCGGCACCATTTTCTGGGGGCCTGCCAGCCATTCGTCCAGTTTCTTGTCGTCCCAGACGATGCCGGATGCGGCAAGTGCGTCGGAATATTTGAAACCCTCCACCGTGCCTGCCTTGCGGCCATAGACACCAGCCAATTGCGGGCCGATCTTGTTTTTGTCCATCGTATGGCACGCCATGCAGCGCGATTTGAACGCTGTCGCGCCGGATTCGGCGTTGCCGTCATCCGCATGGGCGGTCACAGGAAGCATGAGAAGGATAAAAAACGCAAGCTTGTGTCGCATGGGTTCACCCGTTTTTTGATAATTTTCCAGCGCAATTATACAAGTTTGCCGCGCGCGCTTCTTGACGCAAGTCAAGAACGGGGGAACCAAAGCCCAAGCCGGGGGTTAGAAAATGGCAACAATCATTTTCACACGAGGTACATCATGAAAAAAGAAACCGAAACCCGCGCGCAAGTGCAAAAGGAAAACGAGAAAAAAGCCAACCGCGACCCCATCACCGGTGAACCCGGCATGCAGGCGATCGGCACGGGTGTCGGCGCGGCGCTGGGCGGTGCTGCGGCAGCATCTACGGCGATTGCTGCAGGCGCGGCGATGGGCTCGGCTGCTGGTCCTGCCGGTGCTGTCATCGGTGCGGCTGTCGGTGCCGTCATCGGCGCGGATATCGGCCATGCGGTCGGCGAAGAAGTGAACCCGACCCAGCTGGTCTGGTGGGAAGAAAACTATGCCAGCCGCCCGTATGTGAACAAGGGCGCTGAATTTTCCACCTATGAACCCGCATACCGCTCTGGCCTTGAAGCTGCGCGCAAAAACAAGGGCCGCGACTTCAACGACCTCGCACCCTCGATCGAAAACAACTGGAACCTGTCGCGCGGCGACTCCCAGCTTGAATGGGATGACGCACGCCCCGCGATCGAAGATGCCTATATGAGCTACAACGCGTACAAGCCCGGCGCAGAAGTGCGCTAAGCCGACACGCGAATAAAAAATCCCCCGATGCCGTGACCGGCGCATCGGGGGATTTTTATTTGGTATGATATTGTTTTACAGGCCGTTCGCGCCCGGTTTTGCGCCCGCCGTGGTCGGCCGGGTGAACGGTGCGACGGTGGATTTGGCACAGTCTTTTTCCGCGCTTGCGTTAAATCCGGCCGCGCTGGATGCCGGCGTCGATGCCTTACCGCCGGTGTCGAACGAAGATGTCAGGGCAGGGCGGCGCTGCAGCTGGTCTTGTGCCGTTTTTCCGTCACTGTCGGGCAGGGTGAAATCGGTGCCTGCCGCCACCAGCACTTCGACCAGCGCCTTGTCGCCGAAACGCACGGCCTTGTTCAGCACGGGTTCCGTGCCGATTTTTTCCCATTCGGAATTGATGCGGTCGGTCTGCACATTCGGGCTTGCGCCTTTCGCCAGCGCGTCCTTGATGACTTTCAGCGATCCTTTAAATCCGAACAGGTAGCTGTTCGTGTAGCTTGCCACGCGCTTGTCGAGCGTCTGCTGGCTGGGTTTGAACAGCTTGTCTTTCAGTTTGAGGAAAGCAGGTTCGATATAGCTGCTGGTGAAATTGGCGATACCCAATACTGTGTCTGCGCTCATGCTTGGCATTTTTACACCCTTGTTTTTTCCGCGATGGATTCGCGTCTGGATTATCCGCGAATATACGGCATTGTTTACATAACAACAAGGTGTGAATTGTTAATGCAGCGATAACAGTAGATTAGTGCGAAAAGCCGGATTTAATTGGTTTTGTGCCGGTAAAGCGTAAAACGCGCCGTTTTTGTCTGTTTTAGGGTGATTTTTGGCTGAAAATATACATTATCACCCGTTAAACTTGGTTTTTTAACCAAAAACCCAATCAAGATGTAGATATTCGCGGGAAAATCACGCTATTGTTGCCACATTGTGTGTACGGGCCCGAAGGCCCCAGATTTGAAAAGCTTATTACAGTGCGCAAACCTGATTCAGGACTTGAACAGCGTGTAGGAACGATCCGTCGTTTCAACCGCATGTACATGCAGAAAATCGGCATTCTGGAAGAACGCGTTTTCGACAGTCCGTTTACCGCCGCCGAATTGCGCGTGCTGACCGAACTGGAACTGTGCGGCCAGACGACCGCCAGCGCGCTGGCGCGCGACCTGAAAATGGATAACGGCTATCTCAGCCGCATCATGACCAAGTTTGAAAAAGAAGGCCTGATCGAAAAGGAGCGCTCTAAAGAAGACGCGCGCCAGTTCAAGATCGTGCTGTCGAAAAAGGGCAGCAAGGTCTGCGACGATATCAACGAAGTCGCGAACAAGATCATGATCAACATCGTGTCGCCGCTGCCGGTCGAAGACCAGATCCGCCTTGTCGCCGCCATGTCAACGATCGACCGCATCGTCAACCAGCCCGGCCAGTTCGAGCGGCGCGTGGCGGAAGCCTTTACGTTGCGCGAACACAGGCTGGGCGATATCGGGCGCATCATCCACAGCTGCTCGGTTCAGTTCGCGGCCGACTACGGCTGGAACCATGAATTCGAGGCGGAACTGGCGGCGCTGGCGGCGGAATTCATCCGCAAATATAAGCCCGAGACCGACCGCTGCCTGATCGCGGAAATCAACGGCCATCTGGTCGGCTCCGTGTTCGTGCGCGCTGTCAACGACAATACGGCGGAAGCCGTGCTGCCCTATGTCACACCGGAAGCGCGCGGCATGGGCATCGGCCGCCACCTGCTGGACGCGGCGACAGCTTTCGCAAAACATGCAGGCTATAAAAAACTCGTGCTGCGCACCGAAAGCGTGATCGATTTCGCGGGCCAGATGATGAAGCAGGCGGGCCTGCAGCTGGTGCGCGAAACGCCGCACCGCCGCTTCGGCATCGACAGCATCGGGCAGGACTGGGAACTCGTCCTCGCGTAAATATCGCCGTGTTTTTTTGTGTTTATGCGCCGAGGCGCCGCGCGGGCTGCTTGGCGGGCACCAGCTTGTCGGGCACCGGCTTATAGACCTGCGTCAGGTATTTCAGGTCGATTTTCGACAGGTCGAATTCCTGATCGATGATTTTTCCGCCCGACAGCTTGTCGAAATAACCCAGCGCCTGCACAAAAGACGTCGCCGCCTTGTCGAGACCCGGATCTTCCTTCAGCAGCCCTTGCCCGTGCATCGCCAGCGTCAGGTACAGATAACGGTTGCCGCGCGGCATGGCGTCCGGGAATTTGTCCCTGTTGCGCCCGTCGGCTTCGGCCAGCAGCTGGTTCAGGCGCTCGAACGACGCGGCATCCTGATGCGCGTCGAATACGCGCTGCTGCCCGCGCTGCAGCGTAAAGGTCGATGCGTGTTCAGCGTCGCCGCCGACCGCGCCGTTGATCGCACGCGCATGGGCGACGATGGTGGCGGCTTCGTTCAGCAGCGCGGGATCCGTGCCGCGCGCCTTCATGACGCGGAAAGCGTACAGGTCCGCGTCGCTTTCGTTGGTCGCGCCGAAAACTGTTTTGTCCTGGTCGCCGTGGCGCGCCTCGTGCAGCATCACGAACTGGAACAGGATGTCGCGCAAAACTTCGCGGTCGCTCTGGAATTCAAGCTTCTGGCCGTTCACGCCCGAAAAATCGCCCATAAAGCGGTTCAGCGAAAAATCGCCGGGCGGGCGGATAAAAACCGTGCGGTCCGCAGGCGCGTCGTTGCCCGACAGCGAAAACGCGTCCAGCTTGTTGCCCGGTATCATCATCATGAAACCGTCCAGCAAATCCGACGCATAGGAAGTCGGCGTGCCGATGGCGAGGGGGAGTGCGTAGATATTCCCGTATTTCAGCCCTTGATGCCATCTGATGCTCGTCGCGTGGCCGGCGTGGTGGAACGGGAACAGCGGATTGAAGCGGTCATAAACGCGGATTTCTTTCGCGTGGAAATGCTGCGCGTAATCGCCGCCGAAATTTTTCTGCGTCATAAAATCGTCCAGCTTCGTCGAAACCGCATCCGGCGCGTATTGCAAACCGGTCGATAGCGCGGCGGAAGCGGCGAAGATGAGGCCGAGTTTTTTGAGACGGCGGCTGCGGACCTTTTTCAAGACCGCTTTTTGCACATGTTTATTCTCGACGATTTCCTGCGGCACATCGGTTTTCGCGGGCGGTTTCGCCTTCATTCCGAAGGCGGCGCGGAGCTTGTTTTTAAGACCGTCGAGCATGATTTACCGATATGTGATTTTGATGATGCAAAATAACCGAATTTCGTTTTGCGGTCAATTATTGAAATTATGCTGTTCGCAAGCGGCTGAATCGGCATGATATTTTTTAGCGTATTAAAAGATACGATGCCGGAACGGTGGTTCTACATCGGGGTTACGACGGTTCTGCGCACATACCCATTTTTGATTCACAAGCAATTTCAATGACTTAAAAATTCGATTTTTTCAAAATTCAACAAGCAGTTTCGTGATATATCAATAACTTGCAAATTCCCACGATGCGCTTTTGGAGTGGAAAATGAAGGTCATTATATACGGCGCGACAGGCATGATCGGGCAGGGCGCGCTGCGTGCCTGCCTGAACGATCCGCAAGTGGAGGCCGTGCTGGCGGTGGGGCGCACGGCGACGGGCGTGCAGCATGCGAAGCTGAAAGAGCTGATGATGCTCGACCTTGCCGATTACAGCCATTTCGATGCGGCGCTGGCGGGGTATGACGCGTGCTTCTTCTGCCTCGGCACCACGGTTGCGGGCAAGACGGAAGCCGAATATCGCCGCGTGACGCAAGGCTTCACCATGGCCGCCGCCGAAACGCTGCTGCGCCTCAACCCGCAGATGACGTTTGTATATGTCTCCGCCGAAGGCGCGGACAGCACCGAAAAAGGCCCGGTCATGTGGGCGCGCGTGCGCGGCGAGCTGGAGAATGCGCTGCTGCGGATGCCGTTCAAGGGCGTCTACATCCTGCGCCCCGCCTTCATCCAGCCGATGGACGGCGAACAATCCAAAACCCCCGCTTACCGCATGATGTATAACGCGTTCAAACCGCTATCGCCGCTGATCAAAAAACTGTTCCCGTCCTACGCCACCGATACGCGCGTGCTGGGGCGGGCGATGATAGTGCTGGCGGGGAGGGGGTATGAGAAGACAGTGTTGAAAAGCCGGGATTTGAACAAGGCAGGAAAAGATTAATACGCATTTGATATGCGTGTATTCGACGCGTATTACATATGGTGCTATAATAGGCGTATAGGAGAAAGATCATGGATAGGCCGCGCCGACGCCCCGTCAACCTGACCCTGCCTGAAGATTTGCTGTCGGAGGCAAAGTCGTTGAACGTCAACGCCTCGCGCGAAGCGGAGGCGGGCATTCGCCTCGCTGTGAAAAAAGCGCGTGAAGAAAAATGGCTGAAACACAACCGCGCCGCCATCGACGCTCACAATAAACGCGTCGAAAAATCCGGCCCGCTGCTCACTTCGTCATGGGCAGAAGACTGATGGCGTTTCGACGTTTATAAATATTCAAAAAACGGCCCGCTGGTGCTGGATGTGCAGGCCGACCTGCTCTCCACCCTGAAAACCCGCGTGGTCGTGCCGCTGCTGCCCTATGCCGAGGCAAAGAGTGAAGCCGTGCCGCACCTGAAACCCGTCGTGACGGTCAAGGGAAAGAAGCATGTGCTGATGGTGACGGATATCGGCTCGGTGGAAGTCGCGAAGCTGGGCGCGGCGATTGATAACCTCGAAAATCAGCGGCAGGAGATTACAGCGGCGCTGGATTCTTTGATGCAGGGATTTTAGAGAAGATTGATCTGATCTTTATCGTAATACGCGAGACAAGTTCAATAAAGTTATGATCCTAGAAAATTCGTCTAGTCTTCTGCTGATATCCTCATCGGAAATATCGAGAGGGATTGCAGTCAATCCATTCATATAATGATTTTGGCCGTTAAATGATTGGTTTAAAACTCCTGATCTGTAAGCTTTGGAGGCAATAATTGCAATTGGTGGCGAAGTGTCGTCGATTATATCCAAAGTAACAATCAGCGTGAATGTGTCGGGATTATCGACTATGTCAGACACGTTACTTGAATTTAAAATTTGTACCTCAGGTTTTTTACAATCGGAGCCAAGTTTAATAAACGGCAGAACTTCTTGTTCAAGCCGATCTTTGTAAATCTTCTCAATGTTTTTTAATTGAATTGGCCTGTGATAAAGGCTGTTAGTTTTTTTTAAATTTTCGGCGTATTTATTATAATAATCAGCACCTCTTATATGAGATGTTTCTTTTTGCGCGCAGATTTCTTCTATGCCAAAACATTTAAGCGCATGTTCGTATTTGTTTTGTTGTATTTTAACATAGAGAGCCAATTTTGTCAGCGCGTGAAATTCTGTCCGTGTCGATTGTTGAATTTGTGGGCAATCAGTTTTTAGTGCCATTTCAGCAGCCACTGCATTTGCAGTCATGCTGGTGAAAGCCAAATGAATATTAAAAATTATAGCGGTTATTACGAATGATTTTTTCATGCAAGATGCCCGATTTTTAATGTCAAACTCTTCTGACGCGAAAGTGTGCAGATTTCTCCATTTTCATGCCTTAGGCGGCAGAGGGACGGAAGCTGGCCATCACCGGCGTATGGTCTGACGCCTTTTCTTCGCCGCGCGGTGCGCTGTCGATGATGCAGCTTTCCAGCCTGTCGGCGGCTTGGGGGGAACACATCAGGTGGTCGATGCGGATGCCGAGGTTGCGGGGCCAGCTGCCGCCCTGATAATCCCAGAAACTGTATTGATGGTCCTGCTGGTTGAACACGCGGAAGGCATCGGTGTAGCCGAGGTTGACCAGCTGGCGGTATTTCTGGCGGCTTTGCAGCATGAACAGCGCGTCGTTCTTCCAGACGGCGGGATCAAAGCAATCGCGCGCTTCGGGGATGATGTTGTAATCGCCGCCCAGCACCACGGGCTGGTTCGTCGCCAGAAGTGCGCGCGCATGGGCGATCAGCCGGTCGCACCAGTTGAGCTTGTACGGGTATTTTTCGGTATCGACCGGATTGCCGTTCGGCAGGTAGATCGACGCGATACGAAAGCCGTTGATGGTTGCCTCGATATACCGCGACTGTTCATCCGTCGTGTCGCCGGGCAGGCCCGTCATGACATCGGCGATGGGGAATTTCGACAGGACGGCGACGCCGTTCCATGATTTCTGGCCGAAGACCGCGCATTCGTAACCCGCCGCCTTGAATTCCATTTCGGGGAACTGGTCGGTCTGGCATTTCAATTCCTGCAGCAGCAGCACATCGGGCTGTTGCGCCGCGATCCATTTCTGGATGTTGGGCAGGCGGAGCCGGACAGAGTTGACGTTCCAGGTGGCGATTTTCATATTGACCGTGATTTTCGCTAGGTTTCTGCGCGTATATATATGGTCTTTGATTTTCGAGTCATAGTATGTTTTAAATGCCTTATATATCAAGGGGAAAGTATTATGCCGACACGCGCCGCGCAAAAGTCACATGGTCAATTCTATCTGGCTGTCGGGTTGGTTTGCGCCGCCGTCATGGCGCTGCAGATTTTGCAGTCGCGCATATTCTCGGTCGTCACATGGTATCACCTGTCGTTCCTGACAATTTCGATTGCGATGTTCGGCCTGACGCTCGGCGCGCTGCAGGTGTATCGCGGTAATCAGGAGGAGCAGCGCAAGAACCTCGACAAGCATCTGGCCGATTACTCGCTGTATTTCGGATTGCTGGCGGTGCTGACGCTGCTGGTGCAAATGCGCGTGCCGATTGTGGATGGTAATTTCCAGTCGATCGCTTTCACGCTGCCGCTCGTCGCCGGTATTTCGGCCGCGACATATTATCAGGGCGGCAAAATCGTGTCGCTGTGCCTGACGCGTTCCAACCTGCCGGTGGGCAAGGTTTATGCGGCGGATATGATCGGCGCGTCGCTGGGCTGCCTTGCCGCGATTGCGCTGATGCAGGCGATGGATGCGCCGTCGGCGGTGCTGTTGGTTTCGGCCGCGATCATCGCCAACGGTTTGATGTTCAGCCGCCCGAAAGACGGGAAGGGCGTTGCGCTTATTCTGGTCGTGGCCGGCGTGCTGGCGGCGGTGGGGCTGGTCAACGCGTCGATGAAGGACCGCCCGATTTACCCGTACTGGACGAAGGGTTTCGACCTGCCGCGCCGCGATATTACCTTTGAGGAATGGAACCCCATTTCGCGGATTACCGTATCGCCCGACCTTTCAAAACTGTCGGCCTATTTGTGGGGGCCGAGCCCGAAGCTGCCCAAGGATATCAAGACCGAATACCAGTACCTGCGCGTGGATGGCGCGGCGGGCACGCCGATCATGAAATTCGACGGCAAAAACAGGGACAGCGTGAAATTCCTTGAATACGACCTGACGAACCTTGCGCATTTCCTGCCGAACATCAATTCCTTTGCCATTATCGGCGCGGGCGGCGGGCGCGATTTGCTGTCGGCGCTGTATTTCAAGGCCAAGCGCGTGGTGGCGCTCGATATCAACAACATTCAGGTGAAGCTGCTGAAGGAAATTCCCGAATTCCGCAATTACACCAACCTGTGGAACCAGCCGGGCGTCGATATCATTAACAGCGAAGCGCGCAGCTGGCTGACGCAGAACACAGAAAAATTCGACGGCATCCAGATGTCGATGATCGACACCTGGGTATCGTCGGCGGCGGGTGCCTTCGCGCTGACGGAAAACAGCCTTTACACGGTCGATGCGTGGAAAGTTTTCCTGCGCCGTCTCAACGATAACGGCGTGCTGACGGTCAGCCGCTGGCACAAGGCGGGCGGTGCGTGCAACGACCTGTGCCGCCTTGCGACCATCACGGCGACCGCGTTGCAGGAGCTGGGCGAGAAAAACCCCGGCAAGCATGTGTTTATCGCGCATACGGCATCGATTGTGACCTTCATCGTCGGCCGCCATGAATTTACCAAGGCGCAGCTGGACGCGCTGCATGCGGCATCGAAGCGGTTCGATTACACGATCCTTGCCTCGCCGCGCATGGAGCCTCAGGATAAAACGCTGCGTGCGATCCTGCATGCAAATTCGCCCGATGAAGTTTCTGCGGCGATCAGGGATCTGCCGTTCGACGTATCGCCCTCGACCGATAACCGCCCGTTCTTCTTCAATCAGGCGCGTATCTGGAAACCGTGGGATGTCATCAAACAGGCGCGCGAGGGCAATATGTTCTCGCAAAACCTGCGCGGTCATGCGGTGGCGACGGTGAACCTGTACATTATCATCCTGTTCTCCATCGTCGCATCCGCGCTCGTGCTGGTGCTGCCGTTCCGCAAAGCCTTGGCCCATGCGCCGAAAAAATTCCTGCGCGCGGGAACGGTTTATTTCGCGCTGATCGGGCTGGGATTTATGTTCGTCGAAATCACGCTGATGCAGATGATGAGCATGTTCCTCGGCCATCCTGTGTATGGCTTGGGCATCGTGCTGTTCAGTATGATCCTGTCGTCGGGCATCGGGTCGTTCATTTCGGAATCTTTCCCGCTGAACACCAGCAAACGCCTGATCGTCTGGTCGGCGGCGGTTGCGGTTTATATCGCGCTGCTGGCGGCATCGGTCACGCCGCTGATGGAGACGTTTATCGAAGAAGGCTTTGCGGTGCGTGCGGGCCTTTGCCTTGCGCTCATCTTCCCCTGCGGGATCATGATGGGCTTCGCGTTCCCGACGGGCATGAAGCTGACGGACAAAGTCTCCGACCGCCTCACGCCGTGGTTCTGGGGCATCAACGGCGCGATGGGCGTTGTCGCGTCCGCCGTGGCGATGGTCATTTCCATCGGCATGGGGCTGCCGTTCACGCTGCTGGCGGGGGCGCTGTGCTATGGCTTGCTGACGATACCGTCGCTGAAACTTCTGGGCAAATCGAAATAACGGATACCAAGGGGCATTTATAATGGTCGCTAAACAAAAATCGCCGGGCATGTTTTATTTCGCGGTCGGGCTGATCTGCGCCGCCGTGATGGCGCTGCAGATTTTGCAGAGCCGTATTTTCTCGGTCGTTACATGGTATCACCTGTCGTTCCTGACCATTTCGATTGCGATGTTCGGGTTGACGCTCGGCGCGCTTGACGTGTATCGCGGCGACAAGGCCGACCAGCAGAAAAACCTTGGCAAGAAGCTGCGTGCCGCGACGGTGTGGTTCGGGCTGCTCGCGGTGGCGTCGATGTTTGTGCAGATGTATGTGCCGATCGTGGACAAGAATTTCCAGTCGATCGCCTTTACCTTGCCGCTGGTGGCGGGCGTGGCGGCGGCTTGTTATTACCAAGCCGGTAAAATCGTGTCGCTCTGCCTCACGCGCTCCGGCCTGCCGGTGGGCAAGGTTTACGCCGCCGACATGATCGGCGCGTCGATGGGCTGCCTTGCGGCGATTGGTTTGATGAAACTGATCGATGCGCCGTCGGCCGTGCTGCTGGTCGCGGGCGTTATCATCGGCACCGGTTTGCTGTTCGACCGCAATGTGAAGGGCAGGGCGCTTGCGCTCTGCTTGGCCGTCGCCATCACCATCGTCGGCCTTGGCAACGCGGCGATGAAGGACCGCCCGATCTATCCCCGCTGGACGAAAACGATCAACCTCGACCGTTCGCTGATCAATTACGAAGAATGGAACCCGATTTCGCGCATCACCGTGTCCCCGCCGCCGCCCAAGCTGGGCGTTTATGTTGCCGGCAAGAGCCCGCTGCTGCCCAAAGACACCAAAACCGAATACCAGTTCCTGCGCGTCGATGGCGCGGCGCATACCGCGATCCTGAAATTCGACGGCCACAGCTTCGACAAGATGAAGTTCCTTGAATACGACCTGACCAACCTTGTGCATTTTATCCCGAACCTGAAATCGGTGGGGATCGTGGGCGTGGGCGGCGGGCGCGATTTGCTGGCGGCGCTTTATTTCGGCGCAAAGAATGTGACGGCTGTCGACATCAACAACGTGCAGATCAAGCTGCTGACCGAGGTGCCGGAGTTCAAGAATTATTCCAACCTTTCGACCCACGAAGGCGTGCGCATCGTCAACAGCGAGGCGCGCAGCTGGTTCACGCATAACACCGAAAAATACGACCTGCTGCAGATGTCGCTGATCGACACCTGGGTGTCGTCGGCGGCGGGCGCGTTTGCGCTGACCGAAAACGCGCTTTATACCGTCGATGCATGGCGCACCTTCCTGAACCGCGTGAACGACGGCGGCATTTTCACCGTCAACCGTTTCCACCACGAAAGCGCGGCCTGCAACGACCTGTGCCGCCTTGCCACCATCACCTCGACCGCGCTGCACGAAATGGGCAAACCGAACCCGTGGAAACATGTGTTTATCGCGCATATCGGCAATATTTTGTCGATGATCGTGGGCAAAGACGAACTGACCACGGCGCAGCTGGACGCGCTGCACAGCAATGCAGACCGGTTGAAATACACGATCATCGCATCGCCGCGCAAACCGGCGAAGAACGATTACCTGAACAAAATCCTGCATGCCGAAAGCCCCGAAGCGATCAACGACGCGATCAAGGATTTGCCCTTCGACGTATCGCCGACGACCGATAACCGCCCGTTCTTCTTCAACCAGGCGCGCATCTGGAAGCCGTGGGATGTGATCAAACAGGCGACATCGGGCGACATGTTCTTCCAGAACCTGCAAGGGCATGCGGTCGCGACGGTGAACCTTTATATCATCATCCTGTTCTCCATCGTTGCCTCCATCCTTGTCCTCGTGCTGCCGTTCCGCGGCGCGCTGAAGCTTGCGCCCAAGAAATTCCTGCGGGCGGGCACGGCGTATTTCGCGCTGATCGGGCTTGGGTTCATGTTCGTGGAAATCACGCTGATGCAGATGCTCTCCATGTTCCTCGGCCATCCGGTTTATGGCCTTGGCGTGGTGCTGTTCAGCATGATTTTGTCATCGGGCATCGGGTCGTTCCTGTCGGAAAGCTATCCGCTGGATACGCGCCATAAACTTATCAAGGCGCCGATTGTGCTGATGCTGTACCTGTTCTTCATCGCGGCATCCGTCACGCCGTTGATGCATGTGTTCATCGAAGCGGGTTTCGCGGCGCGCCTCGCGCTCTGCGTGCTGCTGATCTTCCCGGCGGGCATGATGATGGGCTATGCCTTCCCGACCGGCATGAAGCTGACCGAGCGGATTTCCGACACGCTGACCCCGTGGTTCTGGGGCATCAACGGCGCGTTCGGCGTGGTCGCGTCGGGCTTTGCCATGGTCATCTCTATCGGCCTCGGCCTGCCCGCCACGATCATCGCGGGCGCGTTATGCTACGGCCTGCTGGTGATACCGGCGGCGCGGTTGCTGAAGCAGCGGAAGAGGGCCTAAAAATGCAAGAGCGCCAGTATCAGTCGTGGCTTGAAGCGCAAGGATATGGTGCAAAGGTAATCCAATCTCGTATTTCCAACGCTCGAACAGTTGAGCGACACTATGAGAACATGGATACTTATGATCGGAGTAAATTTGAACATTTAAAAGAACTGTTTCGTTATTCAATGCGCGACGAAATTGATGGTCGAGCAAATCCCACTACGATTCCGATAGACGGCAACATACGAAATGGCCTTGCAACCTATAAAGGTGCGGTGGCGCTTTATCGCCGTTTTCGTGAAGAAACGGCTAATGACCTTCCCCAAACGCTGCCCGATGTGGTTGGGTCTCAACCAGCACCAGTTTTGCAAGCAAAAAAACTTATCAGCCTTGAAAGAGACATGCAGGTGTTATTGCGCCGTGATATTGGCCAACTCGAAGCTGGTTTGACAATCATCGATGATGGCGCGGAGCGTGAGGTCACGTCTGGCCGTATTGACATTACAGCCAAAGATAAAGACGGCGCCATCGTAGTGATTGAACTTAAGATAGGTAAAGCGGGACGAGAAGCTGTCGGCCAAATTTTAGGCTATATCAGCGATATTATCGAGGAAGAGGGTAATACACCCGTGAGGGGTATTTTGGTAGCTGATGGTTTTGACCAAAGCGCGTTGTCCGTTTCACGCTTGATGCCGCTATTATCGCTTCGGAAATACTCAATTAACTTCCAGTTTTCGAATGCTAACGATTAAATATTCACCGATAACTTTAGGCCGTATTACATCTTCGGCGCAAACGACTTCCCGCAGCCGCAGCCCGCAGCTTCGTTCGGATTGCGGATTTTGAAGGCGGATTTGACGATGGATTGCATGTAATCGACTTCCGCGCCATTCAGGAACTGGATGGAGGTGGTGTCGGTCACGATGCCGTCGAATTTCACGTCGTCGTCGTTGATCTTGTCATCAAGGCCGAGTTCGTATTGAAAGCCCGAGCAGCCGCCGCCCAGCACGGTCACGCGCAGGAGCAGGTTGGGGTTACCCTCTTTTTCGCGCAACACGCCAAGGCGCTTCACGGCGCTTTCGGTCAGGGTGAGCGATGCGGTCAGGGGGGTATCGGGCATGGTCAAATCCTCCGGTTTTTCGCTTCGATATTAAACATAACCAAGCGACATATTATCCTTTAATTCTACCGCATAATATGGTTTAAAAGCCTTATAAATCAACAGAATTCCGGATTTTTGATGCCGGATTTCGCGGGGGATGCCATGGCGCGCGCTGCTGCTAAGAAGTTGAAATCCTTGGCCGAAACAGGCCCCAAAGACCCGCTGGCCAAATTTGTGGCAGCGGACGGGCTGTCGTCATTTGCCTCGCGCCCATCGGAAAGCCGCGGACGGCTGTATGAAGAAAGCCCCAGCAAGACGCGCGGCGCGTTCGAGCGCGACCGCGACCGGATCATCCATTCCTCCGCCTTCCGCCGGTTGAAATTCAAGACGCAGGTCTTCGTCTATCACGAGGGCGACCATTACCGCACGCGGTTGAGCCATTCGATCGAGGTGGCGCAGGTGGCGCGGTCTCTGGCGCGGCTGCTGAAGGTCGATGAGGATCTGGCCGAAACCTGCGCACTCGCCCATGACCTCGGCCACACGCCCTTCGCGCATGTGGGCGAAGACGCGTTGGCGGAATGCATGAAACCCTATGGCGGCTTCGACCATAACGACCAGACTTTGCGCGTGGTCACCAAGCTGGAAAAGAAATATCCGAATTTCGACGGACTGAATTTGACTTGGGAGTCTCTTGAAGGCCTCTGCAAGCATAACGGCCCGCTGTATAAAAAAGGCCAGAAGAAACCGAAGCTGGAAATCACGCTGGCGGAACTCAGCAAGCAGATGGATCTGCTGCTGGGCACTTACGCCTCGGTCGAGGCGCAGGCGGCGGGGATTGCGGATGACATCGCCTATAACAGCCATGACCTTGACGACGGTTTGCAGGCAGGCATGTTCACGCTGGCCGATGTCGAAAACGTGGAATGGGTCGGCGCGATCATTCATGCCAAGAAAAAATCATATCCCGGCATCGCGCCCTATACGCTGGCGCAGGAAACCATCCGCGATGTGATGGGGACGTATGTCATGGATGTGCTGGCCGAAAGCAAGCGCCGCATTCTCGACCTGAACCCCAAAACCGCCGATGATGTGCGCGCGGCGAAGGATATGGTTGTCGGTATGTCGGATGCGATGAAGAAAAAAGACCGCGCGCTGCGCGATTTCCTCTGGGCGAATTTCTACCGCCATCATCAGGTCAGCCGCGTGCGCCGCAAGGTGTTTGCGGTAGTGCAGGATTTGTTCGCCGTGTTCATGGAACACAAACGCTGCCTGCCGCCGGAATACCTGAAACAGGTGATGACGGTGCCCAAGGGCTGGGACGAAAAAACATGGCAGGCGCGCACGGTCGCCGATTACATCGCAAGCATGACAGATCGCCTTGCGGTGATGGAACACAAGGATCTGTTTGATGCCTATCAGGTGGTGAGATGAGCAATATTTTCCATGCGTACAAAGACAAAGTCGGCGACCTGCTGGGCAAGATGGCGGCGAATGGCGACATTCCGCAGGGGCTTGACCTTTCCCGCGTGACGGTGGAGCCGCCGAAGGACGCAAGCCACGGCGATATGGCGACGAATGCCGCAATGGTGCTGTCGAAAGCCGCCGGCAAAAATCCGCGCCAGCTGGGCGAGGCGCTCGCCGGAAAACTGAAAGAACTTCCCGAAATCCGCGAAGTGACGGTGGCAGGCCCCGGCTTCGTCAATTTCCGTCTGGCGGATACCGAATGGGCATCGACGCTGCGCAATATCCTGAATGACGGGATTTATTACGGCGACAGCAAGATGGGCAAGCGCGAGAAGGTCGTGATCGAATACGTCTCCGCCAACCCGACCGGCCCGATGCATGCGGGACACGTGCGTGGCGCGGTGATCGGCGATACGCTTGCCAACCTGCTGAAAAAAGCCGGTTACGATGTGACAAAGGAATATTACTTCAATGATGCGGGCAACCAGATCGATGTGCTGACGCAGACGGCGTATTTGCGTTACCGCGAGGCGCTGGGCGAAGATATCGGCCCGATCCCCGAAGGCCTGTACCCCGGCGAATACATGAAGGACGTCGCACAGGCGATGGTCGCGCGCGACGGCAAAAAATGGTTGGGCGTGGCGGAAACCGCATGGGCTCCCGCAATGCGCGATTTCGCGGTCGAATACATCATGAAGATGATCCGCGACGACCTCGACCTCATCGGCATCCATCACGACGTGTTTTCGAACGAACGCGTGATGATCGAGGACGGCACGCTGGAAAAATCCTTCAAGACCCTGCATGACAAAGGGCTGATTTATCAGGGCACGCTGCCGCCGCCCAAGGGCAAGGAGATGGAGGGCTGGGAGCCGGTTGAACTGACGCTGTTCCGCTCCAGCAATTTCGGCGATTCATCTGACCGCCCGCTGAAAAAACGCGACGGATCCTGGGCCTATATCATGCCCGATATCGCGTATCACTATAACAAGCTGCAGCGCGGCTTTAAGTGGATGATTAACGTACTGGGTAAGGACCATCAGGGCTACGAAGAAAAAATCCGTCCCGCTGTGGCTGCGCTAGCCGAAGGCGCGAAAGACATTCGCCTGAACGTCGTCTATTGCGGCATGGTGAAGCTGTTCAAGAACGGGGAGCCGGTGAAGTTGTCGAAACGCTCCGGCAATATCATCACTCTGCGCGAGCTGGTGGAAGAAGTGGGCGCGGGCTCCGTGCGCTTCTTCATGATGACGCGCACGCCTGACAGTGAACTTGATTTCGATTTCACGAAGGTCGTGGAACAGTCCAAAGACAACCCCGTGTTCTACGTACAATACGCCCATGCGCGCTGCGCGTCGGTGCTGCGCAACGCGAAAGAAATGTTCCCCGATGTGGATTTGTCGGCGGCGGCGCTTGGCAAGGCGAACCTTGCGCGCATTTCTTCGCCCGAAGAATTGCAGCTGGTGCGTTTCATGGCGGGCTGGCCCCGCGCGGTGGAGGCGGCGGCGGAAGCGCATGAGCCGCATCGCATCGCGTTCTACCTGCACGACCTTGCGTCTGAATTCCACGGTTTCTGGAACAAGGGCCGCGACGACGGCACTTTGAGATTTTTGCACGAGAATGACAGGGAACTCAGCATGGCGCGCCTTGCGCTGGTGTCGGCGGTGAAAACCGTCATCGCATCGGGTCTTGCCGTCATGGGCGTTCAACCGGAAGAGGAGATGCGCGGATGAGTGACATCAGCCCCAAAGACGAAGACAACCTCGGTTCATTCTATATGGGCCGCATGCGCACGCCGCCGGAGCCGCGCCGTTTGCTGCCGAAGGGCGTGCTGACGGGCATTACGCTGTTCGCCTTTACCGCGATCATCTGGTACGCCTATCCGCGCGGGCAGGAAAAATTCTCCGGCCTCGATATCCCCACCATTTCGGCGGATAAGTCGGTTTATAAATTCAAGCCCGAAAATCCGGGCGGCATGGAAGTGCCGCATCAGGACAGCACGGTGTTCGACCCGATCGACAACCGCTCCGCCGATGCCGCGCGCGTCGAAAAACTGGGCGCGCCGCCCGAAGAGCCGGTGGACAAGGATGCCGCGATCAGCACCGCGCCGATCGACAAGAAAATGGAAAAGCTGAACCTTGAATCCCAGCTGACGACACCCGTGTCGGAAGACACCGAAAAAGTCATCGCGCCGGTGGCGGAGGAAGAACCTCCCGCCGTGACGGAAGAAAAGCCTGTCGTGGCGAAGGAAACAAAGCCCGCCGAAAAAACCAAAACGGTGAAAGCGGAAGTAAAACCAGCAGCAAAGCCTGCCGAGAAATCCGCAGCCGCAGCGGCGACCGCCGCACCCGCAGCTGGCGGCGGCAATTTCATCCAGCTGGGATCATACAAAGACATCGCAGCGGCGAAGGCCGACTGGGCTTTGCTGCAGCGTAAATTCCCGCAGACGCTCGGCAAGATGAAGATGCGCACGCAGCGCGTCGATATCCCCGGCAAGGGCACGTTCAACCGTTTGCAGGCGGGCGCATCGTCGCCTGCGCGCGCGGTTGAAGTGTGCAAGCTGCTAAAGGGCAGCGGCACCAGCTGCATCGTGGTGCATTAATGGCCGACCGCTGGCAGCAGTTGCAGGACGATATCGGCGTGTTCACCGACAAGACCTTCGGTGAAAGCACCCCGCAATCCAAGGCGCATCATCTGGCCGAAGAAGCGATGGAGGCCGCGGCCGATCCGTCCGATATTATTGAATGGGCGGATTGCACCATTCTGCTGCTCGATGCGGTGCGCAAGGCGGGATTCACGACCGATGACCTCTATGCCGCCGTGCAGCGCAAGATGGAGATCAACAAGTCCCGCAAATGGGGCGACAAGGACCAAAACGGCGTTGTCCGTCACGTAAAATAATAAGGAAACCGATATGCAGCTGACCGACCTGAAAGCCATCATCATCGACGCGACCGGCACGGAACTGACGCGCGAGGAACAGGACCTCCTGAAATCCGAACGTCCCGCCGGTTTTATCCTGTTCAAGCGCAACTGCGTATCCAAGCAACAGGTGAAAGACCTTGTCGCCTCCGTCCGCGAATGTGTGGGCTGGGACGGCTTGCCGGTTTTGATCGACCAGGAGGGCGGCAGCGTCTCGCGCCTGAAGCAGCCGGAATGGAAAGAATACCCTGCCGCCAAAATCTTCGGCGAACTGGCGAGAGCGTCGGAGCAGGAGGGCAGGGATGCCGCGCGCATTAATTCCTACCTGATGGCGCTTGATCTGGCCGACCTTGGCATCAGCGTGAATTGCGCGCCCGTGGTCGATGTGCCCGCGCCGGATTGCCACGAATTCCTGTCCGCCAGCCGCACCTATAGCGATGCGCCGGAAATGGTGGGGTTGCTGGGCGAGGCGGTCTGCCGCGGCCTGCTTGACGGCGGGATTACGCCTGTTATCAAGCACATCCCCGGACATGGTCGTGCAAAGGTTGATAGTCATCTGGCACTGCCCTCGACCGATGCGTCCTTATCCGAACTATCAAAAACGGACTTTAAACCCTTCAAATATCTCAGCCAGACAGATATGAAAACGGCTGTTTGGGCGATGGCCGCGCATGTGGTATTCTCCTCCGTAGATCCTGATTCTGCCGCTACGCTTTCCGCCCGTGTCGTGAGTGATGTGATCCGTGGTGAAATCGGTTTTAACGGTGTCCTGCTGGCCGACGATATTTCGATGAAGGCCTTGGGCGGAACACTGGAAAGCCGTGTGAAGGGAAGCATGGCGTCGGGCATGGACCTGACGATGCTGTGCAACGCGACGTTCGAAGATAGAAAAACGGCGCTGGCATTCACCCCCAAACTGACCGCGCAGGCGGCAAAAAGGGTGGCCGATGCCGAGGCACAGCGCACTGAATGGCTGAAAAAGGGTAATGACAACAGACAAGAACTCCAGGCCAAACTGGAGCAACTGATCGAAAAGCGAAGGATCGGATGAGCGAAGCGGAAAGCCCCAAATTCGAGGAAGACCTCCTCAAGGACCGGCTCGAGAGCGAGCAACTGCTGCTGTATCTCGGCGGCTTTGACGGCCCCATCGACATGCTGCTGGCGCTGGCGCGCGACCAGAAGGTCGATCTTGCCAAAATCTCGATCCTGGCACTCGCCAACCAATACCTTGAATTCGTCGAAAAGGCGCAAAGCCTGCGTCTTGAGCTGGCCGCCGATTACCTTGTGATGGCGGCATGGCTCGCCTACCTGAAATCCCGCCTGCTGATCCCGGTCGAGGAACAGAAACAGGCCGAACCCACCGCGCAGGAAATCGCCGACGCGCTGCAATTCCAGCTGCGCCGTTTGGAAGCGATGCGCGAAACCGCCGACAAGCTGTTCCGCCTGCCGCGCCTTGGCTTCAACATTTTCGCGCGCGGCGAACCCGACGGGCTGCCGATTCAATATATATCCAAATACGACATGACCTATTACGACCTGCTGAAGGCGTATGGCGACGTAAAACAGCGCCAGCAGAATTCGGTTTATAAACTGAACCCCGTGAAGCTGTTCACGCTGGAAGAAGCCATCTCCCGCATGGAAAACATGATGGGCAAGATTCCGCAGGAATGGGTTTCCCTGTTCATGTTCCTGCCGGGCGGGTTGAAAGACCGCATCGTGAAACGCTCCGCCATCGCCTCCACCTTCGGCGGCGCGCTCGAAATGTGCAAGCGCGGCATGATCCAGATCCAGCAGGAAAAGAATTACGCGCCGATTTACATCCGCAAGCCGGTGCCGAAAGACGCATCGAACGAAAATGTAGAAATGCCTGCCGAAACCTCCATCGACCCCGCCGACCTGATCGACGAGGAAGAAGAAGTTGCGGAAACGGCGGCAGTAACTGAAGAAGCCGTTGCGGAAACGACAGAAGAATTTGAAGTAACCGCTGAAGCGGAAGAATTTGTTTCCGAAGAAGTGATTTCTGAAGAAGCTGTTTCCGAAGACGGCGAAGAAGAGCAAGAATTCGACAGCGAAGAAATTTCGGCCGATGACGCCGAAGTGAAAGAAGGGGCCTGATCATGGCAAGAGCGAAGAAAAAGCAGCAAGCCGAAACCGTTTCCGACGAAACGATTGAAACCGTCGAGGCTGAAACCGCGCAGGAAGAAATCCTCGAAGCGAACGAGGAGATCGCGGGTGCGGACGAAGCCGTAGAGACGGAAGCCGTTGAAACCGAAGGCGCGACCGCCGAAGAAGAAACGATCGATCCCGACGCGCCGTTGCCCGAAATGACGCATGAAGATGTGCGCTTGGTCGAAGCGATCCTGTTCGCCACATCGTCCGCCATTTCCGTGTCGCAAATCGCCGAGCGTTTCCCGGCGGAGCGCAAGGCGCTGATCCCCGTGATCCTGGAACAACTGCAGGCGCAATTTGCCAACCGCGGCATCAACCTAGTCCAGCGCGACAACCGCTGGGCGCTGCGCACCGCGACCGACCTTGGCGACCGCCTGCGCCTTGAAAAGGAACAGCCGAAAAAATTCACGCGCTCGGCCATGGAAACCATGGCGATCGTGGCATACCACCAGCCCGTCACCCGCGCGGAAATCGAAAACATCCGCGGCGTGGCAACCTCGCCCGGCGCGCTCGACGCGCTGATGGAAGCCGGCTGGATCAAGCCCGGCAAGCGCCGCGAAGTGCCGGGCCGCCCCGTCACATGGCTTTCGACGCAAGCATTCCTCGACCATTTCGGCCTCGAGAAACTGGAAGACCTGCCGGGTATGGAAGAACTGAAAGCTGCCGGCCTGCTGGATAAACGCCCCGCGGTCGAAGCGATGCCCACCGCAGACCTGTTTGAAGAAAACGACAAGCATGAACATGACCCGCAGGAAGTGACCGATGAAGACCTTGTCGGCAAAGTGACGGAAGAGGGGGGCGATATTACCGACCTCGATACCGTCGCATCCGCGGATGATGCGTCTGAAGACGAAGAGTCCGAAGAAGAGGATTTCGACGACGAAGAGTCGGATGACGAAGATTCCGACGGCGACGAAGACGAAGACGAGGAAGATGACGAAGAGGAATCCGACAGCGAAGAAGACGATTCCGACGATTACGAGGAAGAAGACGACGAAGATTCCGACGACGAGGACGACGAGGACTCGGATGACGAAGATTACGACGACGAAGATTACGACGACGAAGATGATGAAGACGAGTCCGACGAGGACGATGAAGAAGACGACGAAGACGAAGACGATGAGGACGACAAATAATGGGACTTTCCATCTGGCATATTCTGGTTGTCGTTCTGGTCATCGTGCTGCTGTTCGGCGTGGGCAAGGGCAAGATCCCGCAGATCATGGGTGATCTTGGCAAGGGTCTGCGCAGCTTCAAGGACGGGCTGAAAGACGGCGACGACAAACCGAAAACCGAAGTGCTGCCGCCGTCGGATAAAAAGGACGTCTAACTTTGTTCGACGTCGCCTGGTCAGAAATGCTGGTGATCATCGCGGTCGCCGTGGTGGTGATCGGGCCCAAAGACCTGCCGAAAGTTCTCTACGCCGCCGGGAAATTCATGCGCAAGGTGAAAATATTCACCAACGACATCCAGCGGTCGATCGACAATATTATCCATGACGAAGAACTGAACGAAATCACGCGCGAGGCCAACAAGCCCGGCGGCGAAAATTTGCAGTTCGAGATCGAACGCCAGCTGGCGGAGGAGGAGCGGCGCAAGATCGCGATGCTCCCGAAGGGGCCCGATGACAACCCCGCCTGACGAAAAAACCATGCCGCTTGTCGCGCATCTGGTGGAACTGCGACGCCGGCTGTTGATCAGCATGCTGTTCTTCGCGGCCGCCACCTGCGCCTGCTACTTCGTCGCGGCGGATATTTACGGCTTCCTCGTCAAGCCGCTCGCCCATGTGCTGGAGGGCGAAAACCGCCGGCTGATTTATACCGGCCTTGGCGAGGCGTTCATCACCTACCTGAAACTCGCCTGTTTCGCGGGCGGTTTCCTGTCTTTCCCCGTGATCGCAACGCAGCTGTGGCTGTTTATCGCGCCGGGGCTGTATAAAAGCGAGAAGCATGTTTTCCTGCCGTTCCTGATCGCCACGCCCGTCCTCTTCCTCACCGGCGCGGCCTTCGTTTACTATCTTGTCATTCCCGTCGCATGGAAATTCTTCGCCGGCTTCGAAAGCCTCGCGCCGACAACCGGCCTGCCGATCCAGCTGGAGGCGCGGGTGAGCGAATATCTCAGTTTGATTATGACATTGATTTTCGCCTTCGGTTTCTGTTTCCAGATGCCGGTTCTGTTGACGCTGCTCGGGCGCGTCGGGATTATTTCTTCCGCATGGCTGGCGGACAAGCGCCGCTATATGATCGTGCTGATCTTTATCGTCGCAGCGGTGCTGACACCGCCCGATATCCTCAGCCAGTTTATGCTGGCGGTGCCGATGATGGCGCTCTACGAAATCTCTGTCATCCTTGTGCGGATGGGGGAGAAGAAGCCGAAGATCGCCGATGACGCGGCAGATAACGAAATTCCCGCGCCTTAAATTTTCTTATGGCAATTTCTACAATCTAAATCCGTGGTTTAACCCCGATTCCTAACGCCTTGTTATGCAGGCATATCCCTGTTCAAGTGGCGCATCAACGGCATTTTTTCATGATGAGTCAGGAACTTAGTGCGAAGCGGCACTAGACCGGATTCCAAAAAAATCATACAATTGAAAGCGCTAATGGGTTTGGGGAAATCCAACATTATTGAGAGACAGGTATGTTTGATCTGAAGTTAATTCGGGAAAACCCCGAGATGTTCGATTCCGGCTGGGCGCGTCGCGGTCTGCCGGCGCAATCCGCCAAGATCCTTGAAATGGACGAGAAGCGCCGTGCGGTGATGACCGAGGTGCAGAACCTCCTCGCCAAGCGCAACGAAGCGTCGTCCAAGATCGGCGCGATGAAGGCCAAGGGTGAAAACACCGACGCCATCATGAAGGAAGTCGCTGGTTACAAAGAGCAAATCGCCAGGATCGAGGAGGGCGACAAGTCCGCCCAAGCGGAACTGGACAAGGTGCTGGCCATCCTGCCCAACATCCCCGACAAATCGGTGCCCGACGGCAAGAGCGCGGATGACAACGTCGAAGTCCGCCGCATCGGCCAGCCGCGCGGCATGAACAACCCGAAAGACCATGTCGATATCGGCGCCCAGCTGGGCGGCATGGATTTCGAAGCCGCCGCCAAAATGTCAGGCGCGCGTTTCGTTTTGCTCCGCAGCGGCGTTGCGCGGCTGGAACGGGCGCTGGCGCAATTCATGCTCGACACGCATACGCAGGAGCATGGTTATACTGAATTGTCCGTACCTCTGCTGGTGAAGGACGAGGCGCTGTACGGCACCGGCCAGCTGCCGAAATTTGCCGAAGATTTGTTCAAGACTGGCAACGGCTTGTGGATGATTCCTACGTCGGAAGTTTCGCTGACGAATACCGTACTGGACACGATTTTGAACGCGGAAGAACTGCCGCTGCGTCTCACATCGCTCACGCCATGCTTCCGCTCCGAAGCGGGCGCGGCGGGCAAGGATACGCGCGGCATGATCCGTCAGCACCAGTTCTACAAGGTTGAACTGGTCAGCATCACATCCGAAGAAGAGTCGATGGCGGAGCTGGATCGCATGACGGGCTGCGCTGAATCGATTTTGAAGAAACTGGATTTGCCGTTCCGCACGCTCGCGCTCTGCACCGGCGATATGGGTTTCTCGGCCAAGAAAACCTTTGATATCGAAGTGTTTTTGCCGGGGCAGAATGCGTATCGCGAAATTTCCAGCTGCTCCAACTGCGGTGATTTCCAGGCGCGCCGGATGATGACGCGTTACAAACGCGAAGGCGACAAGGCGACGAAATATGTCCATACGCTGAATGGTTCCGGCGTGGCGGTCGGCCGCTGCCTCGTGGCTGTGCTGGAAAATTACCAGCAGCCCGATGGCAGCGTCGTGATCCCCGATGTGCTGCTGCCCTATATGGGCGGCATCAAGAAGCTGGAGCCTGTTGCGAAAGTAAAACAAGGAAAATCTGCAAATGCTTGATTTTCCGAAGAAACTTTCCGAAGCGCGTATCATGATCGCCAATGACGACAGCATCCATGCCGAAGGCATCAAGGTGCTGGAGGAAATCATGCTGACGATCACGCCGAATGTCTGGGTCGTGGCACCCGAGACGCAGCAGTCGGCGGCGGGACATTCGCTGACCATCCACAGCCCGCTGCGGATGAAGGAATACGACACGCGCCATTTCTCCGTCTATGGAACGCCGACCGATACCGTGCTGGTCGGAGTGCAAAAGATCATGAAGGAAGTGCGCCCGCATCTGGTCGTGTCCGGCATCAACCACGGCCAGAACACGGCGGACGACGTGACCTATTCCGGCACGATTGCGGCCGCGATCGAGGCGACGCTGATGGCGATCCCCGCGATCGCCTTCAGCCAGGATTTTGACGAAGAAGGCGGCAAGCCCGACTGGGCGATTGCCCGCGAATATCTGCCGCGCATCCTGAAGGCGTTCGAAGGCAAAAGCTGGGAACACAACCTGCTGATGAACGTGAACTTCCCGATCCGCATTCCGGGTGTCACGCCCGAGATACGTCCGGTCGCGCAAGGCCATTACAGCATGGAAAAGCAGGATATGGATTACCGCATCGATCCGCGCGGCCGCCCGTATTTCTGGATCGGCCCGCCGCCGGCGCGCGATGAAAACGACCAGACGCTCGATATGGGTGCGCTGGCCGCAGGGCATGTGACCGTCACGCCGCTGTCGCTGAACCTCACGCATTATCCGACGCTGGTCGAATTAGGAAAGGTTTTCAAATGAGCCTCCTCGCGCGCAAGATCCGGCTGGTCATGAAGTTGCGCAAATGCGGCATTACAGATACCGCCGTGCTTGGCGCGATCGAGCGTGTGCCGCGCGAGGCGTTTATCGACACGACTTTCCACGATCAGGCCTATGAAGACATCGCGCTGCCCATCGCGCGCGGGCAGACGATCAGCCAGCCGCTGGTGGTTGCATCCATGACGCAGGAACTGCGCGTCAACGACCGCCACAAGGTGCTGGAGATCGGCACGGGGTCCGGCTATCAGGCCGCGATCCTGTCGCGTCTCTGCCGCCGCGTCTATAGCATCGAGCGTCATAAACCTCTGCTGGCTGGCGCGGAAAAGATGTTCAACGATTTGCGCATCCGCAATATCACCTGCAAGGCGGCCGACGGCATGCTCGGCTGGCGCGAACAGGCGCCGTTCGACCGCATCATCGTGACCGCAGCCGCAGGGGACGGCGGCGCACCGCCCGCGCTGCTGGAGCAGCTTTCTGTCGGCGGCATCCTGATCATCCCGATGGGCCGCGACAAATCCAGCCAGTTTATCTACCGCATCACGCGCACGGAAACCGGGTACGACACCGAACGCCTGATGCCCGTGCGCTTCGTGCCGCTGCTGCCGAATGTGGCGCGCAACGATGTTGTGGTTGTCGAAGAAGAAGACGAGGGCAGCTTTTTCAGCACGCCTTCGCTGATGCCCGCATAACGGGGAATGGAATGAAGGGGCGGCGATTTAAATTGTTGCTGCTGACAACCGCGCTTACAGCGTGGATGGTATATTCGCCGGCGTCTTTCGCGCAGCCCGCGCCTGTGCAGAATTACGGCGCCAGCGCGCCGCCGGCCAATGGCACAGTGACTGTACAAAAGGGCGACACGCTTTCGGCCATCGCCAGGCGTTACAAGGTTCCGCTGGACGCGCTTGCCAGCCTGAACGGCATGTTGCCGAACGAGATGGTCGGGCCCGGCCGCCGTCTGGTGCTGCCTGTCGCGCGCACGCACAAAGTTTTGCCCAATGACACGATGTTCAGCCTGTCGCGCATGTACGGCACGACAGTCGATAGACTGGCCGAAGAAAACGGCATCAGGCCCCCTTACGGGCTGAAATCGGGGCAGGTGCTGAAAATACCGTCGGGTGCGAAAACAGCGGTTGTGTCTGCGCCGCCTGTGCGCGTGCTGCAACCGGCAAAAGAACCGCCGCAGCCCGCCGCCGCACAGTCGAATGCATCCAACGCATCGACTGCGGCACGCATGCTGAAAACGCCGGGGCCGTCGCCGGTCACGAAGGCTTTTGATTCATTGATCGGCAAGCTTGCCGCGGATGATGCCGGTGTTGAAACTGTGCCAAAAGTGTCGCTGGTTTCAGCCGCCACCGCCGAGCCCGCAACGCGGGGCGCAGAGATGGTGGGCCGTTCCAGCCGCCAGGGTTTTATCTGGCCCGTGAAGGGGCAGGTGATTTCAAGTTACGGCCCGAAAACGGGCGGGCTTTATAACGACGGCATCAATATCGCGGCCCCGCGCGGCACACCGGTGAAGGCCGCGTCATCGGGTACGGTCGCTTATGTGGGCGAAATGCGCAGCTACGGCAATCTTGTGCTGATCCGCCACGCCAACGGCATGGTGACAACCTATGCGCATCTAAGCAACGTCGCGGTGAAGTCCGGCATGAAGGTTTCGCAGGGGCAGGTGATCGGCGCGGTGGGATCTACCGGCACGGTCATGAACGCGCAGTTGCATTTCGAGGTGCGACGCGGCAAAAACACGCTCGACCCCAAGCAATATCTGGGTTAATCGGCTGAGTTTATTTCTTGGGTGCAGGAGCCTGAACCGGTGCAGGTGCCTTTTCAGGTGCAGGCTGTTGTTCTGCGGCGGCAGGACGGTTCAGCAGGAACTGGTCGGCTTTTGCATCGTAGCGGAATTCAAGCGACGGGTTTACGCCATAAGCCCCCGGCAACAGCACAGACGTCGTGCCGCCATTCGTCACCACGCTGATGGGGTCTGACGCATTCACCTGCAGCACGTTGCGGAAATCCTTGCCGTCTTTCATGAAGACAGACAACGGGCATCCTTCGTAAGAGCAAAGCACGGGGGTTGTCACATGCACGAACAACATTTCGCGGCCCGTCGCCTTGTCGTTGTATTTCGCGATTTCAACAAAAGCCGGGTTGTCGCCGCCTTGTTGCGCATCGTATTCCTTCAGCTCGGCCGGAAGTTTGGCCAGAACCGGATATTGTTTTGCCAGCGCCTCGACATCCTTGACGCGCGAGAATTCCATTTCGATGGCCACGCGGCCGGCATCAGTCTCGGCGGCGGGTGCGGTGCGGGTGACAACGGCGGCGGGCGGTGCCGGTTGTTGTGTCTGCGCATAGGACTGGATCATCGGTGTGATGGCTCCAATCGTCACGATCGCTGCGATTGTCGCGCGTGCGGCTGCTTTGCGGAACGATTTCATGAGGTCTTTTGCTTGCATGACTACCCGGAGGAGAAATTTAATTATATCCATAATAACACGCAACTTTGGCGGTGACAAGTGAATTTGACCTGCTCAAGGTAATGGCATTTCCCTGAAAAAGAAAGGGAAATGCCATTATAAACCTTGTACGCAGCAGATGATTTATTATCTCACAGGCATCAATTCGCTGCGATCCTGCGAACCCTGGCCGCCTTCGTTCAGCTTCATGCTGGCACGGGCCGCCATCAGCACGTTGATATGCTCTTGCATGGTGTAGATATCCTGCAACTGCATGGTGACGTAAGCCTTCACCGACGCGCGTTCCTGCTGCAACGCACCGATTTCGTTCTGCATGCGTGTGTAGTAGTCGGGGTCGAGGAAGCGTTCCTTGGTCATCGCCAGCATAATCTCGTTATAGCTGGGATTGTCGGAGATGTTCGCCGGATCGACACCCGCGCGCTCGCGGATCTCGCGGATCGTCTGGCCGACAGGTTTGGGCGGCGGAGGCGGAGAGCCGGTCGCAGCCGAAGAACCGGGCAGGCCGGAGCCGCATTGCGCACCGCCGAAGGGAAGGTCATAGCCCCCCATCTTCTGCATATATTCGGTGATCAGCGTACCGGAACCGTCGCACGGGATGCCGCCGCAATGGCGGACGGAACCCGGGCAGGCACCGCAGCCAAGGAAGCAATGCACACCGCCCGCGCCCAGAAGGTGGGCGGCAGCCAACAGACCCGACGGCGTAATCAATATGCCGCGTTGGGTCGTGCAAGCCATCGCACGGCAGGAACCGTTGATATAACTCCAGGTTTTTCTGTGATACTCCGTAACGGCCGATGTCTGGCAGGCTTGGTTCGCCAGGAAGTTACGCATCGAAGAACCGCAAGGGCATTGCGCACCGCTAACCCAGTTGTAGTTCGGCTGGGTGTAGTTGTTGGGTGCGCGGCTTTGCGAGCCGGAACCGGAAGAAATACAACCCGCTTCGATCAGCGCCACGCGGCCCATCTGGTAAAGACCACAATAGCCGATGCTGTTGCAAACGCCGATCCTGCCGGAAGCTTCGCGTGCGCCAAGCGTTGCCAGGAAGTCGGCGAATGTACCACGGCTTGCGCCCATCGGGCCGGGCGCCGGCGGGGGTGGCGGGGGCGGCGGAACCGGCGGCGGCGTTGCGCCACCTGCCGACTGCGGCAGCGGAATACTGGTGCGGCGCGCGATCATCGAGCTGACGATGTTGTACGCAATCCCGCGCCATGCCTCGATCTGCTCGCGGCGCAGGATGTATTCCTGACCGCTTTGCGTGTCGATCACATCCGGCGTCAATTTGTCGGGCGTGTTCGGCTCGATCAGGTTGGTCATGATCTCGTGTGCGGCGGCATATTGTTCGGGCTTGCTCAGGTCAACCGTGTCCTTGAACAGGAAACCCTCGATGTCGATGTCGCCGTTCGGCCAGGGGCCGGCCGTCGTCGGGTTCGGGCAGGGGTTCACGCCCGCATTCGCTTCGGGGTCGTTGAACTGCGTGCAATAGGTATCGAGCCTGCTTTTTTTCTCGGCCTGGTTACCCTGTTCCGCTGGGGTGCCGGGAGCGCCGCCGGAGCGTGCCACGGTGTCCTCGCGGAAACCGGCGGTCAGCGCGTTCGACGTGCTTTGCGTCACGGCCATCGGCGATGCCGGGGTGGCGGAAACGCAGGCGCGCTCGTTCGGCGTCACGCGTTTCTTGGCCTCGACCTCGCGGACCTGAGTCTGCTTGATCTGCTTGGTCAGGTTATGGCTGTCCACGGTGGAGCCGAACTGGCGGGTCTGGTCGACCACGCTGGCATGCCACTGGGCGGTCATGTTTTTGAGCGAGGGGAGCATCTGCTCGGTCCACAATTCGTTCAGGTGATCGACGAACTGCTCGCCGGCGACATCCCAATAGGTGTCATCGACCATTGCCAGCGTATCTTCAGCCAGCTCGCAAGGATCGGTACCGAAGCTGCCTGTCAGGGGCGCGCTCGCGCCGCTGTCGCAGTCGTTCGTCGGAGGCGTGCCGCCGCCGCCAGCCGTACCCGTGCCGCCGGTGCCGCCAGCGCCCGTACCGCCGCCACCGCCGCCGCCGCCGCCAACAGGCGGGCCACCGGTGGGGGTGGGGTCGCCGGAGTCGGGAATGCCGTCGCCGTCAGTATCGGGGTTGTCGGCAACGCCGTCGCCGTCGATATCGAGGTCAAGCTGGTTCGGAGTGCCGTCGCCGTCGATGTCGGGGTCGGTACAATCCGGAACGCCGTCCGCATCGGTGTCGAGCAGACAGTTAGAGCCGCTGACTGCGCCCGCACCGAGCGAGATGATCCAGCTGATACCTTCGGCATCGAACATGCCGGAGGTGTTGTTTGAAAGAATAACCGAACCCAGATAAGTGTTCAGCTGCGCCTGGGCTGCAGCGTCGCCGCTTGCCGCCAGCGCGATGAGCGATTGTGCCGCCGCGCAGGAGCCGAACTGCGAGCAAAGCAGCGTCCTGAACAGCGCCCAGGTGCCCTGCGTCGGGCTGTTATAAAGAACAATCGAGAGCGTATTGACCGCGCCCGCCTGACCGGCCATCGCCTGCGCCAGCGTTTGCAGCGCGACGTTGCCCGATCCTGCGATCGTCCAGTTGATCAGGTCGTCATAGGTGTTGATCGGCGCAAGCGGATAGACGATGCCAAGATACGGATCGAGGTACGAGAAATAGTTATAAAAGAACGGGCCGCCAAGCGCGTTCTGCACTGTATTCAGGTTCGCAATCGTACCCGCAGCCGCGCCAGTCAGCTGGGCGACCGAGTTTGTGGGCGGGTTGATCGCGGGCGGGGGCAGGGCGTTGATGCGGGGCGGATCGCCCAGTGCGGCGCGCACGCCATCCAGATAAGCATACACATCATATGGTGCGGCAGGGTTACCGAGTGCTGCGTTAACCGTGGCAAGGGCTCCCGCATCATCCTGAAGCGCCAGGATCAGCACGTTCATATCGACCGAAGCACCTGAATACTGCGCCTGTGCATCGCGGGGTGACAAGAGACACCCTGCGACCACGACCGCCATCAGGAACTGAACCGCTCTGGAGAAAATACCAGATTTTTTTTGACAGGGATTAGTCATGCCCCTCCCCACAGAAACGCGCACACAGAAGCCTTAAGAAACCTATCCTTAAATTCTATCAAAAATTCAGGTATTTGGGAATTACTTAAAATTTTAACTAATAATTTACCGCGTGCCGAACAGGCGGTTAAGTGATTGCGGTAAATGATGAATTATGTCCTCAGCCGTCAGTCCGAGGCCAAAAATTTGGGCGGTTTCCCCCTGCAACCAGACACCGGCCGCCGCCGCCATGAAGGGGGGCATGCCCTGCGCCATGAGTCCCGTCATGAGTCCTGCCAGCACATCCCCCGAGCCTGCAGTTGCCAGAGTCGCGGGGGCGTTGCTGTTGATGATGGCCGTCCCGTCGGGTGCGGCGATGACAGTATCGGCGCCTTTCAGCACCACGATTGCATTAGCCAATTTCGCGGCCTTGCGGGTGCATTCTAACTTATTACCTTCAATACCGGCGAACACACGCGCGAACTCGCCCTCATGCGGCGTCAGGATATGCTTGGAAGGTGAAAGCTTTACGAATAGGTCTTTAGGTGTTTCTTTAAATATGCTGAATGCGTCGGCATCAATGACGGCAGATTTATCAAAAGATAAAACAGCCTGCATCGTTTCCTTCATGTCATCTGTGATGCCGGCGCCGGGGCCGATACAGATGGCGTTGCGGCGTTCGTCGCGCAAAATAGTTTTCAGATCATCAAGCGTTGCCCATTCATCTACCATCACGCTGGCGCGGTAGTGGGCATAGGTCGCAACGGTCTTCGGCTGGCTGGTGATCGACACCAATCCGGCCCCCGCGCGCTGTGCCGCATAGGCGGCAAGGCATGCCGCGCCCGTGCGTTGCGCGCCGCCAAAAATAACCGCATGGCCGCGCGAATATTTATGGGATTCAGCCGAAGGCAGCGGGAAATTTTTCAGCCAGAGGGCAGAATCGTTTTCAAAAAGATTCGATTTCAGGTCGGCGACCGTCTGGTCGGTGATTCCAATCAGCGACACGACCAGTTTTCCGCAATATGCCTTTGACGGCATCAGCACATGCGCGATTTTTTTTCGGCAGAAGGTGACGGTGAAATTCGCCTTCAGCGTGCCGGGGGCGATGCTGCCGCTGGCGGCATCCATGCCGGAGGGTACATCGATTGCGGCGACCAGCAGTTTCTTGGTGCGTATCTTGTCGAAGAGGGTGACAAGTTCGGGATCGAGCGCGCCGGCGAAGCTTGCGCCATAGACGGCATCGACGATCAGTGCGGCATCTTTCAGGCCAAGGTTGGAATTCAGGCTTTCGACATCGCCGTCCCATTCTTTCGCCGCAAGCGCCGCATCGCCTTTCAAAGCGGTTTTCTTAAGGGGGCAGGCAACGCGCACGTTCCAGCCGTCGGCTTTCAGTTTAGCGGCCACGATAAAGCCGTCGCCGCCGTTGTTGCCGGGGCCGCACAGCACCAGCACGGGGCAGGGCTCGACCCGCTCCTTGATCGCAGCTGCGACGGCATGGCCTGCCTGCGTCATCAGTTGAATGCCGGTCGTGCCCGCCGCGATTGTCGCGGCATCGGCCTTTTTCATTTCAGCGGGGGTGAGTATTTCAAACATAAGGCGCAGTATTGCAGGTTGCGCACATAAGGGAAAGAGTGGGAGGGAAAGAGTGGGGCGATCGACGGGGATTGAACCCGCGACATCTCGGACCACAACCGAGTGTTCTACCACTGAACTACGACCGCCATCAGGGGAATGGTTTACCTGACCTTATTATAGCGCGTCAAGTTTTCCCTATCGTGCAGTATAGCAAAACAACTGCCTAAATTATAGGCAAATGCCCGGAAACAAGGCATGAAAATGTATTCCCGGAACTAAAATAACTATTAAATTCAGTATCTTATATGCGCTTAAAAACTGGCACAAGGTTTGCGATATAGGCGCGTCTTTAAAAAAGGTCAGGACATGAAAAAGATCGAGGCCATTATCAAGCCGTTCAAGCTGGATGAAGTGAAGGAAGCCCTTCACGAAGTCGGCGTACAGGGCATGACCGTGACCGAGGTGCGCGGCTTCGGCCGACAGAAGGGCCATACCGAACTGTATCGCGGCGCGGAATACGTCGTCGATTTCCTGCCCAAGGTGAAAATCGAATGCGTGGTCGAAAACGGCCAGGTGGACGATGTCATCGAAGCGATCTCGCAGGCGGCCCGCACCGGCCGCATTGGAGATGGAAAAATTTTTGTGATGCCCGTCGAAAACGTGATCCGTGTCAGAACCGGGGAACGCGGGAAAGAAGCGATCTAACAGAATTACTACGATTTAACGAACGTCAAACAGGAGAGACCAAATGGCTAAATCAACTGCAAAACTGAAAGTGGCGAAGGCGCCCGCGAAAGCGAAGTCCTCGCATAACTTTGCGCCGTTCTTCAAACTCATAAAGGAACACGGCATCGAATACGTCGCCTTCCGCTTCACCGACCTGCGCGGCAAGCTGCAGCACACAGCGCAGCACATCTCCACGGTCAACGAAGACCTGCTGGAAGACGGCATCATGTTCGACGGCTCGTCGATCGCCGGCTGGAAAGCGATCAACGAATCCGACATGATCCTGCGCCCGGATCTTACGACCGCCGTGCTGGACCCGTTTGCGGCTGCGCCCACGCTCGATGTGTTCTGCGACGTTTATGAACCCTCGACCGGCCAGCCTTACAGCCGCGACCCGCGCTCCATCGCGAAAGCGGCAGAGCAGTACCTGAAATCGACCGGCATCGCCGACACCGGTTTCTTCGGCCCCGAGGCTGAATTCTTCATCTTCGACGATGTGCGCATCGATGTGTCGATGAACCGCGTGTCGTATGAAATCGACAGCATGGAAGGCCCCTACAACTCCAACCGCGCCTATGAAGGCGGCAACATGGCGCACCGCCCGGGCATCAAGGGCGGCTATTTCCCCGTGCAGCCGATCGACAGTTCGAACGACATGCGCGCGGAGATGGTCTCCGTCCTCGCGAACATGGGCGTGCCTGTCGAAAAGCATCACCATGAAGTGGCGCCCGCTCAGGTCGAGCTTGGCATCAAGTTCTCCACCCTCGTGAATTCGGCCGACAACCTGCAGCTTTACAAATATGTCGTCCACAACGTGGCGCATTCGTACGGCAAGACAGCGACCTTCCTGCCGAAGCCCGTTTTCGGCGACAACGGCTCGGGCATGCACGTGCACCAGTCGCTGTGGAAAGCGGGCAAGCCGCTCTTCGCAGGCTCCAGCTATGCGGACCTGTCGGAAAGCTGCCTGTACTACATCGGCGGTATCATCAAGCATGCGAAGGCACTGAACGCGATCACCAACCCCACCACCAACAGCTACAAGCGACTGGTGCCGGGTTATGAAGCGCCCGTGCTGCTCGCATACTCCGCGCGCAACCGTTCCGCTTCGTGCCGCATCCCGTTCTCGGCATCGCCGAAGGGCAAGCGCGTCGAAGTGCGCTTCCCCGATCCCGCTGCCAACAGCTATCTTGCCTTCGCGGCGATGCTGATGGCGGGCCTTGACGGTATCCAGAAGAAAATCCACCCCGGCGACGCGATGGACAAGAACCTGTATGACCTGCCCGCGGATGAACTGGCGGAAATCCCGACCGTTTGCGGCTCGCTCCGCGAGGCGCTCGACGCGCTCCGCGATGACCACGACTTCCTGCTGAAGGGCGGCGTGTTCACCAAGGACTTCATCGAAAGCTATCTGGAACTGCGCTACGCGGAAAACAAGGCATACGAGACCATGCCGCATCCGATCGAATACGCGATGTATTATTCGGTCTAAGGTTTCTTCCTGAAAAAATCCCCCGGACGCAAGTCCGGGGGATTTTTTTTGTCTTTGTATCGGAAGCTGACGGTTACTTGATCGACTTGATGATTTCCTTGAACGACTGGGTGTTGCGCGCCCAGTTGTAAAGATGCGTCGATTCCTTGGGGGTAAACAGCGTGGCGAAGATGTACCATTCCTTGTCGCCCAGCGCCAGGAAGTGGATTTCCTGCGCGCTGGCCTTGCCCTTTTTCGGCTCTACGTCGTAAACCTCGATCCTGTTGAACAGGAAGCGGTTATAGGCGGCCGAGGTCTCGCTCGATGTCAGCTTCATGATTTTAAGGTTCATCACGTTGTCGAAATATTTGCGCTGGTCGTCCAGTTCCGTCTGGAAATCGGTGGAGCGTGAACGGCGCACGGCGAGGAAGCGGATATAGCCTTCGATGTTCTTGGCCTTGCCCTTGTTCTGCAGGTGGACGCTCAGCCGGTTCATGTCGCGGAAATCGGTCGAGAGGACTTCCCATGACACGGGATAGTTGAACTTGATCGAGTCAACCAGCGTGAAGACCTTCTGGTCCTCCACCGGCTCGTCTTTGGGATAAAGGATCTTGAAGCTATCGACGGTTTTTTTCTGGAGGTACTTCACGTAGTTGCGTAAGGGCAGGGGCGCGCGGTAGGTCGCCAGCAGCACCCAGCCGCCGCTGATGCGCGCGGCGACATATTCAAGGCTTGACGGCGCGGCGGGCGATCCTGCGACGACGTAATAGGCGTTGGCGCTTTTGCCGGAAACCTCTGTCACGTTGCCTTCGGGCGAATAGCCCTGCGTCAGGATGTAATCGCGCAGCCAGTTTCTGGCGGAAATTTCATGTTTGAGCTTCAGCGCGTTGATTTCCAGTTCCATCTGCAGCGTGCCGACCATCGGGCTTTTGTAATACGCGATGCGGGACAGGATGGCATCCTGGTTTTCCTGCAGCGTGTCATAGGCCTCGATCTCGGTCCAGTCCTTGGGGATCATGATCTCGTATTCAAGTTCCGCCTTGGCATAGGGCATCATGCCATAGGCCTTGGTTTCCTTGAGGAAGCCGGCATCGTCGTGGATGGGATGCACTTTGGGAGCTGCGGCCTGTACGGGCGCGTTGTTTTTCGGCTTCAAGGCAATGTAGGCCCCGCCGGCCACAAGCGCGACCACGGCACCGATGGCGATATAAAGCTGTTTTTGGTTCATTTTTGCGCTTCCTTGTTTACGGTGCGGATGACGGGAATGGGCTTCCGGTCTTCGTCAATCGCGACGTAGGTGAATTTTCCTTCGGTGACCATGATGGCGGAACGCCCGCCAAGGCGCGACCGCGCCCAGGTTTCGACATGGATGGTGATGGAGGTGTTGCCGATGCGCTCCACCTTGCAATAACAGCTGACCTCGTCCCCCACATGGACGGGGGCGGTGAATTTCATGGCATCGATGGCGATGGTGGCGATGCGGGATCCGGCCTTTTGCGTCGCCAGCACGGCACCTGCCAGATCCATCTGGGATAAAAGCCAGCCGCCGAAAATATCGCCGTTCGCATTGGCATGGGCGGGCATTGCCATGGTGCGCAGGGCAGGGCTTGTGTCGTAATCTGGCTCTTCGCGGGACATCTTACCCCCTAAAATCTATGGCCTTTTTATCCCTCGGGCATTATATAACGCAGATTGGCTGTATGTCCAAGGTTGCGTTTGCGGCCTGAAATGCGTAAATTACCCGAAATCATGGGGGAACAATTGAACAAGAAAACGCCGACGCGCAAGGATGAATACTCGGCCGAGGACATTGAAGTCCTCGAAGGCCTCGAGCCCGTACGCAAGCGCCCCGGCATGTATATCGGCGGCTCGGACGAGCGCGCCATGCACCACCTGATCTCGGAAGTCCTCGACAACTCGATGGACGAAGCCGTCGCCGGCCATGCGACCCGTATCGAAATCCGCCTTGAAGCGGGCAATAAGGTTATTATTAGGGATAATGGCCGCGGTATTCCCGTGGATAACCATCCCAAGTTTCCGGGTAAATCGGCCCTCGAAGTCATTTTCTCGATGCTCCATTCGGGCGGCAAGTTCTCCGGCAAGGTCTATGCGACCTCCGGCGGCCTTCATGGCGTGGGCGCGTCCGTCGTCAACGCGCTGTCCAGCGAGCTGACCGTGCAGGTCGCGCGCGACAAGACACTTTATGAACAAACCTACAGCCGCGGAAAAACGACCAGCAAGCTGAAGAAGCTGGGCCCGACGAAAGAACGCGGCACGACCATTACCTTTATTCCCGACACCGAAATTTTCGGCAAGGATGCGGCCTATAACCCCGCCTATATCTATAAAATGGCGCGCTCCAAGGCGTATCTCTATCGCGGCGTCGAAATGGCGTGGTCTTGCGAAGAGTCGGTATTGAAAGGCACGGCCGGCGTTCCGCTGGAAGAAATCATCAAGTTCCCGAACGGTATCCTCGATTACCTCTATACCCTCGTCGAAGGCAAGACATCGCTGACACCGAAACCCTTCTATGGCTCCGTCGAATTCCCCGACAGCGAAGGCCGCGCAGAATTCGCGATTGCATGGACGGAGGAAGAAGAAAACGGCTTCCTGACCTCCTATTGCAATACCGTCCCGACACCGGAAGGCGGCACGCATGTGCAGGGCCTGCGCTCGGCGCTGTCGAAGGGGCTGAAGAACTATGCCGACCTGATTAACAACAAAAAAGCAGGCATCCTGACGCCCGACGATATTTTCGGCTCGGCGACCATCCTGCTGTCGATCTTCATCCGCGACCCGCAATTCCAGGGCCAGACCAAGGAAAAGCTGGTCACGGCGAGTGCCACGCGCCTGATCGAAAACGCGGTGAAGGACCATTTCGAGCATTGGCTGACCGGCGACAATAACGCGTCCAAATACCTGCTGGATTACCTGATCCAGGTGGCGGAAGACCGCCGCCGCGCCAAGGACCAGCACGAAATGTCGCGCAAATCTGCGACGCGCAAGCTGCGCCTGCCCGGCAAGCTTGCCGATTGCTCGCGCAAGACATCCGAAGGCACCGAGATTTTCATCGTCGAGGGTGACTCGGCAGGCGGCTCGGCCAAACAGGCGCGCAACCGCGAAACGCAGGCGATCCTGCCCCTGCGCGGCAAGGTTTTGAACGTCGCCTCCGCCACCTCCGACAAAATCCGCCAGAACCAGGAAATTTCCGACCTGATCCAGGCGCTGGGCTGCGGCACCGGCAAGGATTTCAATATCGACAAGCTGCGCTATGAACGCGTCATCATCATGACTGACGCGGATGTCGACGGCGCGCATATCGCATCGCTGCTGATTACCCTGTTCTATCAGGAAATGCGCGGCATGATCGAAAGCGGCGCCCTTTACCTTGCGCTGCCGCCGCTTTACCGCCTTGCGGCGGGCGGGGAGTCCGTCTATGCGCGCGACGACGAGCATAAAGACCAGCTGCTCAAGACGACCTTCAAGAACAAGAAGAAAGTCGATATCAGCCGCTTTAAGGGTCTTGGCGAAATGCCGGCTGCCCAGCTGAAGGAAACCACCATGGACATGTCCAAGCGCACGCTGGTCCGTGTGACGCTGCCGGATGCCGAGAAAAGCACCGATGCCTTCAAGAAGGCAGAGGGCGGCACGGCCATGCTGATCGACCGCCTGATGGGCAAGAATCCGGAAGCGCGCTTCGAATTTATCCAGGAAAACGCGAAATTCGTTCAGGATATTGATATTTAAGGATATTCTGTGATTTGTGGCATGTTTGTACCTATCGGTTATGCAAACTGATTTGACAGATAGCATGGTTGCAAGTATCATGATCTCTAAGTACAAAATTACGTCTGGCGACGGGGTTCGGGATATGCCGGGCGGTTTCGACGTTTAACATTCATACGGGTGTGGTCATGGACAACGACAAGAAAAATTCATTGATGGGCAAAGCGCGCAAAGCTTTCAATACGGCGGTTCTTGTCGGTGCGACCCTTATGGCAGGCCTTTCCCCGCTTGCGGCACAAGCGCAAACAACCTACGGCCAACAAGGCGTACAGGTTACGCAAACCCAGCAATACGACCAGCAATACCAGCAGCAAAAACCCTGGGCGAACGATCCCGTCTATCGCCAGCAGGTTGAAAACATCGAACGCCAGAGCGAGCTCCGCATGCGCACCTATATCGCGCAGGAACGCCAGCGTGAAGCGCAGGTCAACCAGCGTCACATGCAGACAGTCCAACGCCAGATCCAGCAGGGCCAGCGCAACGCGCGTGGCGGCTGGAATGTCGGCGAGGTTCTGACGACTGTCGGCAACGCCGGTGCAGCCGGCCAGCAGCACCAGTCACAGATCGCCATTCTGCGCAACCAGCTTGAGCAGCGCGCCCTGAACGAGCAGCAGCTTGTCCAGCGCCAGATTGATGCAATCGACGCCAGATATGCGCGTATGCCCGAATACAAAGTTGTGCAGGCACCGGTTGTTCAGCGTGCCGTCACGACCCAGCAATCCCAGTCCGAAATCTACAAATCGCCCGAAGAAATGCGCGCGCAAATGATCAAGGACTACCAGAACGCGGTCATCGCAGCGGCGAAAGCCGGCAAACCTGCGCCGAACCCCGAGCGTTTCCATCTCGACAAAGATGATCCCGCTATCAAGATCCCGACCGGCCCAAGCCAAAGATAATAAGGCTCGCCGATCGACAATAAAAAGCCCTCCGAAACCCGGGGGGCTTTTTATTTGCGCCCTGTTTATTTGCTTCCTGTCGCGGTAACCTTTCCGGATCCGGCAGCGAATAATGCTGTAGGAAAGGTTACAGGCATGAAAAGACGCGAATTTATCACGGCAACGGTCATGGCGGTTTGCGCGTTGGCGCTGAAACCCGCCTTTGGCGATCACGAGGAAATAAAGGAACTGGTCATGAGCGACGATGAGTGGAAAAAGAAACTCGACCCCCAGCAATACAACGTGCTGCGCTGCGAAGGCACGGAACGCGCCGGCACCAGCCCGCTTCTGGAGGAACACCGCGCGGGCGTTTTCAAATGCGCCGGCTGCGGTCTCGAACTGTTCAAATCAGACACCAAATTCGACAGCGGCACGGGCTGGCCCAGTTTTTTTGATGCCATACCCGGCCATATCAAAACGAAGACCGACAACAAGCTGTTCATGACCCGGACAGAATACCATTGCGCGAAATGCGGCGGGCATCAGGGCCACGTATTCGATGACGGCCCCAACCCGACAGGCTTGCGTTACTGCAACAACGGGGTTGCGCTGACATTCGAGCCTGAAAAGAAAAGCTGAGCCTAGCGTTTGCTTGTCCTGAACAGCAAGAGCGGCGTTGGATCGAACAGCGTCGCGGGCTTTGGTTTGTCGGCATCCCATTTTGTCGGCGTTCTTACATCGGCGGCGTGCAGTTCCAGATGCAGAAAGGCGTGATGCGTGTGATCCTCGTGTTTGTCGGCGGCCTTGCGGAATGTGTAACCGGCGGCATAAATTTTGCCGACAGGCTCGCCGGCCCTCACCGTCATTGCGGGACGCAGCGTGGCGAGGGGGGTGAATTCGCAATAGGCGATCAATCCGCTGGCTCCTTGTATCAGCACCGCCTCCATGTCGCGCCAGTAATCTCTGCGGGTCGAACTGCCGGAAAAGGGCGTGACACCAATCACCGTGCCGTCCTCCACCGCCAGAACAGGGGTCTCGGCGGGTGCGTAAAGGTCGATGCCTTCGTGAAAATGCCTGTCGCGCGCATCGCCGAACGCGCCGGAATGAGGAGGCAGCGGCACCATCGCCTGATGCGGGCCGAGCTTGGCCCAGTCGTCCGGGCTGGCGCAGGCGACAAGTTCAAGCGGGAAGGGGGAAAGCCATGGCATGGCGGTCAAAGTCTCCAGATACCTGTGTGTAGTATATTAAAACAACCATATTGCCGCAAGGTTGCGGAGTGATTACGCTTCGAGTTAGAAAAGGAAAAATCATGAAAACTGTTTTCGCCGCACTTATCGCCCTCAGCCTTCTGGCCGCGCCCGCGCGCGCCGACGAGCCCGCGAAACCCGTCGCCTATAAAACCGCGATGTTCGCCGGCGGATGCTTTTGGTGCATGGAAAGCGATTTCGAGGACAAGACTGGCGTGATCGGCGTCGTATCCGGCTATGCCGGCGGCGAGGCGGAAAACCCGACTTACGAGCGCGTGTCGCGCGGCGCATCCGGCCATCTTGAAACCGTGCAGGTGACGTATGATCCGAACATGATCTCGTACAAGGAACTGCTGCAGATTTTCTGGCAGAATGTTGATCCCTTCGATGCGCAAGGCCAGTTCTGCGACAAAGGCAGCCAGTACCGCGCCGCTATTTTCTACGGCGATGACAAGGAGGAGGCTCTGGCTAAATCTTCGGTGAAAGCGGTGGAGGCTAAATTCGGCAAGCCAGTCGCGACGCTGCTCAAGCCCGCCAGCCATTTCTGGCCGGCCGAGGAACACCATCAGGATTACAAAAAGAACAACCCGACGGGCTATAAATTCTACCGCATGGGCTGCGGCAGGGATGACCGGTTGGACGAGCTGTGGCTTGAAAAACCGGTCGCTCAATAATTTCCCTAATGCATAATTTCTGCGGCAAAAACCCTCGGTATCTGGGGGTTTTTGCTTATTTGAACGGTTTTTTTGGGGTAGGGCGGTTTTGCGGCCTTATAAGGCTTGCGCCACCCATACATTTTTCCTATTTATGTAAGACTTAACGGCCAGAATGCGGGCGTGGCGGAATTGGCAGACGCGCTGGATTTAGGTTCCAGTGCCGCAAGGCGTGTGGGTTCAAGTCCCTCCGCCCGCACCATACTTTTGAAACCCGCGAAAGCGGCTGGCGTAAAACAAGATTTCGAGACCAAACACAAAAGAAAGCAGAAGCAGAAAGTTCATGACCATGCAGATCACACAGACCAAGAACGAAGACCTCACACGCGAATTCACCGTCACCATGACGGCAGACGAAATTGACCAGCGCGTCAATGAACGCCTGACCGAACTGGGCAAGACCGTGAAGATGCCGGGTTTCCGTCCGGGCAAAATCCCCATGAACCTGCTGAAATCCAAATACGGCAAGTCCGTGATGGGCGAAGTGCTGGAACACGCCGTCAATGACTCGACCATGAAGGCGATCAACGAAAACAACCTGCGCCCCGCGATGCGCCCGAAGATCGAAGTGAAAACCTTCGACGAAGCAAAAGGCCTCGAATACACGATGGCGATCGAAGTGCTGCCGGAAATCAAGCTGGCCGACTTCACCAAGATCAAGCTGGAAAAACTGACCGCGAAACCCGCGAAAAAAGAAATCACCGAAGCGCTGGAGCGCATCGCGAAAGCCAACAAGACGAGCGAGAAGGTTGAAGAAAACCGCGCCGCGAAACTGGGCGACACCGTTGTCATCAACTTCGACGGCACCGTTGACGGCAAACCGTTCCCCGGCATGAAGGGCGACGATTTCCCCCTCGAGCTCGGCTCCAAGAGCTTCATCGAAGGCTTCGAAGACCAGCTCGTCGGCACGAAAGTCGGCGACCACAAAGTCGTGAAGGTCACGTTCCCGAAAGACTACGCACATGACAAGCTGCAAGGCGTGAAGGCAGAATTCAAAGTCGATGTGAAAGAACTCCGCACCTCGACGACGCCGAAGATCGACGATGAATTCGCGAAGAAGCTCGGTTTCGAAAATCTCGCGAAAGTCGAAGAAGTGATCGAACAGCAGATCCAGGGCGATTACGACCAGCTGGCACGCATGAACATCAAGCGCGCGCTGCTCGACCAGCTCGATGCTGATCACACCTTCAACGTGCCGCAGGGCATGGTGGATGCGGAATTCCAGGGCATCTGGCAACAGCTGAAAGGCGGCCATGACCATGCAGAAGAAGGCCACGTGCACGGCCCCGATTGCAACCACGGCGACGAAGGCACGCCCGAGGAGCGCGAAGAATATCAAGGCATCGCGCAGCGCCGCGTGAAGCTGGGTCTGGTGCTCGCTGAAATCGGCAGAATCAACAAGGTTGAAGTGACGAACCAGGAACTGCAGCAAGCGGTTATCAACGAAGCGCGCAAGTATCCGGGCAAGGAGCGCCAAGTGTTTGAATACTATCAACAAAATCCGCAGGCGCTGGATGCTGTGAAAGCGCCGATTTACGAAGACAAAGTGGTTGACTTTATTCTGGAAAGGTCTAATATATCCTCACGTCAAGTAGACATTGAAGAACTGACCAAGGCATCGGAATCGGAACCCGCCAAGAAGGCAAAGCCCGCTTCCAAAGCCAAGTAAAACTCAGTTTTCTCGTGGAATAAAGTAACTCTGCGAGGGGCTGGAACGATAAGAAAGCTACAAAAGAAACCGGGAAAAAATAAGAATCGGCCCGGACGGTGAAAACAACGAAATAAAAAACGATTTACGCATAGCAAGGAAAGGCACTCCAAAATGGCTTCTTACGATTTTAACGACACCGCGAAATCTCCTTCCTACGAAACCTCTGCCAACAAGCTTGGCAAAGGCGCGGAAGTTTCGCTGAATGACACGGTGAAGGCGCCCGAGCTGAAATCGAACGCTGGCGACCTCCAATACATGAGCGCAGATGCGGCGCGCTATTTCGCCCTGATGCAAGCGACCGGCATGGACGCGGCTGAAGCAAAAGGCGCTATCGCGTCTTTCCAGTCGCCTGAAGGCCAGGCGAGCATGAAAAACATCCAGGCTGAAACCCAGCGCTATCTGGGCCTGCTGGAAACCGCTGGCAAAACCGGCGCGAAACTGGAAGACATCATGGACGCTCCGGGCCTTGCTGCCCTGAACAAGTTCGTGGCATCGGCTGAAGGCCCCGTCGGCCGTATGGTCCCGACCGTTACCGAACTGGAAAACGGCCGCGAGCGCGGTTACGATCTGTACTCCCTGCTCATGAAAAAGCGCATCGTCCTGCTGGAAGGCCAGGTTGACGACACGATGGCATCGATCGCCAACGCATCGCTCCTGTACCTCGCATCGGGCGTCGGCGAAAACCCCGAAGATCACGCTGGCGAAGACGGCAAGAAAAAGCCGATCAAAGTCTATGTGAACTCGCCGGGCGGTTCGGTTCTCGCTGGTCTGTCGATCTATGACACCATGCGTTCCATTCCCGCTCCCATCCGCACGATCGGCATGGGCATGCAGGCATCCATGGGCTCCATCCTGCTGGTCGCAGGCGACGAGCGCATGATGACCCGCAACTCCTACTACATGATCCACCAGCCGCTGTCGGGCAACGAGCGTTCGACCCAGCAAACGGATCTCGTGATCGGCACCGATTTCACTAGCCGCCTGCGCGAACAGCTGACGGACATCTACGTCCGCCACACCGGCCTGAAACACGCATTCTGGGATATCGTCCTGGAGCGCGACACCTGGCTGACCGCACAGAACGCACTCGATATGGGCGTGATTCAGGAAATCATCGTGGGTACCGCGAAGAAAACCATCCACGAAGAATTCTCGCACCGTTCTGAAAAAGACGACCGCCGCGAAGCGCAAATTCCGAAAACCGCGGAAGGCATTCGCGCCGTGATCAACACCGCAGACGGCGCGGCAATCCGCCCCGAGCTGGTCGTTGCTCTGTCGAAGTTCGAAGAATACTGGACGCCCTCGCGCAAAGCCGAATACGACGCCAAGCAGGCGGCAACGGCCAAGACGGCTTCCAACGACGACCAAAAAGCGAAGCCCGCAAAGACCAAGGCGACGCCGACCCTGTAATAGGGAACGCCCCGAAAAGGGCGTTTGAGTTGAGTAAATAACCTTGCTATGATTGAGACGACCGGTTTCACCGCCGGTCGTCTCTTTTTATTTGCCCCGGGTGGGCTATATATAAAAAAAACAGCAAGGGGGCTACCGCTAATGACTTACATTCCTGAACAAATGAGCACGCTGGTGCCGATGGTCATCGAACAGACCGCGCGCGGCGAACGTTCCTACGACATCTATTCGCGCCTGCTGAAAGAGCGCATCATCTTCATCTCCGGCCCCGTGAACGACCATGTCTCGACGCTGATCTGCGCGCAGCTGCTGTTCCTTGAATCGGAAAACCCGAAAAAAGACATCTTCCTCTACATCAACTCGCCGGGTGGTATCGTCACCTCCGGTCTCGCGATGTACGACACGATGCAGTACATCAAGCCGCAAGTGGCGACCGTCTGCCTCGGCCAGGCTTGCTCCATGGGCTCTCTGCTGCTCTGCGCGGGCGCGGCCGGCAAGCGTTACTCGCTGCCCAATTCCCGCATCATGGTGCACCAGCCCTCCGGCGGCGCACAGGGCCAGGCGACCGATATCGAGATCCATGCAAAAGAAATCCTGAGCCTGCGCAAGCGCCTCAACGAAATCTACGTCAAACACACCGGCAAGAAGATCAACCAGATCGAGGAAGCGCTGGAGCGCGACCGCTTCATGTCGCCCGAAGAAGCGAAAGCGTTCGGTCTGATCGACCATATCGTCGAAAAGCAGCCCTTCGCGACCGACGAGAAAAAAACCGCTTAATAAATACCGGCCCGCTTTAACCGACGGGCCATGATACGACATATTCGGGGGCGCCTTTTCTGGGCGCCCCCTTTTATTTTTCAAACCGGAGCATGATCCATGTCTTTTCCAGCCGTCCTTGCCGCTTTGCTTCTCCTCGCCGTTACTACGCCAGCGGCAGCCCAGGGCGGTGAAGCAGGGCAGGGCGCATCACCCGTGCAACAGGCATCGCCAACCCCTGCGCAAGCAGCTGCGCCGTCAGCTCCGCCCATGCGCATCGAAGTCGATCAGAAAACGCTCGAAGGCGAAGATGCCTATGTCGCGGTTTTTGAAACCCTGACGCCGGAGCAGAAATCCGAGCAGCAGGCGCTCGATAAACAGTTCTTTGCCAGCATGCGCCCCATCATGGATATCTATGAACTTGGCGGACGCCTGATGTATTGCCTCAACAACGAAAAGTTCCCGGATAACAACAATGCCGCCTATGTGCAGTCGTTTAAGGCCTTCCAGAAGGTCAAATCCGACGAACAGGAAGAAATGTGGAAAAAGCACCGCCTTGATGCCGGCAAGGTTACCTATATCCAGCATCCCCTGATGGACAGCCATTACAGCTATATTCAGGCTGTCCAGAAGGCCGCAGCCGAGCAAATGGTCGTGCAGACAGGCAAAGCAGGCGGTTATGCGGGTACCGATTGCGTCGAAGTGCAAAAAACCCTCGAAATTGCCCACCAAAAGGCATCCGATAGCCTCAAAAGCGGAACTTTAGGCACCCCCGCCAAGTAAGTCCGCTCAAGAGCCGGCTCGATATCGCGCTTTTGAATTGTTAACAAGGCCATGTCAGCTAAAAATTTACTTTTGTAACAAGCCTGTTAAAAGCTTGCCAAAAGTTAACAACCATCTATTTCACCTGTTATGAGGCACCAACAGGCGAATAAACAGCCCGAAAAAGCCAAAAAACGACCGAATTTTGCCAAAAATAAACCAATTAAGGGCATAATCCGGGAAGAGAGTGTAAAAAAGGAAAAAAAATGAACGAAACTACTCCCGGCGCCGGCCCGAAACATCCCGTCCTACCCCTCCGCGATATTGTCGTATTCCCTCATATGATCGTGCCCCTGTTCGTGGGCCGTGAAAAGTCAGTTAAGGCGCTGGAAAGCGCCATGTCCGATAACAAGCAGGTGCTGCTTGTGACCCAGAAATCAGCCCAGCAGGACGATCCGGGGGCAGGCGACCTTTATTCTATCGGCACGCTTGGCACCGTTTTACAGCTGCTGAAACTGCCCGATGGCACCGTGAAAGTGCTGGTCGAAGGCACTAAACGAGTGAAGGTCCTGAAATACACCGACAAGCCCGAATATTTCGAGGCGCATGCCGAAATCATCGAGGAGCGCGCTGTCTCCGGCGAGGCGATCGACGGCTTGATGCGCGCCTGCGTGTCGCAATTCGACCAGTACGTGAAACTGAACAAGAAAATCCCGCCGGAGATCATTACCTCCATCGGCCAGATCGACAACGCGAACAAGCTCGCGGATACCGTCGCATCGCATCTGTCGCTGAAAATTGCAGACCGTCAAAAGCTGCTGGAGCTGACGGGCGTTGCCGAACGGCTCGAGCAAATCTTCTCCTTCATGGAAGGCGAGATTTCGGTGCTTGAAGTCGAAAAGCGCATCCGCGGCCGCGTCAAGCGCCAGATGGAAAAGACGCAGCGCGAATATTACCTCAACGAACAAATGAAGGCGATCCAGAAGGAACTCAACGAAGGCGAAGACGGCGTCGACGAGCTGACCGAACTGGAAGAAAAAATCAAAAAAGCGCGTATGACGAAAGAGGCGAAGACCAAGGCGAATTCGGAGCTGAAAAAGCTGCGCCAGATGAGCCCGATGTCTGCCGAAGCGACCGTCGTGCGCAACTACCTCGACTGGATGCTGAATATTCCGTGGAACAAGCGCAGCAAGGTTCTGAAGGACCTGAAATTCGCTGAATCCGTTCTCGACAAAGATCATTACGGTCTCGAGAAAGTGAAGGAACGCATCCTTGAATACCTCGCCGTGCAGCACCGCGCGAACAAGGTGAAGGGGCCGATCCTGTGCCTCGTCGGCCCGCCCGGCGTTGGTAAAACATCGCTTGGCAAATCGATCGCGCAGGCGACTAACCGCAACTTCGTCCGCATGTCGCTGGGCGGTGTGCGTGATGAATCGGAAATCCGCGGTCACCGCCGCACCTATATCGGATCCATGCCAGGCCGCATTATCCAAGGCATGAAAAAAGCGAAATCGTCGAACCCGCTTTTCCTGCTCGACGAGATCGACAAGCTGGCGCATGACTGGCGCGGCGACCCTGCGGCAGCGCTGCTGGAGGTGCTTGACCCCGCGCAGAACAGCACGTTCAACGACCACTACATGGAGATCGATTACGATCTTTCGGATGTGATGTTCATTTGCACGGCCAACACGCTGGACCTGCCGCGTCCGCTGCTCGACCGGATGGAGATCATCCGCGTTTCCGGCTACACCGAAGACGAAAAGGTCGAAATCGCGAAACGTCACCTGCTGGAAAAACAGAAAGAGGCGAACGGGCTGAAGAAGAACGAATTCAGCATTACAGATCCCGCGATGCGCCAGCTGATACGCCTTTACACGCGTGAAGCCGGCGTGCGTAACCTCGAGCGTGAACTGTCGAACCTTGCCCGCAAGGCCATCAAGGAAATTATGATGGGCAAGAAGACCGAGATCAATGTCACGCCCAAGAACCTCGAAAAATACGCCGGCGTGCCACGCTACCGTTATGGCATGGCGGACGAAAACGACCGTATCGGCTGCGTCACGGGTCTTGCCTGGACCGAAGTCGGCGGCGAGCTGCTGTCGATTGAATCCGTCACTTTCCCGAACGGCAAAGGCAAGGTCAGCATGACCGGCAAGCTGGGCGAGGTGATGAAGGAGTCGATCCAGGTGGCCGAGATGCTGGTCAAATCCCGTGCTTCGTCGCTCGGCATCAAGGCCGACGTGCTCGAATCGCTGGGGGTCCACGTGCACGTGCCGGAGGGCGCTACGCCCAAGGACGGCCCGTCTGCCGGTATTGCTATGGTAACTTCTATCGTGTCCTGCCTGACCGGTATTGCGGTTCGCAAGAACGTCGCGATGACGGGCGAGGTAGATCTGGTGGGGCAGGTTATGCCCATCGGCGGCCTCAAGGAAAAGCTGCTCGCGGCGCTCCGCGGTGGTATTACCAAGGTGTTGATCCCGAAAGAAAACGTCAAGGATTTGGCGGAGATACCGGATAATGTTAAGAAAGGACTTGAAATCGTTCCCGTGACCGCAATCACCGAGGTGCTGGCGCATGCTCTTGTGTCGATGCCGGAGCCGGTGGAGGACAAGCCCAGCGTTACGGCAAGGGCCGCTGACGGCAAGGAAAAAGACCTGATCCACCATTGAAATCCGGCCTGAATCCTAGCAAACTGCACATATCAAACGAAGCGGCTGCGTCAGAATAGAGGTAGCCGCTTCGTCCATTGATGGGGCTGTTTTCTTCAAATCGCTCCATCCGGTTTAAACTTGCAAAGAGGTATCACCGTGAACAAGAACGAACTCGTGGATTTCATCGCTCAGAACAAATCCGAGCTGTCCAAATCCCTGATCACCGAAATTATCGACCTCGCTTTCGAAGGCATCGAAACCGAGCTGCAAAAGGGCGGCGAAGCCCGCTTTGCCGGCTTTGGCACCTTCAAGGTCGCCCGCCGCGAAGCCACCACCGGCCGCAACCCCCGCACCGGCGAAAACATCAAGATCGAAGCTTCGAACCGCGTGAAATTCACGCCCGGTAAAGAGCTGAAAGAAGCTGTTAACAAGTAAGACAGCAAACGGGACGTTGACTTGATATTCCATATGGATTATCAATATTTCGTCCCTGACAAAGGGGAAGGGTGCTTAGCTCAGCGGTAGAGCGTCTCGTTTACACCGAGAATGTCGGGAGTTCAATCCTCTCAGCACCCACCACCCGCCTTCCATATCTACTTCGACTGCCTTGGCAGCCGGTTGAGCCATTTGATAGTCTAATCTCATGGCTGCTCTCTCAAAAAAATTCAATCCACCGCCTGTTCCGACAACGGAAGACATTTATGCCTTCTGCAATGCGGGAAAAATGAACGACCGCGCGACGGTCGATAAATACCTCGACCAGTTCGGTGCGAATATCATCGATGAGCGCGACAACATGCGCGATAACGCGCTGACCTGGGCGGCGTGGATGGGGCATGCGGAAATGTGCGCATACCTGATCGAACGCGGTGCTGCCGTGAACGCCAAGGGCATGACCGACCGCAACGCGCTCGGCTGGGCGGCGCAGGGCGGGCGTACGGAATGTGCGAAAGTGCTGCTGGCGGCGGGTGCCGATATGAACCAGCCCGATGCCGAAGGCCGCAGCCCCCTGAAAATCGCGCAGGATGCAGGGCGCACCGACCTTGCGGAACTGATGGCCAGGGAAACCGAGCAGCGGATCGAAAAGGCGCGGCTGAAGCGCGAGCGCGAAGAAGGCATCGCGCTGACGGCAAAACGTCAGGCCGAACTGCGCAAGCGCGTGCCGCCGAAGCTGAAACCCTGAATTATTGCGGCGATTGCAGCCCGTCGAGATGCTCCAGCATCCGGCGGCTGACTTCCTGAGACGAATTGACCGTCAGGCGCACGTTTTTCTGCGCGAAGTATTCGATCTCTTCCTCGTTCTGCGCTTTCACGATGACGCGGATATACGGCTTGATCGCGCGCGCGCTTTCGACGATGTTTCGCGCCTCGAATGGGTCGGGGACGGTGACGATAATCGCCAACGCCTTCTGTATGGCGGCTTCTGCCAGCACTTCGGGGCTGATGGCATCGCCGTAAATCGCATGGAAGCCCTTGCCGCGCAGGTATTCGACCTTTTCGCGGTTGCGGTCGATGATGACCAGATCGACGTGGCGTTCATGGATATGCTGGGTGATGAATTTTCCCACGCGGCCGACACCGACCAAGATGACCAGATCCTTCAGCGCGCGTTTTTCATCGGTGCGCAGGTGGGCAAGGTCGTCGTCGCGCAGGTTGAACATGCGGCTGAGTTTCGGCGTTGCGCCCACAATCGTATAAATCTTTTTGCCGAAATAGAACAGAACCGGGTTGATGGCGATCGATACCATCGCGCCCGCCAATATCATATCGCGGCCCGCATCTGGCAGCATGCCCAGCGTCATGCCAAGGCCGATCAGGATGAACGAAAATTCGCCTATCTGCGCAAGGCCTGCCGAAACAATCAGGCTTGTTTTCAGGGGGTAGCCGAAGAACGACACGATCATGAAGCTGATCAGTGATTTACCGACGGTAATAATCGCGATGACGGCCAGCACGTTCAGCGGTTGTTCGAGCAGGATATTGGGGTTAAAGATCATGCCGACGGATACAAAGAAAAGGACGGCGAAGGCATCCTGAAACGGCAGCGCATGGTCGGCTACTTCGTGGTTGAGGTCGGATTCACGGATCATCATGCCGGCAAAAAATGCGCCGAGCGCAAAGGACACGCCAAACAGGATTTGTGCGCCGAATGCAACGCCCATCGCCATGGCGAAAACGGCGAGGGTGAACAATTCACGCGATCCTGTTTTGCTGACGACCGACAGCAGCCACGGCAGCACACGTTTTCCGCCGACGAACATGATGAGGATAAACAGCAATACCTTGCCAATCGCGATGCCAAGCTCCTTGGCGGTCGCCATGAAATCGGCATTTGCCGTTTTTCCGGCGGCGGCGAGGGCGGGGATCAGTACCATCGCCAAAATCATGACGAGGTCTTCGACGATCAGCCATCCGATGGCGATCTTGCCCTCCATGCTCTGCACCATGTTGCGCTCTTCGAGCGCGCGCAGCAGGACGACGGTCGATGCGACGGAAAGCGCAAGGCCGAGAATAACGCCCGATTGCGCCGACCATCCCCAAAGCCAGGCAAGGCCAATGCCAAGCCCGGTGCCGATAATGATGCGGCCTATTGCGCCGGCAAGGGCGATCTTGCGCACCTCCATGAAATCCTGGATCGAGAAATGCAGGCCCACACCGAACATCAGAAGCACAACGCCGATTTCGGATAGCTGTTCGGCAATTTTCAGGTCTGCATGGAATCCGGGCGTATGCGGGCCGACCATAATGCCCGCCAGCAAATACCCCACGATGGGGGAAATGCGCAATTTAGATGCTACCAGCCCAAAGACGAAGGCCGATGACAGACCGACAGCAACTGTTGAAATCAGGGGTATGTCGTGCAATGCGGACATCGGGGGTGCTCTCTTATAACGGTGCGATAACCAGCCCGCCGTGCGCGGAAAGCGCCTGCATGCTTATACAGATTACTGTATCATAGTACCGCAACCGAAAGCAATATTATTATAGCGGCTTCGGCGGATTTCCTGCCGGTGCGGGCCTTGCCGGCGCTTTCTTCGGCAAGACGGGCGAACCGGTGTCGCGGATGCGGTCTGTCGCGGCCACCAAAGACTTCATGGTTTCGGGCGATGCGCCTGAATGGCCGGACTGCACGAATTCAAGGCTCACATTCGTCAGTTTTTCGGACAAATCAAAGGCGGACATCGGCGGACAGACGATGTCATGGCGACCCTGCACGATCGCGGTCGGGATGTCCTTGATGATGGCGATGTTCTGCATGATGCTGTCATCGGGCATGTGGTTGCGCATGAAATGCGCCTCGATGCGGGCGAAGGGCAGGGCGCGTTGCGGTGTGTCGTTACGGATTTCATCCGGCGGTACTTCAAGGAAGGCACTGCCGTTTTCAAACCGCGTCCAAGCGAAGGCGGCCGGCAGGTGGATGGCGGGATCGGGGTTGGTCAGGCGCTGATAATAGTTTTCCAGCACGTCGCCGCGCTCGTTCGGCGGCAGGAATTCCACGAATTCTTTATAAACCTCGGGAAAGAATGTGCCGATGCGGTTGATATACCAGTCAAGCTCCTTGTCGCGCATCATGAACACGCCGCGCAGGGTCATGCTGAGGGTATTCTCCGGATATTTTTCCGCATACATCAGGGCGAGCGTGGAACCCCACGATCCGCCGAACAAATGCCATTTGTCGATGCCAAGGTGCTGGCGGAGCTTTTCGTTATCCTCCACCAGATGTGCGGGCGAATTGGCGTTGATCTCGCCGGGCGGGTTCGATGCCGGTGCGCCACGCTGGTCGTAAATCACGATGTTAAAAACGGCGGGATCAAAGAAGCGGTGGAAATAGGGCGCGGAACCCGCGCCGGGGCCGCCATGCAGGTACACGACCGGAATACCGTCGGGGTTGCCGAATTGCTGGTAATGCAGCTTGTGCCCGTCGCCTACATCAAGGTCGCCTTCGTTGAACGGCTTGCTTGCGGGATAAAGGATTGCGTCTTTGTCGTCGGCCATTTGCTTATATTCCTGTTGGTTTTTTCAACTGGTTTTTGGTCAGGTTATGCCTGAAAACCTTGTCTTCATCCGCCTTGCCGCCCAAGCGTTTGTATTCGCTGAAGGCCTTCAGCAGCGCATCGTCGCTGATGGTGTCGAAATTCTGGTGCGGCCCCATCAGTTCGGCCTTGGTGGCGAGGTTCTCGGAGAACGTCACACGCTCGCGGCTTTCAAAATTGAACAGTTCGGTCAGTTTCTTGTTCAATGCGGGCATCACGGTGATATGCGCGACGCTATGCGATCCCGCCAGCGTCCATGTTTCAGCATCGTTCGCCGATCCGGGCGGTGTTGCGATGACGATGGGCTGCGCGACAGGAACGACGGCGGCAGCTACGGGTTTTTGTTCGACATCAGTCGCAGGCGGCAGTGCCTCGACCGGCTTCACGGGCAGCGGTTCACGCTTGGGCAGCGGGCCTTGCAGCAACTCGATCATTTCCTTCATGGCGAATTGCTGGGCGTAGGAAAGTGCTGTGCGCTTGTCCTTGTCCTGCATGTTCTTGTCGATGCCCTGTGCCAGCAAGAAACGCGCCATCTCCGGCTGGTTTTTCTGCGCGGCGTAATGCAGCGCGGTCTGGCTGGCGGTGTTACGGTCGCCGATTTTGATAACGCCATGCTGCAACAGCAGCGTTGCGGCCTCTACATTGCCGTGGGCGGCTACGCTGTGCAGCGGATGTTCATCCGGCGTTTTGCTCGCACCGTGATCCAGCAGCATCTTCATCATTTCGACGCTGTTCAGCGTGGCGGCTGCCTGAAGGGGGCTATCATGGACTGTTTTGGTTCGGGTGCTGTAGCGGTAACCGAAATATTCTTCCGAACGGTCCGGCACTTCACGGGTGCGTACGACGCTTGGATCTGCGCCGACGGAAAGCAGGATGGATAGCGCCTCCGCTTTGTTGTTCGCTACAGCGCAATACACCGCGGGCGGGTCGCCGGCGGTCAGGTCGGCTTTCTTGGTATCTATGAACATTTGCAGGATGTCGTAACGCTCGTGGATGATCGCCGCCTGCAACGGTGTCACTCCATGGGGCGAGGTGCTGACGGTGCGTGTGGTTTCTTTTTCCAGCATGAATTTGACGAGGCCGGTATGCCCGCCAATGACAGCCTCCAGCAGCGGCGTCGCCCAGTTTTGCTGGTTATAATCCTGCAAGGAGGCGCCCGCCTTGAGCAGCAGGGTCAGGATGCCTGTATGACCATGGCGCGCGGCAAGGTGGATGGCGCGATAGCCCTCGTCATTCTCCGCCTTCAGCCATTTTTTGCTTTTCGCCAGGTAGGCGGACACGGTTTCGGTATCGCCGGCGGCTGCAGCGGTGAGGAATTCTTTTTCCGAACGAAACAGGGCCATATGCGCGCAGTCATTCAAGGGTTTAGCGGAGGACTAGAAATACCATAATCCAGAAAAGAGGGTCAAGCCTGTATATAAGGTGTGCAGGATTGACAGAGGGACCTCATAGGCCTATGAAAAACCATCCAATTACATTTTTTTGAAGGGATTTCTCCGCCATGGCGAATGACGAACCCAAGAAATTTTCCGACGAGCTGAAAGCGCTGCGCGCCGAATTTGCCGAAGTGGCTGAAAAATCCAAGGCAGCCGTTGCGCACCTTAACTCTGCCATCTTCAAGCAGGAACTGCTGGAGATGCGCCAGGAGCAGGACAAGACCGTCGCCAAATTCGCGCATCAGGGCGTTCTGGAATCCGTCGGCAACCGCGATGTGAGCGTGCTGGTCGGCAAGTCGAAAGACACCGGCTACGGCCTCGACAGCATCGTGGGGCAGGGGATCGATGCCGCCGCGAAGCTGCGCTTTGCCGCGCAGGGTAATTACGATCTTTCCGTCAGCGCATCGACCTTCGAGGCAGGCGCCGCGAAATCCGTCAATATCAGCGACTATGACCGCATGGAAAAGGCGCGCGCGAAAACCGAGGCAAATGCCAAGGAAATTGTGCCTGCGCTGCGCGATATCATGATCGCCAATACGCCGGACAAGGAATACACCCGCAGCCGCCATTACGTGATCGTCAGCGACGGCAACACGACCGACAGCATCGAGGCCGCTGCGAAACTGATCGAAGGCACGCTGCGCGGCAACCCCAAAGCGACGTTCGATTTCATCAATGTCGGCGCGGATAACGGCAACATCAACGAACTCGTCGCGAAAGTGAATGTCGCCGACGAAGCGCAGCGCCCGCGCATCCACAACATTGCAAAGGCCGATGAAGTGTGGGGCACGTTCAACAATGTGCTGCGCGAACGCATCGCCGCGTCTCCGTTTGTGAAGCCTGCGCCGGTTGCGCCCGCACCCACGCCGACTGCGCAGCCCACGCCCTGATTTTTGCGGATTTTTATTCCTGCGGCGCGTTCTTGTAACGCGCCGTAGTGATTCGTGTATGCGGTATTATAAGACCACATTGATATTGCTGGGATATTCACGGCAATGCCCGTTTTCTCGAATCTGGCTGCGGTACTATAGGACGCAAAATCACAAATTGAGTATATTTTAACTAATTGATATTAAATGATTATTCCAACTCCCTTTGACAGCCTATCTTACGCGTGTAAGGATTTGATTAAGAGAAAAGTAACTCTTTTCTCGAGGCAACAAAGTGAGGTGCGCAGGTGGTGAAGCGAGGACTGAAGAACGGAGAGATGACCGGTCTTTACAGCGTCCACGCATTTTCAATTCCTGCCCTCCATTCCCCCAGCTTCCCGCAAGGCAAGCGCAGCCAGGCAACTGGCGGCAAGGGGATGGTTTGCACCCGGAGGTTGACCATCTTCTAAATTGACCGAAAACGGCGCCCCGCCCTGAAACGCTTCAGCGCGTAACGCCACTGCTTTGACTTTTTTTACCGACCAAACCAAGGAGCGAAACGAAAACGCATGAATGCGTGATGCCCGAACTTTGCCCGTAACAAGCCTGAGGAGAGAAACAGGAAGCAAACCGGACACCAGACAAAAGCCTACGGAACCGACGAAGAAACTGACGAAGCAACAAACAACAACTGACGAAGAAACAACATAGGAGCACAAGACGAATGGCTGAAGCATCAACCGCAATGAAAAAGGCCCAGGAGATTATCGGGGACGTTCAGGGCGCGACGAAGAAGAAGACTGCGGCAACCACCACGACCAGCGTTGTCGAGAAAACTACCGTTGACGAAAAATACTCTGATATCGACACGAATACGTTCTACAAGATCGTGTTCAACGAGCGCCTTGACGCAATCCAGAAGAAGGAAGAGATCGCAAAGGCGCTTTCCTTTGATCCCGACGACAAGACCAAGAGCCAGGAAACCCTCAAGGAATTCGTTACGTTCAAGGAATACCTCCAGAACGAACGCAAGCGCCTCGCGCAGGAAATCATCAAGCTGACCGATACCGGCGCGTTCTCCGAACTTCAGGGCGTCATCGAGGAACTGAACGGCGGCATCCTTGAATTCGACAAGCAGATGACCCCGCTGACCGAGATCATCGACGCTGTCTATAAACTACGACTTCAGGGCGGCGAGACCGTTCTTGGCGTATTCCGCGAGATCAAGGAAGACCAGGCGGCCGAACAGGAGCGCCTGCGCAAGCTTGCCGAAAGCGAGCAGAAGCTGCAGGACCTGCAGCGCCGCAGTGAAGGCGTGAACGGCGACCTTTCAGTCCTGAAAAACAGCCGCTCGCACCGCAAGTGGTTCGGCCTTGGCGGCCTGAAAGACGAGGCGATCCGCGAAATCGCAGCGAAAGAGGGCGAACTGACCGCTCTCGGCGGCGACGTGGAAGCGACCGTCAAGCAGGTCGAGACGCTGAAAGACCCCAACACCGCGCGCGACAGCCAGTATGCCGAATTCGCGGCGGAAAAAGCGAAGCTGCGCGAGCTGCTGGACCTGACCTCGGAACAGCACAAGGCCCGCCAGAAAGGCCTCGTGGCTTCGGCTCAGGACTTCGTCAACAAGTCTGATACCCGCGTCGGCAACGTCGTGGTGCATCTTGACCAGATGACGGGCCAGATCGAAGGTCTTTCCAACGTCAACAACGGCATGCAGAGCATCTACGCGATCGTCTCCGAGGCGTCCAAAGACGCTTCCGATAAAAACCAGGCGATCCGCGACGGCTTCCTGCCCCCGAAAGACGGCGGCGAGAGCCCGATCGAGCAGATGCAGCGCGAGAACAAGAAGCAGGCAGCGGAAGAATACATCACCTCGCTGGATGCCTCGACGGTCGATACCATGAAAACGTATCAGGACCTGACCTCGCAAGCTATCCGCATCAAGCAGATGAAAGATGCGAACCGCGACCAGGTTGCGAAAACCCGCGAACTGCACTCGTCCGGTATCGCCGGCGTCGCCGACAGGCTTTCTACGGTTCTGCAGGCGGTCTCCGCTGCGGCGCTGAACGAAAGCTCGGAAGCTGCCAAGATGTCGATCAATACGATGAACGACAAGACCAACGCAGTCGCCATGAAGGAGTCGATCCGCACGGCGATGGGCATCAAGGACGCAGCGACCGGCCTCGCCAAGGCTGTCGATGACCTGGCTGCCTACGGCGAAGTCCTCCGCACGTCCTCCGAGATTACCCGCGAAGGTGTCAAGGAGATCAAGGAAGGCCTGTCGTCGCTCGAAGACAGCATCAAGAAGACCAAGAAGGACCTTCAGGATGCTTACGCTGTCAACGCGGAAGTTGCGGGCGGTGCTCCCGTCGCGGCCTCCAACGACGACAAACCTGTCGAGAAGAAAGCTGCCGCTCCCAAGAAGTCGGGCCTCGGCGCAAACTTCTCCCAGTTCAACCAGTAACTTCGTCAGCCTGGGTGGGGGCATTAAAGTCCCCACCCAGCACCGACGGGGTCTACTGACTACGCACAAGGATTAACCGATCCGGGAGGAACCGGATCAACAAAAGGAACAGACGAAGAATGGCTGACGAAACCAAGAAATCCAACATCGACCTGGGGCCCAGCTCCGACTACCTGATCCGTGGCACCGACTACCTCGCCAAGCATCCCGAATTCAAGCTGGTCGGTCGCGACCAGGAAATGAAAGAAGTCTCCAACGTCCTGATGCGCAAAGACGCCAACAACCTGATCCTGACCGGCATGCCGGGGGTGGGTGTCTCGGCGATCGTGATGGGCCTGCAGGCTTCCAAAGAAGACACCAACACGCCCTTTGACATCGTGGGCAAGCGTTTCTACTGGCTCGACACCGATGCGCTGTTCGCGCTCGGCGATAGCACTAAAATCAGCGAAGCCTTCCAGAAGACCCTTGCGACCCTGAAGCGTGACCCTGATACGGTGCTGGTCATCGAAGACTCGCGCGGCTTTATCGACGGCGCGCGCAACAACGGCAACACCAACCTGATCAACTCGCTGATGCGCGAACTGCGCAGCCCGGATCTGCAGGCGATTTTCGAGACCCGCGACACCGACCTGGCTGAAGTCCTGAAGGCCCATGCCGACCTGCGCGACCAGTTCACGCTGAAGGAAATCAAGGAACCGGAACGTGCGGTTCTGATGGACATCGTCAAGGGCGGTGCGCAAGGCCTGCAGAATTATCACGGAGTGACCATCTCCGACGAAGCGCTGAAATCCGCGATCGACCTGACCAACAAATACGTCATCCGCGAATTGGAAGCCGGCCAGCCGAAGCGTACCTTCATGCTGCTGGAAGGCGCACTGACCGCGCTGCGCCACAAGGCACATTCCGCCCCGATGGAACTGGACGGCCTGAACGCCATGATGACCGCGATCGATGCGGCCATGGGCGGCAAGCCCGTGCCGGAACTGGCCGGTAAATCGGCCGACGAATTGTCGACCATGAAGCACGAAACGGCAAGTGAGATCGCCGATATCGAAGCATCGTGGGAGGCCCGCCAGTCGAAACTGCGCAAGCTGTATAAAGACCAGCGCAAAGGCGAGGAGGAGATCCGCGCTATCGACCGCAAGATCGAGGAAGAACGCCTGAAGCAGATCGAAGCCGGCAAGCAGCTGGAGACGAACGAGAAAGCGGGCGTTGACTCCGAAGGCGAAACTGCAACCCGCGGCCTGCAGTTCAAGCTGTCGAAAAGCGGCTTCAAGGGCACGGCTGAGAACGAGCTGAACGAACAGCGCGCCGCCTGGGTGCGTCTGGTCGCCGATAACAAGGCGCAGTTCAAGGCGCTGTCCGACGAGATCAATGCCAAGATTGAACTGAAGCCGGAACATGTCCTTGCCGAATTCAGCCGCCTGTCGGGCGTTCCCGTCGCGCGTCTGGGCCAAGACGAAACCACGAAGCTGCTGAACCTCGAAGCTACCCTCGGCAAGCGCGTGTTCGGCCAGAAAGAACCCGTCAAGGCGGTTGCCGAAGCGGTCCAGCGTGGTCGTATCGGCCTGAAAAAGGCGAACAAGCCCATCGGCTCGTTCCTCTTCCTTGGCCCGTCCGGCGTCGGCAAAACCGAATTGGCGAAGGCTTTGGCCGAAGCCCTGTTCGGTGATGAAGGCTCGCTCAAGACCTACAACATGTCTGAATACCAGGAGAAGCATTCGGTCTCGACGCTGATCGGCGCACCTCCCGGCTACGAAGGCTATGCGGATGGCGGCTTGCTCACCAACAACATGCGCCGCCAGCCTTATGTGGTGAACGTGTTCGACGAGATCGAGAAAGGCCACAAGGACGTTTATGACCTCTTCCTGCAGATTCTGGACGAGGGCAAGCTGGCGGACCGTCGCGGCATGACGGCATCTTTTGCCAACTCGATCAACATCATGACGTCTAACATCGGCGCGGAACACTTCCTCGATGAAACCATCGATTTCGAGGAAGCCAAGAAACGCGCGCTGGCGGTTCTGTGGAACCCGGACAAGGAAAACGGCGGCTCCGGCTACCGCCCCGAATTCCTGAACCGCTTCACGGGCATCTTCTGCTTCAACCGCCTGGGCGAACCCGAGCTGATCATGATCGCCGACAAAAACCTGAAGGAGATCAACAGCTGGCTGGCCGAAAAAGGCATCAAGGTGACGATGGATGCCGAACACATGAAGGAAATGGTCAAGAAGGAATACATCCCGCGCGGTGGCGCTCGTTCGGTGCAGAAATTCATCGAAGCGAACATCACCTCGGGCGTGACCAAGGAAATCCTGACCAACCCCGACCGTCCGGGCAACCTGCACGCGACCTACGACCCCGATACGCGCACCAGCAAAGTGGTGCATGAATCGGAAGAGCCGAAGGTGGCTGCTCCGCCCGCGAACGAGAACAAAACCGGCATCACCGTACCTGCTGCCGCAGCGTTCAGGAAAGGGTAAGGAAATTAGCCAAGAGGCGGTTTGTTATCAATGACTTGTAACAAGCCGCCTCAGGGTGAAATCCCTTGATTTAATTTTACATATCATGTACAAGTAGAGGTACTTGGATATGATACAAAGCCCGAAAACGGGTGAAGACAAAAAAGGAATGGCACAGAATGGCTGACGGTTACGATAGCGACAGGACAGACGAGATTATTCGCAGGGCACGCGCCGCAGTTGGCCGCAGCGGCCCGGTGGGTGAAGCGCCCGGTTCGGTGATCGGCAATACGCTGAAGGACGTCAAGGAAGGCGTCGAAAACATCAAGGCAGTCAAGGCGACCGCAGACGAGGCAAAGGGCGCATTCACGCTGGTGAAACAGGTTGCTATCGCCGCCTGGGATTTTGTGAACAAGCTGTGGCCGGTTCGTGCCTACAAATGGCTTGAACAAAAACTGACTACCAAAAAAGACAAAGAAACAGGGGAGCGTCGCGTGACGCGCCCCAAAATGCGCCTTGGCATGCGCCTTGCGACTGCATTTATGCTTTCCGCCATGATCCCCGGCATGATTGGTGTACCCGCCCGCAACGTCGCGGAAATGGGCGTTGATGGTTTCCGCATGGGCACGACGCTGCATACCGAAGTGGTGCGCCTGAACGACACCAAAAACTCGTCCGATAACGACAACGTCTGGACCATCACCGGCAACCGTTTCCACAATGGCGCGGAAACCCCGATGATCTGGAAGGTCAAGACCAGCATCCCCAACGATTTGTGGAGCCTGACGCATACCGGCAATCCGGTATTTTATCCCGATGATGTCACGGCACCGGTTGCTCCGGGTGCAAATGACCTTTACCGAATTACGACTTATGGCGTCCGCTGGCGCGTGGCTGACTGGCTGCAGGCTTTCCCGCAGATCGTGCATGTGGAAAAACTGAACGCGCAGGAAGCGGCCGATTTCAACGCTGCCGCCGCCCGCCAGGTTCAGGCCGCAGCACAGGCACAGCAAGTGGCTCAACCCGGCGCGCAAACAACCGCACCGCAGCCCGCGCGTGCCCCCGGCAGATAAGTTTAGCGAAGACGACTGGACGAAAAGGCCGCTCCGGAACAGGGCGGCCTTTTTATTATCTATATATTATGCGCTGAGAACAGCAGTTTAAGAACGATTCTCATTAATAAGGGTTGTGCCTGCCTTTGGCTTTCAGGTAAATTTGCCAAATGCATCAGGGCCACGATCATAAACATGGCGAAGACTGTAACCACGGCGGTGGTGGCGGGCATCATCATGCGCATGATCACAAACACGACCACAAGCATGATCATGCCGGTCACGGTCATGCAGGGCACAGCCACGGCATCGGCGGTCATCACCATCACGTTCCCAAGAATTTCGACCGTGCCTTTGCGATTGGCGCGTTCCTGAACCTGTCCTTTGTGGGGGCGGAGCTGACCTATGGCTATCTGGCCAAATCGCTCGCGCTGATTGCCGATGCCGTCCACAATTTCGCCGATGTCGTCGGCCTGCTGCTGGCCTGGGGCGCGGCATGGCTTGCCCGCCGCGCACCGACAGATGAACGCACATTCGGTTATCGCCGCGCGTCCATCCTTGCGGCGCTTGCGAATGCCTGCACGCTGTTCTTGGCGATTGGCGCTATTATTATCGAGGCTTTGCAGCGTTTCGCATCGCCCGCGCCGCTGAATGCGCCGACGATGATCTGGGTGGCGGGTCTCGGCATCGCCATCAACTTCGGCACCGCCATGCTGTTCTGGAAGGGCCAGAAAGACGACCTGAACCTGCGCGCGGCATTCATGCACATGATTGCGGATGCCGCGATTTCTGCGGGTGTCGTTCTGGCCGGCCTGATCATCATGTTCAAAGGCTGGATCTGGATCGATCCCGCCATAAGCCTGATCGTTTCGGTCATCATCCTGATCGGTTGCTGGGATCTGGCGAAGGAAGCGCTGCATTTGTCGCTGGACGGCGTGCCGAAGCACATTAACCGTCGGGGCGTTCTTGTTTACCTGCACGAACTGCCGGGCGTGACCGGTGTTCATGACCTGCATATCTGGGCGATGAGCACGACCGAGGTGGCACTGACAGTCCATTTGATGCGTCCCGGCGCGGCGTTGGACGACGTATTTCTCCATAAAGTCGCCCGTGACCTGCGCGAGCGTTTCCAGATCGGCCATGTGACGATTCAGGTCGAGGCGGGCAACGCCAAAGACGATTGCATGCTGGCACCCAACGAGGTCGTCTAAAAAAATCCTCAAATATTTCAAAGAACTGGCCGAATATTAGCCATATTTATGTATTTTAGAGAAAATTACATATAGACCGTTTTCTTCGTTGACATTACGTCCAAAAACCTTCATTAAGATGACCACTGGTAAGCGGGAGTAGCTCAGCTGGTTAGAGCGTCGCCCTGTCACGGCGAAGGCCGCGGGTTCAAGTCCCGTCTCTCGCGCCAGTTAATCTTTTTTTGTGACGCATTTTCTGCGTTCAAATATCACCAAAAAACCCTTCATATTCAAACTTTAAGCTCTTTTATCCTGTTCGACTCAGGAGTAACATTGTTGCGCGGTGATTCCCGCATCCAGACTCTCAGAGGATAATTCCGTGAACATACTCGCGTCAGAATTGCTCCAGAACTACTTGCCGATTGTCATCTTTCTCGGCATCGCGACGGGCCTTGCCTGCGTCATCGTTCTCGCGTCATTTATCGTGTCGAAGCAAAAGCCCGATAGCGAGAAACTTTCGCCCTATGAATGCGGCTTCGAGGCTTTCGACGATGCGCGCTCCAAATTCGACGTGCGTTTTTATCTCGTGTCTATCCTGTTCATCATCTTCGACCTTGAAGTGGCGTTCCTGTTTCCCTGGGCGATTACGCTTGGAAAGATCGGCGTTTACGGCTTCTGGTCGATGATGGCATTCCTCGGCGTGCTGACGATCGGTTTCATTTACGAGTGGCGCAAAGGCGCCCTGGATTGGGAGTAAGCTTTGGCAAACAACATGCAGCCCATACCGCCCGGACCCGCGCAGGACGCGATCATCAACGCGGCGACGCAGGAACTGAACGATAAAGGCTTCCTGCTTTCCAATGTCGATAACCTGCTGGATTGGGCGCGCCGCGGATCGCTGTGGCCTATGACCTTCGGTCTGGCCTGCTGCGGCGTTGAAATGATTCACAGCTATATGAGCCGCTATGACCTCGACCGTTTCGGTGTCATTCCGCGCCCCAGTCCGCGCCAGTCGGACGTGATGATCGTGGCCGGCACGCTGTGCAATAAAATGGCGCCCGCGCTGCGCAAGGTCTATGACCAGATGGCGGAGCCGCGCTGGGTGATCTCGATGGGTTCCTGCGCCAACGGCGGCGGGTATTACCATTATTCTTATTCCGTCGTGCGTGGCTGCGACCGCATCGTGCCGGTCGATATTTACATTCCGGGCTGCCCGCCGACCGCAGAGGCGCTGGTTTACGGCATCCTGCAGCTGCAGAAAAAAATTGCCCGCGAAGACACAAGGCTGGTGCGCTGATGTCCGTAGAAAACCTCGACGCCCTCGGCGATTACATCGAAATCACGATGCAGCCCGCGATCCTGAAAAAGGAAATCGCGCATGGCGAGCTGATGTTCACGATCAAGCGTGAATCCCTGAAGCGTTTTATCTCGTTCCTGCTGAATGACGCGAATTGCGAATTCAAGCAGTTGTCGGACATTTGCGGGGCGGACTATCCCGACCGCGACGAGCGTTTCGATGTGGTTTATAACCTGCTCAGCCTGAAGCACAACTTCCGCATCCGCGTGAAGCTGCATACGTCGGAAAACACGCCTGTTGATTCCATCACCAGCCTTTACAGCGCCGCCAACTGGTTCGAGCGCGAAGTCTGGGACATGTACGGCATTTTCTTCAACGACCATCCCGACCTGCGCCGCATCCTGACAGATTACGGTTTCGAAGGACACCCGCTGCGCAAGGACTTCCCGCTGACCGGCTTCGTCGAACTGCGCTACGACGAAACGCAGAAGCGCGTGGTGTATGAACCCGTGAAGTTGCAGCAGGACTTCCGCAATTTTGACTTCGTTTCACCGTGGGAAGGCATGACGACCATGCAGCTCCCGGGCGACGAAAAAGCCCGCAAGCCGAAAATCGGCGCCGACCTTCCTGCGCTGGACGAGAAAGAGAAGAAAATCGGATGAGCGACAGCAACGAAAACAAGATCCGCCCCTATACGATGAACTTCGGCCCGCAGCACCCGGCCGCACACGGCGTGTTGCGCCTCGTGCTGGAAATGGACGGGGAGATTGTGGAGCGCGCCGACCCGCATATCGGCCTGCTGCATCGCGGCACCGAAAAGCTGATCGAATATAAAACATACATGCAGGCCGTGCCGTATTTCGACCGCCTCGATTACGTCGCGCCGATGAACCAGGAACATGCTTTCGCGCTGGCGGTTGAGAAGCTGCTGAAGATCAAGGCTCCGCCCCGCGCGCAGCACATCCGCGTGCTGTTCGCCGAAATGACGCGCATCATCAACCACATCCTGAACATCACGACCTATGCGCTCGACGTTGGCGCGCTGACACCCGCGCTCTGGGGCTTCGAGGAACGCGAAATCGGGATGGAGTTCTATGAACGCGTCTGCGGCGCGCGCCTGCACGCAAATTATTTCCGTCCGGGCGGTGTCGCGCAGGATATGCCGGCCGGCCTTGCCGAAGATATGTATGCCTGGGCCGACAGTGTCCAGAAATTCATCGATGACATGGAAGGCCTGCTGACGAATAACCGCATCTTCAAGCAGCGCACCGTCGATATCGGTATCGTGACCAAGAAAGAAGCGCTCGATTGGGGCTTTAGCGGTCCGATGCTGCGCGCTTCCGGCGTGCCGTGGGATCTGCGCAAGTCGCAGCCCTATGACGTTTATGCCGACATGAATTTCGACATTCCGACCGGCACGACGGGCGACTGCTATGCCCGCTATCTGGTCCGCGTCGAGGAAATGCGCCAGTCCTGCAAGATCATGAAACAGGCGATCGAGAAAATGCCGCGCGGCCCCGTGTCGTCCGACGACGGCAAAGTCACGCCGCCCAGCCGCGCCGACATGAAAAACTCGATGGAAGCGCTGATCCACCACTTCAAGCTTTATACCGAGGGTTACCACGTGCCCGCCGGTGAAACCTATACCGCCGTCGAAGCGCCCAAGGGCGAATTCGGCGTATATCTTGTGGCCGACGGCAGCAACAAGCCGTATCGCTGCCACATCCGCGCGCCGGGATTTGCGCACCTGCAGGGCATGGATTTCATGGCGAAAGGCCATATGCTGGCCGATGCGGTGGCTATCATCGGTTCGATGGATATCGTGTTCGGGGAGATTGACCGCTAATGGCACACGCACAAAAAGTAAAATTCGAGCAGCCCAAGGAATTCAAGTTTTCGCCTGAAAACATGAAACTGGTCGAGCAGCATATTGCCAAATACCCGAAGGGCCGCCAGCAGAGCGCTGTTATGGCGCTTCTTGACCTTGTGCAAAAGCAGCACGACAACTGGATCCCCGAGGCGGCGATGGAAGAAATCGCGCGCCTCCTGGACATGCCGCGCATCAAGGTGTTCGAAGTCGCGACGTTTTATACGATGTATAACCTTGCGCCCAAGGGCAAACACCACCTGCAATTCTGTACGACAACGCCGTGCTGGCTCGCCGGTTCGGGGGAAGTCGTCAAGGCTTGCGAAAAACATCTGGGCATCAAATTGGGCGAAACGACCCCTGATAACATGTTCACCATCACCGAAGTCGAATGCCTTGGCGCTTGTGTCAATGCGCCGGTCATTCAGCGCAACGGCGATGATTTTTACGAAGACCTCAATCCGCAGAACGTGATCGGCGTGCTGGACGGGCTGAAGGCGGGCAAGGAAGTGCCGAAAGGCTCGCATACCGGCCGCCTGACGTCGCTCGGCGCGCAGGGCGCGACCTGCCTGACCGATATCGCCAAGAAAACCGGCAACAAAGTCGCAGGCGAGGGCAAGAAGTAATGCTTCAGGACAAAGACCGCATCTTCACGAACCTTTACGGCTGGCTTGGCGCTGACCTGAAATCCGCGCAGGCGCGCGGCAACTGGTCGGGCACTAAAGATTTGCTTGCCAAAGGCCGCGACTGGATCATCGAGGAAGTGAAGAAATCTGAACTGCGCGGCCGTGGCGGCGCGGGCTTCCCGACCGGCATGAAATGGTCTTTCATGCCCAAAGAAAGCAAAGACGGCCGCCCCAGCTATCTGGTTATCAACGCCGATGAATCCGAACCCGGCACCTGCAAGGACCGGGATATCATCCGCCATGAGCCGCATACCATCATCGAAGGCGCGCTGATCGCGTCTTTCGCCATGTGCGCGAAGGCCTGCTACATTTATATACGAGGCGAGTTCTATCACGAGGCCGTCGCGCTGCAAAAAGCGATCGACGAAGCTTATGACGCTGGTTTGGTCGGCAAAAACGCCTGCGGCTCCGGCTGGGATTTCGACATTTACGTGCATCGCGGGGCAGGGGCTTACATCTGCGGCGAAGAAACCGCGCTGCTGAACAGCCTCGAGGGTAAAAAAGGCTTCCCTCGCAACAAGCCGCCCTTTCCGGCGGGTGCGGGTCTTTACGCCTGCCCGACGACCGTCAACAACATCGAAACCATCGCCGTCGTCCCTGAAATCCTGCGCCGCGGTGCGTCGTGGTTCGCGGGCATCGGCAACGAGAAAAACCGCGGCACGAAAGTGTTCTGCATTTCCGGTCACGTCAACAACCCCTGCAACGTCGAAGAAGCCATGAGCATCCCGCTCAAGGAACTGATCGAAAAGCATGGCGGCGGCGTACGCGGTGGCTGGGACAACCTGCTGGCTGTGATCCCCGGCGGATCATCCACCCGCCTGCTGCCCAAAGACCTTTGCGAAACCGTGCTGATGGATTTTGACAGCCTGCGCGCCGTCAACTCCAGCCTTGGCACGGCGGCGGTTATCGTGATGGATAAATCGACCGACATCGTTTATGCGATCGCGCGTCTTGCACGGTTCTACTGGCATGAATCCTGCGGTCAATGCACGCCCTGCCGCGAAGGCACGGGCTGGATGTACCGCATCATGCAGCGCATGGTGAAGGGCGAGGCGAATATCGAGGAAATCGACATGCTCCTCGATATCGGCTCGGAAATCGAAGGCCATACGATTTGCGCGCATGGAGATGCGTCGGCATGGCCCATCCAGGGCCTCATCAAGCATTTCCGCCCCGAAATGGAACGCCGCATCCTTGAATACCGGAAGAAGATCGCGGCATGAAAAAGCGTACTGCCAAAATGAAGAAACTCGACGAAACCTGCACCGTCAGCGTTGCGATTTCGTGTCCGATGGACAAGGTCTATAAATTCCTTTCCGCGCCGGCGAATTTCCCGCAATGGGCAAGCGGCCTGTGCACGGAAATCAAGAAAAAAGACGGCAAATGGGTTGCGGTCACACCGCAGGGGCCGGCCAAAATCGAATTCACCAAGAAAAACACATTCGGCATTCTCGACCATACTGTCACCTTGGGTCGCTACAAGATTTATGTGCCCATGCGTGTATTGCCGAACAAGAAGGGCTGTGAAGTGCTGCTGACGCTTTACCGCAACGATATGCCCGAAAGCCGTTTCAAGGAAGATATCGGCTGGGTCGAGCGCGATCTGGATGCTTTGAAAGACCTGCTGGAGCAAACCGCAGGCAAGGGGGATGCCAATGCCTAAACTCACCATCGACGGTATGGAAGTCACGGTCGAACCCGGCACATCCATCATTCAGGCGGCAGAGCAGCTGGGCATCGAAATCCCGCGTTTCTGCTATCACGACAAGCTGTCCGTGCCGGCCAACTGCCGCATGTGCCTTGTCGAGGTCGAAAAATCGCCGAAGCCTGTTGCATCCTGCGCGATGCCCTGCGCGGAAGACATGAAAGTGCATACCAATTCGCCGCAGGCGCAAAAGGCGCGCAAGGGCGTGATCGAAATGCTGCTGATCAACCACCCGCTGGACTGCCCGATCTGCGACCAGGGCGGCGAGTGCGATTTGCAGGACCAGACCGTTGCGTTCGGTTTCGACCGTTCGCGCTACCGCGAAGAAAAACGCGCGGTGAAGGACAAAGACCTCGGCCCGCTGATCAAGACCACCATGACCCGCTGCATCCATTGCACGCGCTGCGTCCGCTTTGGCGACGAAATCGCAGGCGTTGACGAAATGGGCGTGCTGAACCGCGGCGAACATCTTGAAATCGGCACATATGTGCAGCAGATGGTGACATCGGAACTGTCCGGCAACATCATCGACATCTGCCCCGTCGGCGCGCTGACCTCGAAACCCTATGAATTCACCGCCCGCCCGTGGGAACTGCGCAAGGTCGAAAGCATCGACGTATCGGACGCAGTCGGATCGAACATCCGCATCGATACCCGCGGCGGTGCCGTGCTGCGCGTGCTGCCCCGCCTGCATGAAGGCGTGAACGAGGAATGGATTTCCGACAAAGCGCGTTTCAGTATTGACGGGTTGAAAAACCAGCGTCTCGACCGCCCCTATGTGCGCGTGAACGGCAGGCTGGAACCGGCAAGCTGGAATCAGGCATTTGCCGCAATCTCAGAAAAAATGTCCGGCGTTGATGGCAAGAAATTCGGCGCGATTGCCGGTGACCTTGCCGATTGCGAGTCCATGGCGGCGTTGAAAGATCTGCTGGCCGCTTACGGTTCCAAAAACCTCGAATGCCGCCAGGATGGCGCACAATATGATGTGTCGCAGGCTTGTGGCTGGCGCTTCAACACGACTATCGCGGGCATTGAACAGGCGGATGTCATCCTGCTGGTCGGCACCAACCCGCGCCACGAAGCGGCGCTTGTCAACGCGCGCATACGCAAGACATGGCTCGCCAAGCGCATCAAGATCGGCGTGATCGGCCAGCAGGTCGATTTGAACTACCCGACTAAATTCCTGGGCGCCGGCCCTGAAACTCTGGCTGAACTCGCCAGCGGCAAGGGTGCATTCGCCGAAGTCCTGAGTAAGGCGCAAAACCCGATGATTATCGTGGGGCAGGGCGCGCTCAGCCGTGATGACGGCATGGAAATTCAGGCGCTCGCCCGCGCCGTCGCGACGAAATTCAACATGGTCAAGGACGGCTGGAATGGCTTTAACGTGCTGCATACGCAGGCAAGCCGCGTCGGCGCGCTTGAACTCGGCTTTGTCGGCGGCGACCTCGACAAAATGCTGAAGGGCGATGTGCTGTACCTGCTGGGCGCGGATGAAATCCCCGTCGGCAGCATCGACAAAGACACCTTCGTCATTTATCAGGGCCACCACGGCGATGCGGCAGCGGCCCGCGCCGATGTAATCCTGCCCGGCGCTGCATATACCGAGAAAAACGCGACCTATGTGAACATAGAAGGCCGCGCACAACAGGCAAAACAGGCGATCTTCCCGCCCGGCGAGGCGCGCGAAGACTGGAAAATCATCCGCGCATTGTCGGAAGCGCTCGGCAAGACGCTGCCTTATGACGATATTGCCCAGCTGCGCGCACGTATGGCGAAGGCAAACCCGGTTTTTGCCAATATCGACAGCGTTCAGCCGGCAGCATGGAAACCTTTTGGCAAGGAGGGCAAGCATGATGCTGCGCCGTTCTCGCTTGTCATCAACAACTTCTACATGACCGACGTCATCTCCCGCGCGTCCCGCGTGATGGAGGAATGCACCGAGGCGTTCCTGAACGGCACTAAAGAAAAGACGGGCAGCCATGGATAATCTTTTCAGCGTTTTTAAAACCGATATCTGGACGCAGACAATCTGCAAAGCCGAGCTATGCGTTGCTTATGTGCAGCCGGTTGCGAATATTACCCTTTGGATCCTGTCATTCGTCGGCCCGCTGATTATTGCGATGGCATACCTGACCTATGCCGAGCGTAAAATTCTGGCCGTCATGCAGATGCGTCAGGGACCGATGATGGTTGGCCCGTTCGGCCTGCTGCAGCCGCTGGCCGATGGTATTAAACTGCTGGGCAAGGAAACGATCATCCCCTCCGGCGCGAACCGCGGCGTTTTCGTCATGGCACCGATGCTGACCTTCATGCTCAGCCTTGTGGCATGGGCGGTCATTCCCGTGAATGCGGGCTGGGTGATTGCCGATATCAACGTGGGCGTGCTGTACCTGTTCGCCATTTCGTCGCTGGGTGTCTATGGCATCCTGATGGCGGGCTGGGCGTCGAACTCGCGTTATGCGTTCTTGGGCGGCCTACGCTCCGCCGCGCAGATGGTTTCCTACGAAGTTTCGATGGGTTTTGTGATTGTGGCCGTGCTGCTGACGACCGGTTCGCTGAACCTGACAGCGCTTGTGGAGGCGCAGCGCCCGTTCTGGGTGACGCTGCTGCTGTTCCCGATGTTTGTCATTTTCGTCATTTCGGCACTTGCCGAAACCAACCGCGCGCCCTTTGACCTGCCGGAAGGCGAGTCCGAGCTGGTGGGCGGTTACAACGTCGAATATTCGTCCATGACCTTCGCACTGTTCTTCCTGGGCGAATACATGAACATGATCCTGATGAGCGGGATGACGACAGTGCTTTTCCTTGGTGGCTGGCATCCGCCGTTCGGCATCGAATTCCTGAGCGTTATTCCGGGCTTTATCTGGTTCGCGCTGAAGGTGTCGTTCGTGTTGTTCGTGTTCATCTGGACGCGCGCGACCCTGCCGCGTTTCCGCTATGACCAGCTGATGCGCCTGGGCTGGAAAATCTTCCTGCCCTTCACGCTGCTCTGGGTCGTGCTGATTGCGGGTGTGCTGCTCTATAACAAGGCGCTGCCCGGCATGGAAAATGCAGCCGTCGCCGCGACCGCTGCTGCACCGGCTGCCGTCAGCGCGCCTGCGGCACCGCAAACTGCGCCTGCTGAAACCGTAACGACCGAAACCGCCGCGCCGGAGGCTGCGCCCGTCGCTCCCGCAGAAGCGCCGAAGGCGGAGGAGAAAGAATAATGTCGTTTATTTCCAAGACAACAAACGCGTTCCTGCTGACCGAGATCGTCAAGGGTTTTGCGCTGACCTTCAGCTATATCTTCCGCCCGAAGGTGACGCTGAACTATCCCTTTGAAAAGGGCCCGATCAGCCCGCGTTTCCGCGGGGAACATGCTCTGCGCCGCTATCCGAACGGGGAAGAGCGCTGCATCGCCTGCAAACTGTGCGAAGCAATCTGCCCTGCGCTTGCGATCACCATCGAGGCCGAACCGCGCGATGACGGCAGCCGCCGCACAACGCGCTATGACATCGACATGACGAAATGCATTTATTGCGGCTTGTGCCAGGAAGCATGCCCCGTCGATGCGATCGTCGAAGGCCCGAATTTCGAATACGCGACCGAAACGCGCGAGGAGCTTTACTACAACAAGGAAAAGCTGCTGGCGAACGGCGACCGTTGGGAAGCACAGCTTGCCGCGAATATCGAAGCCGACGCGCCCTACAGATAAGACAAGGAACCGAGTGATGATCGAGGCATTTTTCTTTTACGCTTTCTCCGCCGTGCTGCTGGCGAGCGGTGTCATGGTCATATCGGCCAGGAACCCGGTGCATTCGGTGCTGTTCCTGATTTTGGCGTTTTTCAACGCCGCCGGGCTGTTCGTGATGCTGGGTGCGGAATTCATTGCGATGATCATGGTGATCGTCTATGTGGGCGCGGTCGCCGTGCTGTTCCTTTTCGTCGTCATGATGCTCGACATCAATTTCGCGCAGATGCGGGAAGGGATGCTGAAGCACGCGCCGGTCGGCGGTCTGGTCGGTCTTGTCCTGATCGTCGAATTCGCGTGGATGTACCTGAACTGGCATAGCGCGAAAGATGCGGATCTGCATGCCTTCGCGCCCATTCCTGATACGCTCAGCAACACCCATGCCCTCGGTTACCTGCTGTACACAGAATATGTTTACCTGTTCCAGATTTCGGGCCTGATCCTGCTGGTGTCGATGATCGGCGCGATCACGCTGACTCTGCGCAGCCGCGCAGGCGTCCGCCGCCAGAGCATCGCCAGCCAGATCGCGCGCGATCCCAAGGCCGTGCTGAAAATAGAAAAAATCCAATCCGGTACGGGAGTGTCCTGATATGCCAACAGTCATTGGTATCCACAATTTCCTGATCGTATCGGGCATCCTGTTCACGCTGGGCGTGTTCGGCATTTTCCTGAACCGCCGCAACGTCATCATCATTCTGATGTCGATCGAACTGATCCTCCTGTCGGTCAGCATCAACCTTGTCGCGTTTTCCGTCCATCTGCATGACCTGACGGGCCAGGTGTTCTCGATGTTCATTCTTACGGTCGCGGCGGCTGAAGCCGCCATCGGCCTTGCCATCCTCGTCGTATTCTTCCGCAACAAGGCATCGATTGCGGTCGAAGACATCAGCGCGCTGAAGGGATAATTTTCCATGGAATTCATTGCTGTATTCGCGCCGCTGATCGGCTGTCTCGCCGCCGCCCTGTTCGCCTGGAAAGAGGACGAAGAAGGCCACGGACCCGCACAGGTGCTGACCTGCGGGTTGATGATCCTTGCCGCCATCATTTCGGCCACGTTGTTTTACAAAATAAACTTCGCAGCCACGATGGCTCCCAGCACGATCGTGCTGTTCAACTGGATTTCGTCGGGTACGCTGAACCTTAACTGGTCGCTGAAATTCGACCAGCTGTCGGCGACGATGGTGCTGGTGGTTAACTTTGTTTCCTGCGCCGTTCATATATATTCTGTCGGCTATATGCACCATGACAAGCGCCGCGCGCTGTTCCAGTGCTATCTCAGCCTGTTCACCTTTGCGATGCTGATGCTTGTGACATCGGCTAACTTCGTCCAGCTGTTCTTCGGCTGGGAGGGGGTGGGCGTCGCGTCCTATCTGCTGATCGGTTTCTGGCACCACAAGGATAGTGCCAACCGAGCCGCTATTAAGGCCTTCGTCGTCAACCGTATCGGCGATTTCGGTCTCGCTCTTGGCATATTTGCCGTGTTCATGGTGTTTGGTTCGCTTGATTTCGACAAAGTTTTTGCGGCTGTTCCCGCGACGAAAGATGTTATGGTCGAATTCCTCGGCCAGCAATTCAATGCTGTTACGCTGATCGGCTTCCTGCTGTTTGTCGGGGCGATGGGTAAATCCGCACAGCTGGGCCTGCATACCTGGCTGCCCGACGCGATGGAAGGCCCGACTCCAGTTTCCGCGCTGATCCATGCGGCAACGATGGTGACGGCGGGGGTATTCCTTGTATGCCGTATGTCGCCGATTTACGAATATGCGCCTGCAGCGCGTGAGTTCATCACCGTCCTTGGCGCACTGACCGCGCTTGTGGCGGCGACCATCGCCATCACGCAATTCGACATCAAACGTGTCATCGCCTATTCGACCATGAGCCAGCTGGGTTACATGTTCTTTGCGGCGGGCGTTTCTGCATACAGTGCGGCGATGTTCCACCTGTTCACGCACGCATTCTTCAAGGCGTTGCTGTTCTTGGGCGCAGGTTCGGTTATCCATGCAATGTCGGACGAACAGGATATGCGCCGCATGGGCGGCATTTATAAACTGATCCCGTTCACTTATGCGGTGATGTGGATCGGCAGCCTTGCGTTGGCGGGTGTTCCGCCCTTCGCCGGTTTCTTCTCGAAAGATACTATCCTTGAGGCGAACTTCGCGGCGCATAGCCAGGTGGGCACGTTTGCCTATTGGTGCGGTATCACGGCTGCGTTCCTGACGGCGTTCTATTCGTGGCGCCTGATTTTCATGACGTTCCACGGCACGCCGCGCGCGGATGAAAAAGTCATGGCACATGTCCATGAATCGCCCAAGATCATGACTATTCCGCTTGCTTTCCTTGCGATTGGCGCATTGGCGGCGGGCGCGCTGACGGTGTTCTTTGTCGGTGAATCCCGCGGTTCGTTCTGGGGTAGCTCTATTTTCGTGCTGGAACAAAATGATGTTCTGGAACACATTCATCACATTCCCGAATGGGCGAAGCTGCTGCCGACCGGGGTTGGCATCGCGGGTATCCTGCTGGCATTCCTGTTCTATGTCCGCAAGCGCCATATGCCGGCGATGATGGCGGGCATGTTCAGCGGCATCCACAACTTCTTCTTCCGCAAATGGTATTTCGACGAGCTGTATAACTGCATCGCCGTGATCCCGTCCTTCTTCCTCGGCAACAAGCTGTGGAAAACGGGCGATGGCGCGATCATCGACGGATTCGGTCCTGACGGCGTCGCCGCAACGATCAAGTCGGGTTCCGACAAGGCGCATGGCCTGCAAAGCGGATATATCTTCCACTACGCCTTCGCCATGATTATCGGCGTTGTCGCCATCATAACCGCTTACGTCTTCTATGCTCACAGGCAGGGGTTCTAACCGATGATTTCCTTCCCCATTCTTTCCTTGCTTGTATTCCTGCCTTTGGCGGGTGTGTTGTTCCTGCTCTTCGTGCGCGGCGATGCCGAAACGGTGGCGCGTAACGCACGGAATACGGCGCTGCTGACCTCGTTGTTCACCTTCGGCCTGTCTATATATATGTATATGGGCTTCGACGGCACATCGGCGGAACTGCAATTTGTCGAGAAACTGCCCTGGCTGCCCGGCCTCAATATCAATTACAAGCTGGGTGTCGATGGCATCTCGATCTTCTTCGTCCTGCTGTCCACTTTCCTGACCCCGATTTGCATTCTTGCCAGCTGGGAATCTATCGAGCATCGCGTGAAGGAATACATGATTTCCTTCCTGCTGCTGGAAACCATGATGCTCGGCATGTTCTGCGCCATCGACCTCATGCTGTTCTACATCTTCTTTGAAGGCGTGCTGATCCCGATGTTCGTCATCATCGGCGTATGGGGCGGCAAACGTCGCGTTTACTCGGCTTTCAAATTCTTCCTCTACACGCTGCTTGGATCGGTGCTGATGCTGCTGGCGATCCTGTACCTGTATAATACCTACGGCACGACCGATATTCCGGAGCTGTCGAAACTCGCGATCCCTGCGAATGTGCAGAAATGGCTCTGGCTGGCCTTCCTTGCATCCTTCGCGGTGAAGGTGCCGATGTGGCCGGTGCATACATGGTTGCCCGATGCGCACGTGGAAGCGCCGACAGCGGGTTCCGTCATTCTGGCGGGCGTTCTGCTGAAAATGGGCGGCTACGGCTTCCTGCGGCTGTCTCTGCCGGTGTTCCCGGATGCGTCGGTTTATTACGCGCCGTGGATTTTCGGCTTCAGCGTGATTGCGGTCATCTATACATCGCTCGTCGCGCTTGCGCAGGAAGACATGAAGAAGCTGATCGCTTATTCATCCGTCGCGCATATGGGCTTTGTCACCATCGGCATTTTCGCCATGAACCAAAACGGTTTCGACGGCGCAATGTTCCAGATGCTGTCGCATGGCGTGGTGTCTGCCGCGCTGTTCCTGTGCGTGGGCGTCATTTATGACCGCCTGCATACGCGGGAAATTGCGCGTTACGGCGGGCTGATCAAGAACATGCCGAAATACGCGACGATCTTCATGGTGTTTATGCTGGCCTCCGTCGGCCTGCCGGGCACCAGTGGATTTATCGGCGAATTCCTTGTCCTTGTCGGTTCCTATCAGGTCAGCACGACTGTGACTGCGTTTGCCGCGACAGGTGTCGTTTTGGGCGCTGCCTATATGCTGTACCTTTACAAACGCGTCGTTTTTGGCGAGCTCGTCAAATCCGACGTGAAGGCGATGAAGGATGCCGATGGCCGCGAGGTTGCGATTTTCCTGCCCATGGTCGGCCTTGTGTTCTGGATGGGTATTTATCCGTCCAGCTTCACCGCGCCGATGGCGCCGGCACTTGGAAAAGTGCTGGAACGCGTCGCACCGGCGCGTCAGGCATTGTTGGAGGCGCGCGCCCCGGCTGCCGCCGAAAAGAAAGCTGAAGAGGCTGCGAAAGCAGCTGGAGAACAACCCGCCGTAATGACCGAGCCCGAAGCGACCCCCGCCGAAGCGGAGCCCGCCAAGGAGCCGGAAAAGACGGAAGAAGCGCCCAAGCATAAAAAGGGAAAGAAAAAGAAATGATACCGTTCATCGCCCCGGATTTGATGCCGGCTTTCCCGGAGATTTCTCTCGCGATCCTCGCGCTCATGCTGCTGATGTTCGGCGTGTCCCGCAAAGGCGAGCCGTTTCATGCGGTTTCCAACCTGTCGATCCTCGCCTTGCTGGCGGTCGGCGCGATGATCTGCCGTTATTGCGGCGAGACCGTCACGACCTTCAACGGCATGTTTATTGCCGACAGCTTCGGGGGTTTCATGAAGATGCTGGTCATTGCAGGCTCCGCCGTGTCGATTCTGATGGCGGCGAAATATGCCGAACGCCAGCGCATTATGCGTTTCGAATACCCGATCCTGATGCTGTTCGCGACATTGGGCATGCTGCTGATGATTTCGGCGAACGACCTGATCTCGCTTTACATGGGCCTTGAAATGCAGAGCTTGCCGCTTTACGTGCTGGCGGCCATCCAGCGTGACAGCGTCAAGTCGACGGAAGGCGGGCTGAAATATTTTGTTCTGGGAGCGCTGTCATCGGGCATGCTGCTGTACGGCGCGTCGCTGCTGTATGGTTACACGGGCGTCACGAATTTCGACAAAATGGGGGCGATCCTTGCTGCTTCCGCACCGCTCAGTCTCGGCGTGATCGTCGGCATGGTTATGCTGATTTCCGGGCTTGCCTTCAAAATCTCCGCCGTGCCGTTCCATATGTGGACACCTGACGTATATGAAGGCGCGCCGACTTCGGTCACCGCATTCTTCGCGATTGCGCCGAAAATCGCCGCGCTCGCGCTGCTCACCCGCGTTTTCATGGGGCCGTTCGGCAGCATGGTTGCGGAATGGCAGCAGATTGTCGTCGTGCTGGCGATTGCGTCTATGGTGCTGGGCTCGGTCGCCGCGATCGGGCAGACGAATATCAAGCGCCTGCTGGCTTACAGTTCCATCGGCAACATGGGCTATGCGCTCGTCGGTCTTGCTGCCGCCAGTGCGGAAGGCGTGAAATCTGTCATGATCTTCTCGGCAATTTATATGGTCATGACCATCGGCACTTTCGCGATCGTCCTGATGATGAAGCAGCGCGAGCGTATGCTGGAGGAAATTTCCGACCTCTCCGGCCTTGGTCAACGCCAGCCGATGCTGGCGCTGGCGATGACGGTCATGATGTTCTCGATGGCGGGTATTCCGCCGCTCGCCGGTTTCTTCGGAAAGCTGTTCGTGTTTCAGGCGGCGGTTGCGCAGGGGCTTTACTGGCTTGCCGTGATCGGCGTTATCGCTTCGGTCATCGCCGCTTATTATTACCTGCGTATTATCAAGGTCATGTATTTCGAGGAAGCAGGCGATGAAGGCCTCGACCCCGCCGTCGATGTACGCCTGAACGTGCTGGCAGGCGTTTCGACCGCCGCGATGTTGCTGTTCATCGCCATGCCCGGACCGTTGCTGGCAACGGCGGATGCGGCGGCGAAGTCGATTGCGATTTTCAAGCCTAAATGACCTATACGCCGAAATTGCCGCCTGCCTTTAACCTAATCGAGCTGCCGAGCGTTGGCAGCACAAACGATCACGCAAAACAGTTGGCACGCAGCGGCTATCCCGCGTTCACGGCGGTTTGGGCGCATGAACAGACCGCGGGGAAGGGGCGTCAGGGCAATAGCTGGACATCCGTGCCCGGCAATCTTTACCTTAGCATCCTGTTGCGTCCCGCCGCGACCGCCGCGCAAAACGGCCAGCTGTCATTTCTTGCCGCCGTTGCGCTTGCCGACACGGTAAAAGAATTCATGGCGAAACCGGGCATCATTGCGTTGAAATGGCCGAACGATCTGTTGCTGAACGGCAAGAAAGCCGCAGGCATTTTGCTGGAGGCGGAGGAGGACTGGGTCGTGATGGGCATTGGCGTCAATGTTGCAGGCGCGCCCGACGGCGCAGCGAGTTTAGGGGATTTCGGTACCGAAACGGAAGCTGGGCAGGTACTGGAAAAATTGATCATTCGCGTGAAAGACCTATTCGATTTGTGGGGCAAAAACGGCTTTGCCCCGATCCGCGAACAATGGCTGCACCACGCGCACAATCTGGGCATGACGATTCAGGTGCGCATGCCAAACGAGACATTTTCGGGCAAGTTCCTCGGCATCGACGACGGAGGTGCTCTAGAAATTGAAATGCCGGATGGCGCGATGCGCGCCGTCTGTTCCGGAGAGGTTTTTGCAGGCTGATGTCATCGCTCGGTTTTAACATGGATCCGGAAGCCATCTACTGTGTGCCGCTTGGCGGCTGCGGTGTTTTTGGTGCGAACATGACGCTGTATGGCCACAAAGACCAGTGGATCATGATCGATTGCGGCATGGGCTTCGCCGATGAAACGATGCCGGGCATCGATATCCTGCTGCCCGATCCGGCCTTTGCCACCACGCTTGGCAACAAGCTGCTGGGTATTTTCTTTACGCATGGCCATGAAGACCATATCGGCGCCGTCGATCATCTCTGGCCGCGCCTGAATGCGCCGCTCTATGCGACGAAATTCACGATGGAACGCCTGCGCCAGTCGCTTAGCGAATGGACATGGGGGCATCAGGTCAAATTGCATGAAGTGCCGCAGCAGGGAAAGCTTGATATTGGCCCGTTCCAACTGCAGTTCATCCGCATGGCGCATTCGATACCCGAGGCGAAGTCGATAGCGATTTCGGTCAAGGATATCGGCACCGTACTGCACACCGGCGACTGGAAAATCGACCCCGATCCCGTGCTGGGCGACCTGACGGATGCGGATGCCCTGAAAAAACTGGGCGAAGACGGCGTGCTGGCGGTGGTCGGAGATTCCACGAACGCGATGGTGCCGGGGCATTCAGGATCTGAACTGGATGTGCAGAAAAACCTGACCGAGCTGTTCGGCGAATTCGATGCGCAAATCGCTGTCACCTGTTTTGCCACCAATGTCGGCCGCATCAAAAGCATTTACGAAGCCGCGAAGGCCAATAACCGCAAGGTATCGCTAGTCGGGCGTTCGCTGTGGAGCGTCGATGAATCGGCGCGCAACAGCGGTTATCTGCTCGATGTGCCGCCGTTCCTCGATGACGACGGTGCGAACATGGTTGGCGGAGAAAATGTAGTTTATATCTGCACCGGATCGCAGGGCGAGCCGCGCGCCGCGCTAGCGCGCATCTCCAACAACGACCACCCCGCCATGCGATTGAGCGAGGGGGATGTGATGATTTTTTCTTCCCGCACCATTCCCGGCAATGACCGCGCGGTTGACCGCATCAAGAACCGTTTCCTGATCAACGGTGTCAATGTCATCACCGAGCGCGACGCGCCGATCCACGTCTCCGGCCATCCGTACCGTGACGAACTGAAACAACTTTACAGCTGGGTCAAGCCGAAATCCGTCATCCCCGTGCATGGCGAACATATGCAGCAGGAAAAACACGCCGATCTTGCGCGTGAATGCGGCGTGCCGGAAACATTCATCCCCGTCAATGGCGATGTGATCGAGATTACCAAAGATGGTCTGCGTCCTGTCGGCGAGGTGAAAAGCGGGATCCTGGCGCTCGAGGGTAACCGGATTGTGCCGGTCGATAACGAGGCGATCCTGACGCGCAAACGCATGATGTTCAACGGCAGCGCTGTGGTAACCGTCGTGCTTGATGCGCGCGGCAACCTCGTCGCCGATCCCCGCATTACCGCGCTTGGCGTTCTGGATGAAACCAGCGATCAGGACACGCCGCACCTTGCCGCGGCTGAAGCCGAAGTCGCCAAAGCGTTGCAAAACATGCCGAAGCATATGCGCACCAATGATGACGAAGTTTCCGAGCTGGTCCGCGTTACCGCACGCCGCTTTTTCAACGAGCGTTTCGACCGCAAGCCGCAAACGCGTGTTCATTTGATACGGGTGTAGCATGTCGCTGGTAACAGTCGTTTTTATCTATCTTCTGGTCTGGTGGATTATGCTGTTCACCGTGCTTCCGCTGGGCGTACAGCGCAATACCGATGACGGGAAGGGGCACGATGCCGGTGCTCCGGTAAATCCCGATCTCAAGAAAAAACTTGTTCTCAATACAGTTTTGTCTGCCGTCATTATGTTGATCGTTTATATCCTGGTTGAAATGGACATCATTCGCTGGGGCGAATGGTTCAGGGGAGCGCCACAATGAAAAGCCTTATCGTTCTTGCCGGTCTTGCGACCGTGTTTACGCCTGTCTGCATGGAACACAAACTGCGCAGCACGCTGGATGACGGTTTCTGCCGCCGCGCGGTCGAATACCAGAAACCCGCCGGTGTTGATTTTGAGCCCGGCGTGGATGTGACGGGCAAGCCGGTGGTCGAGGCCGACCTGAACAAATCGCCCGTGCAAATGCCCGATGTCGTGCGCATTCCGGTTACGATCGACCTTGCGCAATATCTTGGCCTGCCAACCCCGACCGCCAAGGAAACATATGCTGTTCTGGGCGAGCTGGCGTATGAAAACGGCGCGTTCACCTATAACGGCGAACCGCTGGACGGCAAGGCGGCCGATAGCCTGCGCAAGCTCTGCGCCACGGAAAAACCTGCAAAACCGGCTGAAAAACCGACCGAAAATAAACATAATCAGCATTGATTAATTGCCCCTGCTTGGGTAATTTTGTGCAGGTTCACGCATTATAAAACAAAGGCGATTTCCCATGGCCGAGCCGGCAAAAAACCTGAAAAATTCCAAGACCGCGATCACGCCCACGCGCGAGGAAAATTTCCCCGAATGGTACCAGAACGTGATCAAGGCCGCCGACATGGCCGAAAACGCGCCGGTGCGCGGCTGCATGATCATCAAGCCCTACGGCTTTTCGGTGTGGGAAAACATCCAGCGTCATTTTGATAAAATGATCAAGGCGGAGGAAGTGCAGAACGCGTACTTCCCGCTGCTGATCCCCATGAGCTATATCGCCAAAGAAGCTGACCATATCGACGGCTTCGCCAAGGAATGTGCAATCGTCACCCATCACCGCCTTGCGAAAAACGACAAGGGCGAACTGGGCCCCGATCCGGCATCCGTGCTAACCGAACCGCTGATCATCCGCCCGACATCCGAGACTATCATCGGCGAGTCCATGCATAACTGGGTGCAGTCCTATCGCGACCTGCCGCTGAAGCTGAACCAATGGTGCAACGTCATGCGTTGGGAAATGCGCCCGCGCATTTTCCTGCGCACATCCGAATTCCTGTGGCAGGAAGGCCATAACGCCTTCGCCTCGGCGGAGGAAGCCGATCAGGATGCGCGCCGTATGCTGGAAGTGTATCGCGACTTCATCGAAAATTACCTCGCTGTGCCCGTCATCCCCGGCAGCAAGACGCCAGACGAGCGTTTCCCCGGCGCCATCGAAACCTACACGGTCGAGGCCTTCATGCAGGACGGCAAGGCGCTGCAAAGCGCGACGTCACATAACCTTGGCCAAACCTTTGCGCGTTCATCGGATATCAAATATCTCGATCGCGACGGCACGCAAAAACTGGCATGGACCACGTCATGGGGCATGTCCACCCGCACCATCGGCGGGCTTATCATGACGCATGGCGATGACGACGGCATGATTATGCCACCGCGCGTCGCGCCGCATCAGGTCGTGATCCTGCCCTTTATCAACAACGATGCCGATAAAGCCGGCATCCTCGAATTCTGTGACAAGGTGCAAAAAGAACTGCGTGCGAAAGATATCACCGTGCAGGTCGATAAGTCCGAAGCACGCAGCTCCGATAAAATGTGGGCGGCGATCAAGCGCGGCGTTCCCGTGCGCCTTGAAATCGGTGCTCGCGAGATTGCGGAAGGCCAGCTGACTTTGACGCGCCGCGACCTTGGCAAAGACGGCAAGGTGAAGATCGGCGTGAACGAAGTCGCCGCGAAAATCGCCGAAGCTCTGGATGCCATGCAGAAAGACATGCTGGAAAAAGCGCGTGCGCGCATGAGCGGCATGGTCAAGGACGTAAAGACGCTGAAGGAAGTCCGCGACTTCTTCGCCGCCGAACAGACGGGCGGGTTGAAGCTGGATTACAACCTGATCCAGAACTCCGCCGAGTTCGCCGCGATCAAGGGCGAATTCGCCGTGACGACGCGCTGCCTGCCTTTTGCCGATGACGGCAAGAAAGTTATCGTGTCGAAAGCGTATTGATGTCTTTTTCTTTTGAAAAGATGGTGGCGGGGCGCTATCTGCGCTCGCGGCGGAAAGAAGGGTTCATTTCCGTCATTGCAGCCTTTTCGTTCCTTGGCATCATGCTGGGCGTGGCGACGCTGATTATCGTTATGTCGGTCATGAACGGCTTTCGTGATGAGTTGATCGGCAAGATCCTCGGACTGAACGGGCATATCAACGTCTATGGCTATAACGGCGCGATGTATCCGTATGAAGAACTGGTCGGCCAGTTAAAGGCTGTTCCAGGTGTCGTCAGCGCGACACCGACGGTTGAGGGTCAGGCCCTGATGAAAACCTCCGGCGGGGCATCCGGTGTCGTCGTGCGCGGTTTGCGGCCTGATGATTTTTATAACAAGCCCATTTTCTCGGAAAAGACCGACAAGAACGGCAAAGGCGATGCCAAGGGCATCGTTCAGAAGGCTGCGGCAACGGGGTATTTCGGCGATGAAAATGCGTCCATCGGCATCAGTATGGCGACCCGCCTTGGCCTTGATATCGGGAGCAAGTTTTCTCTTATCGCACCAACCTGCAAATCGACACCGTTCGGTTGCATGCCGCGTACGCGTACCTTTACGGTCGGATCGATTTTCGATGTCGGTATGTTTGAATACAATAACAGCTTCGTTTTTCTGCCTATGCCGTATGCGCAAGCCTTCTTTGAAATGGGCGAGGGGGTCAGCAGCATCGAGGTCATGACCGGCGATGCGCGCGAAATCGATGCCGTGCAGAAAAAGATTGAAGAACAGCTGCAGGGGCGTTACGGCACCTCTAACTGGCAGGCCAATAATGCAAGCCTTGCCAGCGCGCTTGATGTGGAGCGAAACGTCATGTTCCTTATCTTGACGCTGATCATTATCGTCGCGGCCTTTAACATTATTTCCAGCCTGATTATGCTGGTGAAGGACAAGGGGCGTGATATCGCAATCCTGCGCACGATGGGCGCGACGCGCGGCATGATCGTTCGGATTTTCCTTTATACAGGGTCGCTGATCGGTGTGACAGGCACGCTGGCGGGCGCATTGCTGGGCACAGTATTCTGCGCCAATATCGAGGCGATCCGCCACGCCATCGAAAAGATGCTGGGCACCAAGCTGTTTCCGGGCGAAGTGTATTTCCTGTCAAAACTGCCGGCCAAGATGGACGGGCAGGAAGTCGCCGTTGTTGTCGGCATGGCGCTGCTAATTTCCTTCGCCGCCACAATCTACCCCGCATGGAAAGCCGCCAAGCTAGATCCGGTGGAGGCGTTGCGCCGTGAATAAAGTTCTGGAGCTTAAAAACGTCAGGCGTAGTTTCGAACAGGGCGGGCATCACCTGCATATCCTGAACGGTGTCGATCTGAGCATTTCGCGCGGCGAAGTCGTGGCTCTGCTGGGGCCCAGCGGGTCGGGCAAGACGACGCTGCTGCAAATTGCGGGATTGCTGGAAAACCCCACCAGCGGCGATGTCATCATCAACGGCATCAAGGTGGAAAGCACGGCGGATGAATACCGCACGGGCCTGCGCCGTACGCAGATCGGGTTTGTCTATCAGTCCCACCATCTGCTGTCCGATTTCACGGCGCTTGAAAACCTGCTGCTGCCGCAATACATCGCCGAAAAATCGCCGAAAGAGGCAAAAGACCGCGCGATGGACCTGCTGAAGAAAGTAGGGCTGGAAAAACGCGCCGACCATTTCCCGTCGCAATTGTCGGGCGGTGAACAACAGCGCGTGGCGATTGCCCGCGGCCTAGTGAACAAGCCTGCCTTGCTGCTGGCGGATGAACCGACCGGCAACCTCGACCCCAAAACGGCCGAAGGCGTGTTCCAGATGATGATGCAGACGATCGAGGATTTGCAGATCGGCGCGATGATCGTGACTCACAACCACGAACTGGCCGCCCGCATGCACCGTGTGCTGGAATTGAAAGACGGAAAAGTTTAAACTTTCAGCCGGCCTGCAGGCTTGGTGTACGCCGATGCAGGCGCGTTAAATACGCCTGATTTGTCCTGTTCCATGACCGTGGCATATTCTGCAGCGATATTCACAAGTTTGGTTTGCAGCTTTTTCAGAGCTTCTGCGTCTTTTTCAAAATCGAATGCTTCGCCTGGGATTGCGGTGGTTGTTTTACTCGCGCCGTTATCCGTACTGCTGCGACCACCCTCAACAGTAACATTAAATTTAGAAAGATACAGACGGCTGACTTTTTCGCCGCCGATCTGGTCAGCAATTGCAAAAAGCCGCTGCGCCGTGCCGATATGGATGTAACCATAGGCTTGAATACTGCCCGAGCTGCTTTTGGGCTTGCTGGTAACATACATCATGTCATAGGCGTTTGAATGCCCATCCGGCATAACTTTTACGGTGATATCGATGCCGATTTCCTGCAATTGACGAACAGTATCGCTCAACTGTTGCAGGATACTGGCTGTGCCGTTTATTTCTTTTGTCTTGCGATTGGATGTTTTGGCCGCTTCAAAAGCGTCCCGTAATTCTTCACCTGATAGCGGGGTCTGCTCTGCCATGAGGTGTTATTTCGGCTTGAGCGGGGAAGCGATCTTAAGGATTGAGCGGTTGCTATTGCCGGATTGGGGAACGTCGAATTCGCGCAGAGCATCATTCGCGGCCAGCGCCGCCGTCGTTTCGGCAATCGCCGACATAAACTTCACCGCGTCTTCTTCCGATGACAGGTCATAGGTGTTGAACTTTGGTTCGTCGCGGTTGATCTTTAGCGTGCCGCCGCTGGAGCGTTCGGTTTTGTACCAGAATTCGTCGCTGTCGAGGAACTGGATGTTCGCCTGCGGCTTGTTCAGGTTTTCGGTGTAGGTCACGATCTTGTTGTCTTCCTGCACCCAGACAAGGAAACGCGCATCGTAAATGCTGAGGATCGCATAGAGCGCGTGGTTGTCTGATCCGGGACGGTTCATCAGTTTGTAATCGCGCAGCTTGTCGAAACCGGCAAGCTCGATACCTACCTGATCCATGCCAACCGACTGGAACCTGGAAACGAATTCGTTGAGCTTTGCGAGAGTGGGGCGGAACGGGGCGAGGCCTTCGCGGGCATTGGCGGCCAGCGCGCGGAACGTGCGTGATAGGCTGGCGGTCGAGCTGTCTTTCAGCACCGTGTCGTCGGCTGCGGGTGCTTCGTTCGTTATGCCGTTGTCTGCCATGTGTCCAACCTTATGATTTTGCTCAAAGGATCTATCTTGGTGAATTGGGCAGAGTGTAAGACAAAACCTTATGTTATGTCAAGTCTAGCAATTTCCCGAAAATATGATTGAAATTCAACGGTTTTGGGTGCAAATCTAGGTGTTAGAAGTGCAGAAAATGACCGAAAACAAAGCCCAGTTCATCCACCTGCGGGTGCATTCGGCCTATTCGCTGGCCGAAGGCGCAATCAAGCTCAAGGACCTTGTGCCGCTGACCAAGCGGCTGGGGATGCCAGCCGTTGCCGTGACCGATACCGGCAACCTGTTCGGCGCGCTCGAATTCTCCATCGCGGCGGCGAAGGAGGGGGTCCAGCCCATCGTGGGCATCCAGCTTTGGGTGGAACGCCCCGACCAGACGGACCAGAAAAACAAGAAATCCGAAATGCCCGACCAGCTGGTTTTGTTGGCGATGAACGAAAAGGGCTATATGAACCTGATGAAGCTGACGAGTAACAGCTTCCTCATCCCGCTTGCCCATACCGAAAAACCTGCAGTCACCTGGGAAGACCTTGAAAGCCACGCGGAAGGCCTGATCTGCCTGACGGGCGGCGTGAAGGGCTGCGTTGGCCGCATGTTGCTGGAAGGGCGCGCTGGCGAGGCGGAGAAGATTTTGCAGCGCCTGCATGCCAGCTTCGGCGACCGTTTGTATATCGAGCTGGAACGTCACGGCACCGTCGATGAAGTGGCTACGGAAGACGCGCTGCTCGATTTCGCCTATAAATATAATATTCCGTTCGTTGCGACCAACAACTGCTATTTCAGCGACCCCGATATGTACGAAGCGCATGACGCGCTGATGTGCATCGCCGAAAGCGCCTATGTGCAGGATACGCAACGCCGCAAGGTAACGCCGGAACATTACTTCAAATCCGCCGACCAGATGGTCGAACTGTTCAAAGACATTCCGGAGGCGGTGGAGAACACCGTCAATATCGCCAAACGCTGCGCGTTTATGCTGAAAGAAGTGAAGCCGATGCTGCCGCGCTTTGCGACCGAGGGCGGCAAGACGGAAGAACAGGAACTCCGCGAACTGACCGCCGCCGGCCTCGACTGGCGCCTGAATAACTATGTGTTCCGCGAAGGCTGGGACGATGCGAAGCGCGCGGAAGTGCGCGCACAGTACATCGCGCGCATGAATTACGAGCTGGATGTACTGATCAAGATGGGGTTTGCGGGATATTTCCTCATCGTCTCCGACTTCATTATCTGGGCCAAGAATAACGACATTCCGGTGGGGCCGGGGCGCGGATCCGGCGCGGGGTCAGTCGTCGCATGGGCGACCAAGATCACCGACTTGGATCCCATCGAAATGAACCTGCTGTTCGAGCGTTTCCTGAACCCGGAACGTGTGTCGATGCCCGACTTCGACGTCGATTTCTGCCAGGAACGCCGCGAGGAGGTCATTAATTACGTCCGTAACAAATACGGCAATGACAGCGTCGCGCAGATCATTACCTTCGGTAAGCTGCAAGCGCGGGCCGTTGTGCGCGACGTGGGGCGCGTGTTGCAAATGCCTTACGGTCAGGTCGATAAAGTCGCAAAGCTCGTTCCGCAGAACCCCGCCAACCCGATCAGCCTTGAAGAGGCCTTGGAGTCGGAGCCTCTGTTGCGTGAGGCGCGCGATACCGACGATCAGGTGCGCAAGCTGATCGACGTCGCGCTGAAGCTGGAGGGGTTGTACCGCCATGCCTCCACCCATGCAGCGGGTGTTGTGATCGGGGATAAACGCCTCGATGAAATTGTGCCGCTCTATCGCGATCCCGGGGCAGATATCGCGGCGACACAGTTCAACATGAAGGACGTTGAAAAAGCGGGCCTCGTCAAGTTCGACTTCCTTGGCCTGAAAACGCTGACAGTCATCAAGGATGCCATACGGCTTATTCGCGAAACCAGCAATGTTGAATTGGACCCGTTGAAGTTTCCGCTGGATGATAAAGATACTTACAAACTTCTTGCCAAGGGCGATTGCTCCGCCGTTTTCCAGCTTGAAAGCGCCGGCATGCGCGACCTTTGCAAGCAGATGAACGTCAAAAACTTTGACGAGATCATCGCTATCGTGGCGCTGTTCCGCCCCGGTCCAATGGAGAACATCCCGAAATATATCGCCAACCTGTCGGGCAAGGAAGAAATCGAATACATGCACCCGCTGCTGGAGCCGGTGCTGAAAGATACCTACGGTGTCATGATCTATCAGGAACAGGTCATGGCGGCGGGGCAGGTCCTGGCGGGTTACTCGCTGGGTGGTGCCGACCTGCTGCGCCGCGCGATGGGTAAAAAGATCAAGGCGGAAATGGACGCGCAGCGCGCGATCTTCGTCGAGGGCTGCGAGAAGCACAATAAAATCCCGCACGAAATGGCGAGCAGTATTTTCGATCAGATCGCCAAATTCGCGGATTACGGCTTCAACAAGGCCCATTCGGCCGTCTATGCCCATATCGCGTTCCAGACCGCTTACCTGAAGGCGCATTACCCTGTCGAATTCATGGCGGCGACCATGACACAGGACATGAGCGTGACCGACAAGCTTGCTGTGATACGGCAGGAACTCAACCGCATGAAAATCGTGCTGCTGCCGCCCGATGTGAACAAATCTCTGCCGCGTTTTGCCGTAGAGCTTCTTCCGAACGGCAAGAAAGCCATCCGTTATGCGCTCGCCGCACTCAAGGGCGTGGGCGAAGAGGCGATGAAAAAAGTGGTGGCGGAGCGCGAACAGAACGGCGAATTCAAAAACGTCTATGACTTTGCACGCCGCTTGGACGCAAAGGTCATCAACAAACGCCAGATGGAATCTTTGGCTGCTTCCGGCGCATTTGAATCTCTGCATGAAAACCGCGCCGAAATGCTGGGATCGTGCGAAACGCTGCTGCGCTACGCGCAGGCGCATGCGGAGGAAAAAGCGAGCGGGCAGGTCAGCCTGTTCGGCGGGGCAGGCAACGAATTGCCGGAACCGCCGCTGGCGAAGGCAGACAAATGGGAGCCGCTGGAAAAGCTGCGCCATGAATTCGATGCTGTCGGTTTCTACCTCTCCGCGCATCCGCTTGATAACATGACGACACAGCTGGAACGCCTGCGCGTCGTGCCCACTGTCCGCGTACAGGAAGAATTGAACAAAAGCCCGACCAACCGCCTGCGTATGGCGGGTATCGTCGTGCGGAAGCAGGAACGCACCTCGCAAAAGGGCAACCGCTTCGCCTTCGTCTCCGTCTCCGACCCCTATGGCGTGTTCGAGATGATGGTCTTTTCCGACACGCTGAACGCCAGCCGCGAATTGCTGGAGGCAGGCACGCCGATCCTGCTGTCGGTCGATGTCGATAAAAAGCCTGACTCGGACGAACTGCGTTATCTTGCGCAAACAATTGAACCGCTCACGACGGCGGTGCAGAACGTGACGTCGCAGGTGCACATACAGGTCGATAAACCAGCCGCGCTTGCCGCGATCAAGGGCGTCTTGTCACAGGCGGGGCAGGGTAAGGTGAAAGTTCACCTGATCATGGATGCAGGGCTGGGGCGTGAAGCCACATTAGAAGTGCCCGGTGGCTGGAATATCCGCGATGAAGTCCCCCGTCAGTTGCGCATGATTAATGGAGTTTCTGACATACGGGAACTTTGATATGATATTAGTAAGCTATTTCAGTGTCTTGTAATGAGTTTATTATCTTGACTTTCCATAAGTTTTGCGTAAAATACAGGTCAGTTGAAGAAGTGAAGTTTCAGATGTTTTTCTCCCGCATATTTAACGGCGTTATCAAAATAAAGCGCTGTCGGTGACGTAATGACCCGCAACATCAAAAAAATAAACGCATTACAGCAAGTTTTTGCGATGCTGAAATTCCCGCCAAATAAGTCAGCGGGCTTGACGAACCCTTCTGCGCGCATGGAAATTCCCGTCGATTTTCCTCAAGCGATATCTCCCTACAGCGCAGATGAGGCGTTAGAAGTCATCGAACGGGAACTCTATAAACGGGGCACGACGCTCGAAGGGGTAGGGCGCATAAATATTGCCTATCCGCACAAACACCCCGGCCTTTACCCGGGACATTACAATAGCGCAGAGGTGCGCGCCTTTGCCTTTCAAGAGCGCATGCTTAAAATCGCGCCTCACGTTGACTGGAATGTTGCTGAATCGCTGGTCGAGCGGGTTCGGCTGGGGCGGTCGGAGAACCAGACCAGTTTTTATGCGCTGACCTGCAAACAACAATTTGATATCTATCCGCAAGGGCAAAAAGATCAGCTTTATTTCGCGGATAAAAATCGCGGCCGCGAATTCTTTGTCATTGTCGATAGCACGATCGAACAGGGCACGACCATCGTCAACCTGATGAACTATATCCATCATAATGGCGGCGATGTGCTGATGGTCCAGGGCGACCGCCATATCGATATCGCGCAAAAGCGCGTTGTGGCTAACGATAATGCGACATCGCAAATCGGCCCCGAATTCAACGATATCGCCCGTAATTCCGGCCGTCTGCAAGAATTGGCCACCGCTTTCTCTCGGTCAGCCAGCCGTCAAGGGCGGGTGATTTCTGCGCAAGATGCGTTGCAGCAGTTTAACGATGCATTGATCCCCCACGGCAACAGCGTGTTTTCCATCACGGACGGTGAGGCTGCGCATTTGCTTAAAGACCTTGATACCGGAAAAGAAAAATTCACTGAGCTGGTTGAGCAGCTTCAACGCACGGCGAAGAAACCTGCAATGTTCGCATCAGGCCTTTGGAGCCGAAAATCCTGAGACGATATGTTTCGGGCGAAGCAGGTTTTTTGCCGATTTCAGCCCGTTACCGAATGCGGCGCCCAGAGTTCCGCGCTTGCCAAAAATTGAAGATTGGTAACTCTCGGCCATTCTGGCAGCCGCAACCTTGTCGCCTCGCTTGACCTGTTCCTTTGTGTAATGTTTTTGCAGGCCCGCGCAAATGCGGTTGCTGATGAATGATTTGACCGCCGATGAAGCCGCCATGAAAGATGCGGAAAGTCCGAGCTTGCCGGTCGCGGTGCCAGCGGCAAGCGCCCCTGCCGCACCGCCAGCTACTGCTATACCGACAGCCCCGACGCAGCAAACGGCGGCAATCAATGCGCCCCGTTTTGCCCATTTGACACGGGTATCCAGCTGGGCATCGGACAGGCCGCTGGTATCCTTCATTTTGGCGTATTTGTCTTTGATCGCCTGAATAAACATGGGTTCATTCTAGCCTGAGTTTGGATTTTGCGCCGGATTTTTTGTTTTGAGGAGTAGAGGAGGTAATTTCCGGAAAATTGGCATTTATCGTTTTAACATATTGAAATATCGCGCCTTTACGCCTATCTGGATATATCGGTTTTCCAGCCGCTTGGCATGGTGGCGTAAGGGGGTGGCTAAAGCCTCTGAAAACATCCACCTTTTGCTTGCAATAGCATTGAAATGCCTGTAAAAACGCGACTACTTGAGAAGATGCCGGGATGGTCCTGGCATTTAACTAAAAATCACATGCGGATCTTTGAGGTTGCCACGTGCAACCGCTTCGGTGTCCCAAACAGGGACTTGCATCCGCAGAGGCATAACCGGGAAAGGATAAAACCCAATGACGATGCCCACTTTCACTATGCGCCAGCTCCTCGAAGCAGGCGTTCACTTCGGCCACAACACCCGCCGCTGGAACCCCAAGATGAAGCCGTACATCTACGGCGACCGTAACAAGGTTCATATCATCAACCTCGAACTGACCGTTCCCATGCTGCACACCGCGCTGAAAAGCGTGCGCGACATCGTTGCGAACCGTGGCCGCGTCCTGTTCGTCGGCACGAAGCGTCAGGCAGCCGACAAAATCGCCGACACCGCCAAGCGTTGCGGCCAGTACTACGTGAACTACCGCTGGCTCGGCGGCATGCTCACCAACTGGAACACCATCTCCGGCTCGATCAAGCGCCTGCGCACGGTCACCGAAATGCTGGAAAACCCGGAAGTGAAGCACGGCCTGACCAAGAAAGAGCAGCTCAACCTCGTCCGCGAGAAAGAGAAGCTGGAAAAGGCACTGGGCGGCATTAAAGACATGGGTGGCCTGCCCGATGCTATGGTCGTGATCGACGTCATGAAAGAAGCCAACGCGATCACCGAAGCAAAACGCCTCGGCATTCCCGTGTTCGGCGTGGTCGACACCAACTGCGATCCCGACAACATCGACTTCCTGATCCCCGGCAACGATGACGCGACCCGCGCCATCAACCTGTATTGCGACCTCTTCGCCGAAGCAGTCCTCGACGGCCTGCAGGCTGAAGTGACCGCGTCGGGCGTCGATACCGGCGCTTCCGCGAACCCGATGCAGGAAGACCTCGGCTCGAACGACGTGTCCGAAGTGAAAGCAGCCGCAGCCGGCTAATGACGATTTCTTCCCCCTTCCTCGCGTCACCGACGCGGGGAAGGGCGGGAAGAAACCTCCAAGAATAAAACCTCCGCTACCAAAATCCGATAAGGGGAATTTGAATGACTGAAATCACAGCAAAGCTCGTGCAGGAACTCCGCGAAAAAAGCGGCGCCGGCATGATGGACTGCAAAAAGGCGCTTGTTGAAACCAAGGGCGACGTCGAAGCTGCCATGGACTTCCTGCGCAAAAAAGGCCTCGCTTCCGCCGCCAAGAAATCCGGCCGCGCTGCATCCGAAGGTCTCGTTTCCGTCGCGGCCGCCGGCACCTTCGCCGTTGCGATCGAGCTGAACGCCGAAACCGATTTCGTGGCGCGCAACGACCAGTTCCAGAAACTGCTGAACGACGTGACCGACCTCGCGCTGAAAAACAAGATCGAAAGCCTCGACGCGCTGAAAGCTGCGAAACTGGGCGACAAGACCGTCGAGCTGACCGTGACCGAACTGGTCGCCAGCATCGGTGAAAACATGAACCTGCGCCGCATGCAGGCGCTGTCCGTGAAATCGGGCGTCGTCGCAAGCTACGTGCACAACCAGGTCATCCCCGGCCGCGGCAAGATCGGCGTTCTCGTCGCGCTTGAATCGACCGGCAACGCGGAGAAACTGGCAGCCCTCGGCCGCCAGCTGGCGATGCACATTGCCGCATCCCGCCCCGAAGCGCTTGACGTTGCAAGCCTCGACAAGGACCTCGTCGCACGCGAACGCGCGATCCACGCAGACAAAGCCGGCAAGAGCGGCAAGCCTGCAGACATCATCGAGAAAATGGTCGATGGTTCCATGCGCAAATACTATGAACAGGCTGTCCTGCTGGAACAGACCTTCATCATCGACGGCGCGACCAAAATCTCCGCCGTTCTGCAGAATGCGGAAAAAGATGCCGGCGCACCCGTGAAGCTCGCAGGTTACGTGCGCTTCGAACTGGGCGAAGGCGTCGAGAAAAAAGTCGACGATTTCGCTGAAGAAGTCGCCAAGATGGCGGCTGGCTAAAGAATACGGCATCCTCCCCGGCCCCTTTCCCCAAGGGGCGGGGACGGGGAGGAGCCGATACTACTGCTGCTGAAGATATCAAGACAAGTTTCGGGGGATATATAATGTCGAAGACGCGGTTCAAGCGTGTGCTTCTCAAGATTTCGGGCGAAGCCCTGATGGGCGGCGGCGAATACGGCATTGATACCGAAACTGTCAACCGCGTCGCACAAGACGTAAAAGATGCCCTCAAACTCGGCGTACAGGTTTGCCTTGTCATCGGCGGCGGCAATATCTTCCGCGGTGTCTCCGGCGCTGCAGTCGGTATGGACCGCGCTTCGGCCGATTATATGGGCATGCTTGCGACCGTCATCAATTCACTCGCCATGCAAAACGCGCTCGAAAAAATCGGCGTCGATACGCGTGTGCAATCCGCGATCCCGATGGATACCGTCTGCGAGCCCTATATCCGCCGCCGTGCGATCCGCCACATTGAAAAAGGCCGCGTCGTGATTTTCGGCGCAGGCACCGGCAACCCGTTCTTCACGACGGACACCGCCGCCGCATTGCGCGCTTCCGAAATGGGCTGCGACGCGCTGCTGAAGGGCACGAAGGTTGACGGCGTTTATAGCTCCGACCCGGCGAAAAACCCGAACGCGACCAAGTTCGATACGCTTACCTATCTCGACGTTCTCGCCCGCGACCTCGGTGTCATGGACGCTTCGGCTATCTCGCTCGCGCGCGAAAGCAAAATTCCCGTCATCGTTTTCTCCATCAAGAGCCCCGGCGCCTTCGCGGAACTCATGCAGGGCAGGGGCCAATGCACCATCGTAACCGAGAAGGAAGTCGTCAATGGCTGACATCAATCTGAATGACCTCGAACGCCGCATGGGCGCGACCCATGAAAGCTATTCCAAGGAATTGGGCGGTCTGCGCACAGGCCGTGCCTCCGCCAATCTTCTGGATACCGTACAGGTCGAAGTTTACGGGGCGAAAATGCCGTTGAACCAAGTGGCATCCGTTTCCGTCGCCGAAGCCCGCCTGCTGAACGTGCAGGTCTGGGATGCCAACAACACCAAGGCCGTTGAAAAGGCGATCGCTTCCGCCGGCCTTGGCCTGAACCCCCAGCCGTCGGGCTCGCTCATCCGCGTCCCGCTGCCCGGCCTGACCGAAGAGCGCCGCGCCGAACTGGCAAAAGTCGCCGCGAAATATGCCGAAGGTGCCCGCGTCGCCGTGCGCAACATCCGCCGCGAAGGCATGGATTCAGCGAAGAAGATGAAATCCGAAGGCAAGCTGTCCGAAGATGCTCTCAAGGTAAACGAGGACAAGATCCAGAAAATGACCGACGCCTGGATCAAGAAAATCGACGAAAGCCTTGCGCACAAGGAAACCGAAATCAAGCAGGTCTGACCTTTGTCATGACCCAGCCTGTCCCCAAGCTCGCTGTTCTGCCGCAGCATGTCGCCATCATCATGGACGGCAACGGCAGATGGGCGACCGCGCGGGGCTTGAGCCGCACCGAAGGCCATAAAAAAGGCGCGGAAGCGGCGCAGCGCGTGGTCGAGGCCGCGCGCGATCTGGGCATCCCCTATATCACCCTGTTCAGCTTTTCATCCGAAAACTGGAACAGGCCTGCCGCCGAAATCGACGACCTGATGAACCTGCTGCGTTACTACCTCACCCGCGAAATGGCGGAGATGAAGAAGAACGGCGCGCGCCTGCTGGTCATCGGCGACCGCAGCAAGCTGCCGCAGGATATTGTGGATATCATCCACAAGGTCGAGGACGAGACTAGGGACAACCGCCGCATCACCGTCGTCATCGCGCTGTCCTATGGCGGCCGTCAGGACATCGTTTTCGCGGCGCGCGAACTCGCGCGCCTTGCGAAGGCCGATGAGGTGGATATCGAGAAAATCGACGAGGATTTCTTTTCGCGCTACCTGATGACGCGCGGCATCCCCGACCCGGACCTGATGATCCGCACCAGCGGTGAATCGCGCATCAGTAATTTCCTGATGTGGCAGCTCGCTTATGCCGAACTGTTCTTCACCAATACCCTCTGGCCGGATTTTGGCCGCAAGGACATGGAGGAGGCGGTAGCTTTCTTTAACGGTCGCGACCGCCGCTATGGCGGGCTGTCGCGCAAAGCAGGGGAATGAATATGACGGCGCCCAAAATTGACAGCTCCCTGAAAACCCGTTTGCGCTCCGTCCTGATTTTCGCGCCCATCGTCCTGATCGTCATTTACGCGGGCGGGCCTGCCTTTACCGTGATGATGGCGATTGGCGCCGGCATCGGCACATGGGAATGGGCGCGCATGGTAACGCACAACCTGCATCCACCGCGCCATCTGGCGCATGCGGCGGCGGTGGCGACCGGCGTTGCAACGGCGACGGCCGGCATGGTCGATAGCCCGCTGCCGGCGTTCTGCTTCCTGCTGGCGCTGTGCTTCCTTGTGTTCTGCTATAACTTTTCGAAAAAAGGCCCGAACAATGGCCTGCTGGCCTTCGGTCTGACCTATATCGGTTTTGCGATGATCATGATGATCTGGCTGCGCACCGCGCATGGCAATGCGCAGGGTCTGTTCCACATGATCACGCTGCTGTTCATCGTCTGGGCCAGCGATTCATGCGCGTATTTCACCGGCCGCACTTTCGGCGGGCCGAAACTTGCGCCCAAGATCAGCCCGAAGAAAACATGGTCGGGCTTTCTGGGCTCCAGCGTCGGCGCGGGGCTGGTTGCGGCGATGCTGGCATGCCCGGCGTTGCTTGAAAAATTCTCCGTCGGCACCATCGGCAACTGGGGCTGGATCGGCTATTTCATCCTTGGCTTTGTTCTGGCGATGTTCGGGCAGGCGGGTGATCTGTTCATTTCGATCTTCAAGCGCAAGTTCGGCGTGAAGGATACCGGCACGCTCATTCCCGGTCATGGCGGCATCCTCGACCGCATTGATGCCCTGCTGTTGGTCGCGCTGCTGTTCGGCGCGCTGGCCGGGATTGTCGGAGGATAATTCCCATGCCGCAGGCGGCAGATATCCGTACGCAGGCGCAGCCGCGCAGCGTTACCATCCTTGGATCCACCGGATCGATCGGCAAGAGCACGGTCGATCTTTTGCAGGGGCATCGCGGGAAATTCCATGTCCGTGCCCTGACAGCCAATAAAAATGTCACGCTTCTGGCGCAGCAGGCACGGGCGCTCAATGCCGAACTAGCCGTTGTGGCCGATGAAACGCTCTACAACGATCTTAAATCCGCACTTTCCGGAACCGGCATCCGCGCCGCAGCTGGCGCTGCCGCCGTGCTGGAGGCAGCCGAACTGCCCAGCGACTGGATCATGGCCGCCATCGTGGGCGCGGCGGGGGTCGAGGCGACGTTGCGCGCGATCCGGCAGGGCAGCACGGTTGCGCTTGCCAACAAGGAAGCACTCGTCTGCGCCGGGCCGTTCATGATGGAAGCTGTTGCGAAATCGGGCGCGACGCTGCTGCCGGTCGATAGCGAGCATAACGCCGTCTTTCAGGTCTTCGACAGCCAGCATCGCGCCGGAATACGCCGCATTATCCTGACCGCATCAGGCGGGCCGTTCCTGCGCCGCAGCCGCGATAGCCTCGAGACAGTCACGCCTGCCGAAGCCATCCGCCACCCGAACTGGGCGATGGGCGCGAAAATCTCCGTCGATAGCGCGACGATGATGAATAAATCATTGGAAGTCATAGAGGCAGCGTATTTATTTAATCTGCCATCCGAACAAATTGACGTTCTGGTACACCCGCAGTCGCTTGTTCATTCAATGGTTGAATATATTGACGGAAGTATCTTGTCCCAAATGGGTGCACCCGATATGCGGACACCGATTGCGCATACGCTGGCATGGCCGGCGCGGGTAGAAACGACGGGTGACAAGCTAGACCTTACCAAAAACGTCACTTTTGTTTTTGAACCTATTGATATTGAAAGATTTTATGCCTTAAAACTGGCGCGGCAGGCGTTAAAAGCGGGATTGGGCTATCCGACCGCCCTGAATGCGGCGAACGAGGTGGCGGTGGAGGCATTTTTGGCAGGCTGCCTGAAATTTTCCGATATCGAGAAAGTTTCAGAGCGGGTATTGCAATCCATAAAAATCAAAGCCATATCAGACCTTAATGGCATCTTTGCACTGGATGGCGAAGCGCGCGCTATTGCGGCAACCGCGATTCAGGCGTTAAAATAGAAAGAAAAGGCCGAACCGGCCACGGCAGATGGGGGATATCCATGGAAATGTTGAATAAACTTCTGACGACTCCGTTCGAGTTCGTCCGGGATTACGGCGGACCGTTTATCCTTGTGCTGGCTGTGCTCGTCTTTATCCATGAATGGGGACATTATATTATAGCGCGCATCTGTGGCGTTAAAATCGAGAAATTCTCGATCGGCTTCGGCCCTGAAATCTGGGGCCGTAACGACAAGCACGGTACGCGTTGGAAAATCTGCGCAATCCCGCTGGGCGGTTATGTGCAGATGTTCGGCGACAGCGACCCGTCAAGCGCAGCGCCCGCCGAAGGTGTCACCGAAGGCGAACAGGTTCGTTCCTTTACCGACGAAGAAAAGAAAGTCGCCTTCTTTACCCAGCCGCTGTACAAGCGCGCGGCCATCGTGTTTGCCGGACCTGCCATCAATTACATCTTCGCCATCATTGTGCTGTCCGCGCTTTTCATGTTCCAGGGCCAGCCTTATATGCCGCCGGTCGCTGCGAAAGTCGTCGAGCCTTCGGCGGCCTTTGACGCGGGCGTACGTCCTGACGACAAAATCGTCAGCGTGAATGGCGAACCGATCGCAAGGTTTCAGGACCTTCGCCCGATCACCGATATGAACATTGAAAAGCCGATGCAGGTTGTTATCGTCCATTCGCTGGGCGGCAAGGACAAAGGCTGGGATGAAGCCAATCCCGTCACGCTCACGATCACTCCGCGCCGCGTCGTGAAGGAAGACCGTTTCGGCTTCCGCCACGAAGTCGGCCTGATGGGGATTGTCAGCCCTGAATCCGCGTTTGAAATGCAAAAACACGGTTTCTTCTCGGCGATCGGTGCATCGATCGGCGAAACCTTGCGCATCACGAGCATGACGCTGAAGGGGCTTGGCCAAATGATTATCGGCACCCGCAGCACTGATGAACTGGGCGGTGTCTTGCGGATCGGTGCCTATGCCGGTGATTTCGCGTCGCAGGGTATTATCGCCTTTATTACCTTCGCCGCGCTGCTGTCGATTAACCTTGGCCTGATCAACCTGCTGCCGATTCCCTTGCTCGATGGCGGGCATCTCGCGATGTACGCTATGGAAAAACTGCGCGGCAAACCCCTGAGCACGCAGGTGCAGGAATACGCTTTAAGGGTTGGCTTAGTCTTTTTACTTGGTATTATGTTCCTTGCAACGTGGAATGACCTTGTACAGCTCAAGGTCGTTGATTATGTTGTGAAACTAATCTCATAAAAATAACAAGAACATACCAAGACCCGAAGCGCACAGTTGATGATCAAGAGGCTCACCTCCATTACACGCCCGATGGCGATGCTTTGTGTCGCTGTATTCCTTGCCGTCGCATTGACGGCGGTTACGGCGCATGCTGACCGTATCGGCCAGATACGGGTCGAGGGCACGCAGCGTATCGAACCTTCGACCGTGCTGTCCTATATGGACACAGCGGCAGGGGACGAATTCGATAGCGACAAGCTCGATACCTCGCTCAAGAACCTGTTCGGCACCGGCCTGTTTGCCGATGTGTCGTTCTATCAGGAAGGTAACGACCTTGTGGTCGTGGTTGTCGAAAACCCCATCATCAACCAGATCGCTTTCGAGGGTAACAAAAAGGTCAAGGACGACGATCTTCGGAACGAAATCTCCCTGCGCCAGCGCAACGTTCTGACCCGCACCAAGGTGCAGGCGGATGTGGAGCGCATACAGGACATCTACCGTATCGGCGGCCGTTTCTCCGCCGACATCCAGCCCAAGATCATCAAACGCGACCAGAACCGCGTCGATCTCGTTTTTGAAATCAACGAAGGCCCGCAGACCCTGATCTCGCGCATGAGCTTTATTGGCAACAAGCGTTACGATGACAGCCAGCTGCAAAAGGTCGTGCGCAGCAAGGAAGACCGCTGGTGGCGTTTCTGGTCCGGTGACGACAAATACGATCCCGACCGCCTTGCCTATGACCGCGAATTGCTGCGCAAGTTTTACCTCGATCATGGTTATGCCGATTTCAGGGTTGAAAGCGCCATTGCCGAGCTTTCGCCCGACCGCAAAAATTTCTTCGTCACCTATACGCTCGACGAAGGTGTGCGCTACAAGGTCGGCAAGATCAACCTTGTCAGCAATATACCTTCGCTTATGACGCCGGGTTACAACAAATTCGTCACCTTTGAAAAAGACGACTGGTACAAGGCAAGCGAGATCGAAAAGACGATCAGCAAGCTGACAACGGAACTGGAAGCCCGCCAGTTTTCCTTTATCGACATCAAGCCGTCGGTCGAGCGCAACCGCGAAACGCGCACGATCGATGTGACCTTTACATTCAACGACGCGCCAAAGGTGTTTGTCGAAAACATCAACATCATCGGCAACGTGCGCACGACGGACGAAGTCATCCGCCGCGAGCTGGGCTTCGCCGAAGGCGACCCGTTCAACCTCGGCAAGCTGAAAAAATCGGAACAAAACCTGAAAGACCTCGCGTTCTTTGAAACGGCGACGGCAAAACCTGCGCCCGGCAGCACGCCGGAAAAGGCCAATATCGACGTAACTGTCTCTGAAAAATCGACCGGTGAAATCTCGCTGGGCGGCGGCTTTTCGACGACTGACGGCGCGCTTGGTAACTTCAGCGTCAAGGAAAAGAACTTCCTCGGCAAGGGGCAGGAGCTTTCATTCTCGACAACCCTTGCCGCGAAACGCACGGAATTTGATGTCAGCTTCACGGAGCCTTATTTCCTGAAGCGTGACCTGTCTGCCGGTTTTGACCTGTTCCATGTCACCAGGAATTATCAGGACGAAAGCTCGTATGACAGCAAGCGCAGCGGCGGTGCGCTGCGTCTTGGCTATCCGCTTGCCGATAAATGGCGTCAGTTCATCAGTTACAGCTTCGCGCGCAACGAAATCGATAACGTCCCGACGACGGCCTCCATCTACATCCAGCAACAGGAAGGCAAGCGCACGACCTCCGCTATCTCGCAGCGTATCGCGTATGACTCGACCGACAGCAAGCTGGACCCAACCGAAGGATTGCTTGCCCGGTTCGATACCGAAGTCGCCGGCCTGGGCGGTTCCGCGAAATACGGCAGGGTCAAGCTGGGCGGTACGTATTTTTATCCCGTCGTCGATAAATGGGTCCTGAGCCTTTTGGGCGAGGGGGGGATTATCAAGGCCTGGGGTGACGACACCGTGCGCATCAACGAGCGCTTCTATCTGGGCGGCAATAACCTGCGCGGCTTCGCAAGCGGCGGCGTCGGCCCGCGTGACCTGACGACCGATGACGCGCTGGGCGGCGAACATTTCTATCGCGGCTCGGTCGAACTGGAATTCCCCTCCGGGCTTCCCGAGGATCTTGGTGTTCGCCTGCATGTGTTCTCCGACTTCGGTTCTCTGGGCGGGCTGGGCGTTTCCGGTCCTGGCGTCGTCGATGAAGGCACTTTGCGTGCATCGGCGGGCGCGGGCATCGCATGGAAGTCGCCGATGGGGCCGGTGCGCGCGGATCTTGCCGTGCCGCTTGCCAAGGAAAACTATGACGATACGGAGATTTTCCAGTTCAGCTTCGGGACCCGTTTCTAGACATTTACGCAAGACAGGAGACAATCATGAACAAATTCAAAACCTCGATTATCGCAGGGGTTGCCTTCGCATCCTTGGCGGTGGCGTCTGCGGCTGTTGCCGAAACCCATCCGCTCAATTTCGCAATTGTCGATATGAACAAGGTTATGCGCGAAGCGACTGCGGGTGACCAGATCCGCAGCGAGTTGAACGCCAAGAGCAAACAGTTCCATACCGAGCTTGAAAATCAGGACAAGACACTTTCCGCGCAGAAAGAGGCGTTGGCAAAAAGCCGCGAAACAATGACGGAAGACGCGTTCGAGAAAAAGGTTAAAGAACTGCAGGGCAAATACGGCGAGGCCGAGCGCCTGCTGCAGGAGCGCCGCCGCACACTGGATGTCGCCAGCAACACCTCGCGCAACAAGCTGCTGACAGAAGCAACAAAGATCATCGCTGATATCGCCAAGGAAAAGAGCTACTCCGCCGTTTTCACGCAGGAGGCTGTCCTGCTGGCGGAACCCGAGTTGGACATCACAGACGAAGTCGTGAAGCGCATGAACGCCTCGGTCAAGAAAATCGCGATTGACTGGAACGCGGTCAACAAAGCGCCTGTGAAACAGTAATGGCTGATAAGCGTTTTTTTACTGTCGCGGGTCCATTTACGCTGGGGCAGCTGGCCGAAATTACAGGATCGGAGCTTTCCGACCCTGCGTCAGCCGCGCGCGTTGTTAACGATGTCGCGCCTCTGCAGGAGGCGAACGAAAACCAGGTCACCTTCCTCGATAACCGGAAATACGTCGATTATTTCCGCAACTCAAAGGCAGCAGCCGTTTTTGTTAAGCCGGAAATGGCAGGCGATGCGCCGTCCGGCACGATAGCGCTTAAAAATAAAAATCCCTACAAGGCATATGCCTTGGCGGCGCAGGCGTTCTATCCGTCGAAGGTCCGCGAAGAATATCGCGCGCCGACCGCTGTGATCGACCCGACCGCGACAATCGGCGTAAACTGCCATATCGAGCACGGTGTCGTGATCGGCAAAAACGTCAAAATCGGCGCGAACTGCCGTATTGGCGCGCAGGCGGTGATCCGCGACGGCGTCGAAATCGGCGACGACGGCGATGTAGGCGTCAACTGCTATATCAGCCATGCCGTCATAGGCAAGAAATTCAAGCTGCATCCCGGCGCGGTTATCGGTCGCCAGGGTTTTGGCTTCGCGATTGATCCGACCGGATATATTCCCGTGCCGCAGCTCGGTCGCGTGTTGATCGAGGACGATGTGGAGATTGGCGCAAATTCGACCATCGACCGGGGCTCGGGCCCGGATACCGTGATTGGTCGCGGCACGCGCATCGATAACCTTGTGCAGATCGGTCACAACGTAAAAATAGGCAAGTTCTGCGTTATCGTGGCGCAGACGGGCATTTCAGGCTCGACGCAGTTTGGTGATTACGTCATGACGGGCGGCCAGTCCGGTTTTGCCGGTCACCTGCATATCGGGACCGGTGCGAAAATCGCCGCGCAGTCGGGCATCATGCGCGATATCCCGTCGCAGGAAGAAGTCATGGGCAGCCCGGCCGTTCCCATCCGCCAGTTTATGCGACAGACCGCCATCGTTTCTAAAATGGCGACGACCAAAAAAGGAAATGACGAATGACCAGCGTATTGATCGATACAAAACGCATCATGGAAATGATTCCGCACCGCTATCCGTTCCTGCTGATCGACCGCGTGCTGGATGTTGTGCCGAACGAAAGCGCCCTTGCGCTGAAAAACGTGACCATCAATGAAAACTTCTTTCAGGGACATTTCCCGGGCGCACCCGTGATGCCCGGCGTCCTGATTATCGAAGCGATGGCGCAAACCGCTGCCGCGCTTGTCGTCCATTCGGCAGGGAAGGAGCTTGAAGGCAAGCTCGTCTATTTTATGGCGATCGACGAAGCGAAATTCCGCAAGCCGGTCGTTCCCGGTGACCAGCTCCATATCAGTGTCACCAAGCAGCAGAACCGTCGCAACGTCTGGAAATTCCAGGGCGAAGCCAAGGTCGACGGCGTTTTGTGCGCTGAAGCGGTCGTGACGGCCATGATTATGGATAAAGCCTGATATATTCCTGAAATACTATGTCATAGAGCGTGATTTGCCCTGAATTCAACGGGTTGATACACATATAGTCAGTTTTATGACGATGGAGAAGATGATGTCCAATATTCACGTAACCGCCGTAATCGAACAGGGCGCGCAACTGGGTGTCGATGTAAAAATCGGCCCGTATTGCGTCGTCGGCCCCAACGTGAAACTGGGCGACCGCGTGGAGCTGAAATCGCATGTTGTGGTCGATGGTTATACGACCATCGGCGACGACACCGTCGTTTATCCCTTCGCGTCGCTCGGCTCCACGCCGCAAGACCTGAAATTCAAGGGCGAAAAATCCGAACTGATCATCGGCAAGAACAACAAAATCCGCGAACACGTCACGATGAACCCCGGCACTTCGGGCGACAAGATGAAAACAGTCGTCGGCGACAACTGCCTGTTCATGATGTCGTCGCATGTCGCGCATGACTGCATCGTCGGATCCAACGTCATTCTCGCGAACAACGCGACCCTGGCGGGCCATGTGGAAGTGGGCGATTACGCCATCATCGGCGGGCTGTCCGCCATCCACCAGTTCGTCCGCATCGGCCCGTTCGCCATGATCGGCGGTATGTCGGGCGTCGAATACGACGTGATCCCCTTCGGCCTTGTGAAAGGCGAACGCGCGCATCTGGCCGGCCTCAACTATGTGGGCCTCGAACGCCGCGGTTACACAAAAGAACAAATCCAGGCGCTGATGAAGGCGTTCAAGGAACTGTTCGACAATCAGGGTACGCTGGCTGAACGCACCGCCCGCGTCGCCAACGATTATCAGGCAGACCAGACCGTCATGCGCGTGATCGAATTCATCCGCGCAAAAGAAGGCCGCTCTGTCCTGCAGCCGCGCACGGGCACGGCCGGGTAACCTATGTCGCGGCTCGGTATTATCGCGGGCGGCGGGGGGCTCCCCAAAAAACTGATCGATGCATGCAGGCGCGACCAGCGCCCATTCTTCGTCCTTGGTTTCAAGGGCCAGACGGACAGCGCGACGCTCGATGGCACCGACCATGCATGGTCGAAACTGGGCGCGACTAACGAAGCGATCGCTATCCTTAAATCCCACGGCGTGGATACATTGGTCATGGCGGGCAACATCCGCCGCCCTAGCCTTGCCGAAATGAAACCGGACCTGCGCACCATGCAGGTCTTTGCGCGCCTTGGCATGAACGCGCTTGGCGATGACAGGCTGCTCAAGGCGGTTGCGGGCGAACTGGAAAAAGACGGTTTCACGGTCATTGGCGCGCATGAAATCGAACCCGCTCTCATCACGCCGGAAGGGGTGCTGGGCAATGTGCCGCTGTCCAACGAAGCTCGCGTTGATATCGAATTCGGCATTATCGTCACCAAAACGCTCGGACGCCTTGATGTGGGGCAGGCGGCGGTCGTGCAGGGCGGCGTGGTGCTGGGCATAGAGGCCGTCGAAGGCACAGACGCGCTGCTGGAGCGTTGTCGCAAGCTGAAACGCAAGGGCAAGGGCGGCGTGCTGGTCAAATCGTGCAAGCCGCAGCAGGATAAACGGCTGGATCTTCCCGCTATCGGCCTGCGCACCGTGCGCCGCGCTTTCGAAGCAGGGTTGCAGGGCATCGCCGTTGAATCCGGCGCGTCGCTGCTGCTGGACCGTGAGGAAGTGATCGCGGCCGCAAATAAACTGGGACTTTTCATCATGGGATTCCGCGCATGACAGCACCGCTTCGCATTTTTATTATCGCGGGCGAGGCGTCGGGCGACCTGCTGGGCGGCAACCTGATGCGCGCAATCAAGCAGACGCACCCCGATGCACAATTCACCGGAGTCGGCGGTCGCCGCATGACGGAGGAGGGGTTGACCAGCCTGTTCCCGATGGAAGAATTATCGGTCATGGGGCTTGCGGAAGTCCTGCCGCGCGCGCTGGCCATTTTGGGCCGTATCCGCCAGACCGCCAAGGAAATCATCAATCAGAAACCGGATGCCGTCATCACCATCGACTCTCCCGATTTCTGCTTCCGTGTGGTTAAAAAGGCGCGCCCGAAATCAAAGGGCGTGCCGTTCATCCATTATGTCGCGCCCAGCGTTTGGGCGTGGCGGCCGGGCAGGGCGGAGAAAGTGTCGAAATTCCTCGACCATCTTTTGACGCTGCTGCCGTTCGAGCCGCCGTATTTTGAAAAGCACGGCCTTGCCGCGACATTCGTCGGACACCCGGTCGTGGAACGTGAAAACCGCGGCGACGGCGACCGTTTCCGCCGCAATCACGGGCTGAAAGCCGACCAGCCGATCCTCTGCATGCTGCCGGGCAGCCGCATGAGCGAGCTGTCGCGCCTGCTGGATAAATTCTGCGATGCCGCCGATATCGTGTTGCGGAACAAGCATAACGCCGTCATTGTGATCCCCACGCTGCCGCACCTGAAGGACACCATAGACAAATTTTTTCAGGGCAAAGGCATCAACCCGATCCTTGTGTATTCCGAGGAAGAAAAATTCGATTGTTTTGCCGCCAGCGTGATTGCGATTGCGGCCTCCGGCACGGTGTCGCTGGAACTGGCTGTATCGGATACGCCGCATATCATTGCCTATAAACTCAGCCCGATTTCGGCATGGTGGGCGAAGCGGCTGATCAAGACGCCGTATGTCAACCTCGTCAATATCCTGCTTAAGCGTCCCGTTGTTCCCGAATTGCTGCTTGACCAGTGCGAGCCGGTGCCGATGTCGAAAGAGCTGCTGCGCCTGATGGGCGACAAGGAAAGCCGCGTCGCGCAGCTGATGGATTTCCGCGAGGCGTTGATTAAGATCGGCCTTGGTGACCCTGAAACGCCCGGCCAGAAAGCGGCGCAGGCCGTATTGGGCGTGATCGAGAAGTGGAAGAACCCGTCATGATGAAAAAGGCCGTCGCCTACCTCTTTTTCCTGTCACTTTTTCTCGGTGCAATTGCGCTTGTCGCGCCCGGCTTTATCGACTGGAGCAAGCACAAGGATAAAATCGTTTCGCAGCTGGAACCCTATATCGCCCGCAAGATCGATGTAGGCGGCAAAGTGTCGTTCCGCATCCTGCCGAACCCGCAAATCGTGCTGGAAGACGTAACTCTCGCGAATATCGAAGGCGCGAAAGCGCCGCAGCTGATGAAGCTGAAGCAGCTGGAAGCCCGCATGAAGCTCGGGCCGTTGCTGCAGGGCCGCTATGAGATTGAAACCATCAACCTCGATGCGCCCGAATTGCATTTCGAAACGCTGCAGGACGGTACGGCAAACTGGACAGGCATTTTTACGGCGGGCGAGCGCGCAGGGCCGAACGCCGAAGCCGTGCGCCTGAGCCAGGTCAGCATGACCGGCGGCACGCTGCATTACCTCGACCACGCGACAGGTACGGAATGGCAGGTGGATAACCTGAACCTGGCGACATCCGCCGATACGCTGGCGGGCCCGTACCGCATCAAGGGCGATATGCGTTATAAGGACACAGTCGTCGGCATCGAGGCAGGGACGGGGAAATATGAGCAGGGCGCGCCTGTTCCGCTGAATATCGCATTTACGCCGGCCGAAAACCTGCCGCAGGTCAAATTCAACGGCGTTGCCGATTTCGCGCAAGGCATTGGATTGCAGGGGGAAGTGTCGGTTGCACAAGGCACGCTGGGCAGCCTGTTTGACAGCGAATTCCTGAACCGCCTCGATTTTATGGCCGAACCTGCCGATATAACCGCTATGCTCAACCTGAAAACGGGCGAGGCCGCGCTGACGGATATCAAGGGAAAGATCGGCAAGAAAGGCGATGTGAAGGGCAGCGTTTCCGCCGTTTTCGTGCCGGGAAAGAAACCTGAAGTCACGGCCGATCTTGATGCCAGCGACCTGAAAGTGACGGGTAAGCCGGGCTTTATCGAGTTGCCGGCAGGCTTCACGCCGCACCTGAAGGTAAAGGCGCGCAGCGTCACCTTTAACGGCACCTGGGTGCCGGGCATAACAGCGGCGATTGAAGGCAACGACAAAGAATGGGTCGTCAAGGAACTGCGTATCGACCTGCCCGGAAAATCGAAAATCCGCATGGCGGGTGTCGTGACACCCAAAACGCAATATGCAGCTTATTCGATACAGGTGAATTCAGAAGACGTGCAAAAGATGCTGGGCGGCAACCTGATGCCTGAAAGCAATATTTTGAAATCGCTTGGCGCGACCGGACTTGTGAAAAAAACAAGCCTGGCCGGCAGTCTTGACATCAAGGCCGACGATATCAGCCTGTTCGACATCAATGGAAAAATCAACGAAACAACGGGCATTTCCGGCGTATTGAATATCAAGCGCGGCGGCAAGATGCCTGCCTTTGACGCGATCCTGAACCTCGACAAGGCCGATGTGACAGCGGTGCTGTCGGATGATTATGCGGGCTTCATGCAAAAGGTTATGGCGTCGGATGCAGTATTGACAATACATGTGAAGGACTTCACCAAGGGGAGCCTGACCGGCAGCGATTTTGTTTTCAAGGGAAAGGTCGATGACGGCGTTCTGTCTGTCGAAAATATGTCCGGCACGTTCGCGAATGACGGCAATTTCGACGCGCAGGGCAAGATTTCCTCGCTCAACCCGCTTGCAGGTATGGATATGGATTACAGCGTGAAGGTGTCGCAGCTGGGCGGATTGTCCGGCTATGGCATCGAAATCCCGCCGCCGCTCTGGGGCTCGAATTCCGCCGCGCTTAAGGGGCATGTCAAAGGTGACGCCAAGGCCTATTCCTTTACGGCTGAAGGCGTTTCGCAGGGTGGCGATGTGTCTCTGTCGGGCACGGCAACCGCCGGCAATCAGGGCACATATTCCTACGTGAATAATGTCGAAATGAAAAACGCCAGCTGGACACAGATCGGCCTGCCCGTCGACAAGCTGTTTGCAGCAGATAGCAAATTTTCATTCAGCGCGAAGCTGAACGGCACGCGCGGCACGTACCAGTTCGAGAATATAAAGGCGGGCGACGTTACCGGTACGCTGAGCCGCCGTGACGGGAAATATGTGGGCGACCTGACCGCACCGGAAATTAACTTCGACCGCTGGTTGTGGGAAGACTGGAAGTTGTCGGATGCGCTAGAACTGCGCCTGAAATCACAAAAACTCGTCTGGCGCAGCAATGATATCGCCAATGCCGAACTACAGCTGAACGCCTCGCCCGACGAGATCAAGGTGTCCGAGATGAAGGGCGAATTGTGGAACGGTACAGTTTCGGCCGAAACCACCGCCGCGCGCAAAGACGGCATCTGGAAAGGTACGCTGAAGGGCACGGTCACCAATGCCGATTTGCAGCAGCTGGCTGACCTGATGGAAATGAAGGGCTTTACACTGGGGCAGGGCGATATCACGATGGATATCGCCGAAGACAGCAAAGATCAGGACAAAAACTGGTTCAGCGGCACCGATGGCGACATCGACATCAAGGCGACCAGCCTGAAGGTGCATGATTTCAGTCCGCGCGCCGCAGGCCGCTTTATAAATGACACCAAGGGCAGCCGCTCTGAAAACCTGGCGGGTGACTTCGTCAAGGCGCTGCGATCCGAAGACACGACATACAGGAACGTTGAGGCATCGCTGAAAATCGCCGATGCGAAAATCACGATTGAAAAACTGCGTCTGCTGGATGCGGATGCGGTGGCGACTGTGACGGGCGCTTTCGACCTTCAGCCTGAGACGTTCAGCGCCAAGGCGGATGTCCAGCTGAAGGGCATTGCCGCTTTCCCGTCTTTCGCCGTCAACCGCTCTGGCCCGATGGGCAAGGCAGCCGATTACAGCGTTGGCCTGAAACCTGTCGAAATCTGGCTGACGACCAATGCCGCGCCCGAACCTGCCGTCATGGTGCCGGATGCTGCCGCCGGTATTCCGCAACAGCAGCTTTCGCCGGATGTCCAGCCCGCACAGCCCGGTATGCCGCAGGCGCGCACGCCTGATGAAGAACAATATCTGCCACCGGCATCGACAGCGCCTGCGCCGGGCGCTGTGGAAGACGGGGCCGGCAGCATCATCAACAATATCCCGATCGAGACCGAGGAGCTGCACGATACCGGCGCACAGACAGATGCGCCGCCGCCGGAAACGCCCGTGACCGTTCCCGCAACAGGCGATGACGGCATGAAGGGCGTGCTGGACCGTCTCAACGCGATGCCGCCGGAACCTGATACGCCTGAAGGCGTGCGTGGCGAACAACCGCCGGAAATGCCACCGGCAGATCAGCCGCCAGCTGCGACACCGCGCGGTGATGAAATATTGGAATAGGGGAGATTACTTCGAACCGGTATGAAGTTCGGGGTGCTTGTAGAAGTCGAGGATATATACGCGCAAAGCGCTCGACAGGTTTTCAGGCTGCGCGACATCAATCTCGGCAATCAGGCAGTTCACGGATTTGCTTTTCGCCGTCGCGATTTCTTTCAGGGATTCCCAAAATGCGACTTCGAGCGTGATGCTGGTACGGTGTCCAGCTACCGTGACAGAATGCTTCTGCGATAAACGACGTGGCACTTTCAATCCTTTGGACCAATCATATTCTCGGGGCGGACGGCTTCATCGAAAGCCTCCGATGTTAAAAGTTTAAGCGCAATTGCGGCTTGTTTCAATGTCTTGTCTTCACGCAGCGCCTTTTTGGCGATCTTGGCGGCATTGTCATATCCAATGACAGGGTTCAGCGCGGTCACCAGCATCAGGCTTTCATCCAGCAGTTTCTTGATGCGGTCGGTGTTTGCCTCGATCCCGACGACGCAATTATCCGTAAAGCTGTTGCACGCATCCGCCAGCAGGCGGATCGATTGCAGCAGGTTATAGATCATGACGGGCTTGAAAACGTTCAGCTCGAAATGGCCGTTGGAACCTGCAACCGAAATGGTGGTGTGGTTGCCCATCACTTGCGCGCAGACCATTGTCATCGCTTCCGACTGGGTCGGGTTGACCTTGCCGGGCATGATCGACGAGCCGGGTTCGTTTTCCGGCAAGTGAATCTCGCCGATGCCGCAACGCGGGCCGGAACCCAGCAGGCGGATGTCGTTCGCGATTTTCATGAGCGAGCAGGCGATTGTGTTGAGCGCGCCGGAGGTTTCGACGATCGCGTCATGCGCGGCCATCGCCTCGAACTTGTTTTCGGCGCTTGTGAATTCCAGCTGCGTAATCTCGGAAACCTTTTTGGCGAACAGCTGTGCAAAGCCGCGTTTGCAGTTCAGGCCGGTGCCGACGGCCGTGCCGCCCTGCGCCAGTTGCGACAGGCGGGGCAGGCATGCCTGCACGCGCTCGATGCCGTATTTCACCTGCACGGCATAACCGGAAAATTCCTGGCCGAGCGTGACGGGCGTCGCGTCCTGCAAATGGGTGCGGCCGATCTTGATGATTTTCGTGAATTCCTTGGATTTCTTGGCCAGCGCCTTGGTCAGTTTTTCCATGGCGGGCAGCAGTTCATGGCTGATCTGCTCGACCGCTGCGATGTGCATGACGGTCGGGAAGGTGTCGTTCGACGACTGTCCCATGTTCACATGATCGTTCGGATGCACGGGCTTTTTCGAACCCATTTCGCCGCCCATGATCTCGATCGCGCGGTTTGAAACGACTTCGTTGATGTTCATGTTGGTCTGCGTGCCGGAACCGGTCTGCCAGACGACCAGCGGGAAATGATCGTTCAGCGTGCCGTCCATCACTTCTTCGGCGGCATCGACAATCGCCGCACCGATTTTAGGATCGAGAATTTTCAGCTCGATATTCGCGAGCGCCGCCGCCTTTTTCTGCACGCCCAGCGCGCGGACGAGGGGCAGCGGCATGCGTTCGACGCCGATCTTGAAATTCTGCAACGACCGTTGCGTTTGCGCGCCCCAGTATTTTCGCGCCGAAACCTCGACCTCGCCCATCGAATCCGTTTCGATGCGCACGCCTGGGTCTTTGGGTGCAGCGCCGTTTTTCATGGAGGAGGATTTTGCCATTTTTGTTTTCCTTTATGGGAGGCAAGCTTGTTCGTTAACGCAGGATAAAATTGGGGTACTCCGGATGCAACTGCTTTATCGCTGGAAACGGTCGGAATATGTTAATAGGCTAGCTTTTCCGGCACCAGAAAATGTAGCAGGCCTTGAAGGTGTCCGGCGCGGCTTTTTCAAAGGCCGCCCAATGCGCCAGCGTGCCGCCCGGCGCGTCGGCGGGGAAGGCTGCGGCATACTGCGTTTTGACCGGTTGCGGGATGCTGAATTCGACGAAGCCGAGGCCCAGTTTGTCCAGCATGTCCGAAATTTCATCAAGGTTCAGGTTGCGTTCCTGCACATGGAACATCATGTCGCGATACATCGACAGGTGATAATAATCCTCGAAGCCGCTCAACGACGCGACCAGTTTTTTGCCGACAATCTTGTCGCTGTTGTGGCGGAAATCGCGCATGCCGGCAAGATCAAGCCCCGGATAGCTTTTGCGGATGATGTCGTGGCAGGCGATCAGGTTGCGGCGCGCGGTGCGGCTGTAAAGCGCGATTTTCATGACACCGCCCGGCTTCAGCATGCCGGTCAGGACTTCCCAGGCGCGGAACATGTCCTTGATGTGATGCAGCACGCCGCCCGACACGATGCAGTCGAACTGCCGCCCGATTTCGCCAAGGCGCAGGATATCCGCCTGACGGAAGGTGATGTTGGTGATGCCGAATTCGCGCGCCTTGCCCATGCCATAGGCCATGCTGGTGAGGCTGAGGTCCACGGCCAGCACTTCGGCTTCGGGGAACAGCACGGCATATTGCAAGGCCTCGTGCCCGGTGCCGCAGCCCGCGACCAGAATTTGCGCGCCTTTTTGCCGGAGCGCTTCAGCAGGCTTCTCGACAACCAGCCATTTGGGGAGTTTGCCCCATTTCGGGTATGGCGATTCCTCGTACTGCTCGCGCACCAGTTTCGATACTTCGTCATCGATGCTGGTGATAGCGGGAATTTCAAGGCGGCGCGCCTGCAATTCAAAGTGTTCGGTCAGCTGCAGGGCAATCACATCGGCGATTGGCGATTGTGCGAAAGATTTTTCAAGCTCTCGCGCATTTGGTAGTAGGTGAAGCGGCGCGTAGCATGCATACAGCGCGATCAGGTGCTGCTCCGGCTGTGTCGCGATGGCTTGTCTCAGGCTTTCGACCGCCGCGTTTTCGGCGGACGTCGGGACAAGGATATATTCGGTATTATAGGCATAATGGGATACAGCACCCGCGAGCCGCGCAAAGCTTTCCGTGCCCAATGCGGCAACAGCTGCGTCCTTATCCGTCAGCAATGTACGGCGCAGGCGGGCGATGAAATTTTCGAATTCAAGGCTGAAGATCGTCAGGTGGCGCAGTCCAAGCACGAAAAATGGCGATAACAGCGGTTTCAGCGCAGTGCCCGATGGCAGCGTATCGGGCAGCGGCTTCCCGAGCAATCCGCCCAGCAGGCCTTTTGAGGGCGCATAAAGTGGTTGCATCGCGGGATGCAGCAGGAAAGTGTTGAACCACAGCGCCTGCAGCGGATAAACGTCGATCTGCGGGGTTTTCAGGCAGGTGACGATGGCTTCCTCGACCACTTCGTTGTAATTGACGAAGCTGACGCGCTGGCTCATGCCGATGAAGCGTTCCAGATAGGCGATGTTCGCGGGGTCGTGGCGGATGGCAAAGGCGTAATAGGCACAGGCCTGCAGCATGTCACCTGCGTCAAAAAACGTCTCCGCCAGCTGTGACAGGGTGGCAGGGTCGTCGGGCGCAAGCTTGAGGGACTCCTGATGCCAGACAACCGCTTCGGGCAGTTGCCGGGTAAAGCGGCACAACACGCCCATATAACGTAAAGCGACGGGATTTTTTTGCAGGGCGATCGACTGCTCCAGCGTCTTGCGCGCGTCATCAAAACGCTTTTGCTCGATCATGCCTTTAGCGGCGAGGTTGAGTTCGTTGATCTGGCTCATGATGCTTCCTGAAATCGCCTCATTTCCGGCACCAGAATTGGTACATGCCAAGGAAAAGTTGCGGATGTGATTGTTCGAATTTATGCCAATTGGCCAGCGACGTCGCGGCGGGATCGGACGGATAGGCGGCGATATATTGCGCGATGATGGCGGGCGGCAAAATGAATTGCTGGAATGTCAGGCCTAGTTTTTTCAGCGCCGCATCGATGCCGGGAATATCAAAGCAATGTTCCTGCACATGGAACAGCATGTCGCGGTACATGGCGGCATGGTAATAATCGCTGACCGCAGAAATGGTGTTGAGTACATCACGGTCGAGCAGTGCCGCGCTCTGCTGCCGGAAATCGCGCATGCCTTCGATTGTCGGCGGGAAACCTTTTTGCTTGATGATGTCTTGCGCGACGACCAGATGCTTGCGCGCGATTTTGCTGTAAAGCGCGATGCGCATCTGGCCGCCCGGGTTCAGCAGGCCCGTCAGCACTTCCCAGCCTTTTAGCGGGTCGTGCAAATGGTGCAATACGCCGCCCGAAATAATGCCGTCAAAACGCTCGGTCAGGCTGCCCAGTTGCAAAATATCCGCCTGCCGGAAGGTAATGTTTTTGAAACCCAGTTTACCGGTTTGCGTCTGCGCATAGGACAGGCTGGCAAGGCTGAGATCGACGGCAAGTATCTGCGCATCCGGCAGCACGGTCGCGATCTGCGCCGCTTCCTGGCCTGTGCCGCAACCGGCGATCAAAATTTTCGCGCCTTGCTTGCGCAACGGGTCGGCCACGCGTTCCAGCGTCAAATTGCGGGGGATTGTTTTCCAGCGGGGGTAGGGGGATTCCTCGTACTGCTCGCGCACCTTGACCGACACGGCATCGGCGATCGGCGTGATGGCGGGAATGTTCCTTGCCGCATTTTCGCGCGTGCGTACTTCGGTCACTTGCGTTTCAATCACGCCGGAAAGTTCCGCCAGTTGCGTAAAGCCTTTGGCTATCGCATCGATATCCGCGATCTGATGTAACGGGGCGTAACAGGCGCGTAACGCGATATCGACGGGCGTTACGCCGAGCGTAACAAGTTTCGTGGTTTCTTCAGCCGTCACATGCAGGATATAATCCGTATTAAAACAATATTGCGCCAGGCTCGCGGCAATCGACAATCTTTCCTGCGTGTTAAACCGTTCAGGTTGCAGCAGTAAAGCACGGCGCAGATGCGTCAAAAATGCCTCGAACGCTGCCGTATAGACCGTGATTTTTTCAAGGCCGAGCAGGAAAAACGGTTTCATCAGCGGTGAAAAATCCGTCGCATTGTCGAACGATGCCGGATCAAACGATACGCTGGCATCATCCTTGGCGGGCAGGGATGCCGCCATGCGTTCCTTGATCCTGCCAAAAAAACCGCCCTGTTTTTCGGCCGCGCGTTTTACCGCATATAAACGCCGGAAATCGGGGTTCAGGGTAAAGGTATTGTACCAAAGCCCCTGGGCGCCGGAACAATCGAGGCCGGGGGTTTTCAGGCATTCCAGCAGGGTATTTTCTATAACATGGTTGTATTGAAAAAACACCGCATCGCGGGAGATGTGGATAAACCGCTCCTTGTACCGGATTTCGGCGGGTGCCGCGGCGATGGCAAGGGTGGAATAACCGACTGCTTTTTCGGTATTCCCCAGCTCGAAATATGCCTCCGCGAGCATGGCAAGTGACGCATGGTCGCCCGCATCCACCTCCAACGCCTTGTCAAAGAAAGGGATGCTGTCGCGGTGGTTGCGCAGCATGAACTGGATATTACCAAGCCCGCGATAGGCGGCGGCGGTTTTTTGCAGCTTCAGGGATGCTTCAAAACTGGCCTTCGCCGGCTCCAGCTGCTTTTGCTGCAGTTGCGCGCGCGCCTGCTGGATCAGATCTTCCGCGGTCTGGGGGGCGGTGGACAAAGGGTTTCTACGGCCTGTTTTTTAGTACGTTGACGGTGTCTGATTTTGAGCAAAAACCCTTCACAAATCAATGCTTTTGCGCGTATATTATGTATCTAATTTTTGGGGAAAACCATGCTCGATAAAACCTTCGAAAGCAAAGACGTCGAAAAGAAACATTACGAACTCTGGGAAAAATCCGGAGCCTTCACCGCCGACGTCAACAGCAACAAAGCGCCCTATTGCATCCCCATGCCGCCGCCCAACGTCACGGGCAGCCTGCATATGGGCCATGCGCTGAACACGACAATTCAGGATATCCTGTCACGGTTCGAGCGTATGCAGGGCCGCGACGTGCTGTGGCAGCCCGGCACCGACCATGCCGGTATCGCGACGCAGATGGTGGTCGAACGCCTGCTGGGCGAGGAAAAGAAAACGCGCCACGACCTCGGCCGCGAAAAATTCCTCGAACGCGTCTGGCAATGGAAAGAAGAATCCGGCAACACCATCACCGGCCAGCTGCGCCGCCTTGGCGCGACACCCGACTGGAGCCGCGAGCGTTTCACGATGGATGACGGGCTGAACAAGGCCGTCAACAAAGTCTTCGTGCAGCTGTTCAAGGAAAACCTGATTTACAAGGACAAGCGCCTTGTGAACTGGGATCCGAAACTGCACACCGCCATTTCCGACCTCGAGGTTGAGCCGCGCGAGACCAAGGGCAATATGTGGCACTTCAAATACCCGATCAAGGGTATGGCCGATACATTCATTGTCATCGCCACCACGCGCCCCGAAACCATGCTGGGCGATACCGCCGTTGCCGTGCATCCGGATGACGACCGTTACAAAGACCTTGTCGGCAAGATGGTCGTGCTGCCCATTACCGGCCGCGAAATTCCGATCGTGGCGGATAGCTATGCCGATCCCGAAAAGGGCTCGGGTGCCGTGAAAATCACGCCTGCGCATGACTTCAACGACTTTGAAGTCGGCAAGCGCCATAAACTACCCATGATTTCGATCATGGACAAAGATGCGAAAATCGCCGATCCCGACGGCGCTAAAGTGCCGGCGGCCTATATCGGCATGGATCGTTTCGATGCGCGCAAAAAAGTACTGGAAGAGATCGAGGCGCTCGGCCTGCTGGAAAAGGTCGAAACCCATATGTATCAGGTTCCCTATGGTGACCGCGGCGGCGTGATTATCGAACCGTTGCTGACCGACCAATGGTATGTCGATGCCAAAACGCTCGCCCAACCCGCGATTAAGGCGGTCGATGAAGGTAAAACAAAGTTCGTGCCTGCCAACTGGACAAAAACCTATTACGAATGGATGAACAACATCCAGCCGTGGTGCATCAGCCGCCAGATCTGGTGGGGTCACCAGATTCCCGCTTGGTACGGACCGGACAATTCCGTATTCGTCGCAGAAACCGAAGCTGAAGCCTATGCGCAGGCAAAGGCGAAATTCGGCAACGATGTGAAACTGGAACGCGACGCAGATGTGCTGGATACGTGGTTCTCCTCTGCACTCTGGCCGTTCTCCACGCTCGGCTGGCCGAAAAATACGGCAGAGGTAAAGCGATATTATCCCGCCGAAACACTCGTGACCGGTTTCGACATCCTGTTCTTCTGGGTTGCCCGCATGATGATGATGGGCATCCATTTCATGGGCGAAGTGCCGTTCAAGACGGTCTATATCCACGCGCTCGTCCGCGATGAAAAAGGCCAGAAGATGTCGAAGTCGAAGGGCAACGTCATCGATCCTTTGAAAATCATCGACGAATACGGTGCAGATGCGCTGCGTTTCACCCTGACTGCCTTGGCGGCGCAGGGACGCGATGTGAAACTGTCGCCCGCGCGTGTCGAGGGCTACCGCAACTTCGCCACCAAATTGTGGAACGCTTCGCGCTTCTGCGAAATGAACGGCTGCACGCTGAAGCTGGATTTCAAGCCCGATAGCGTGAAACAGACGATCAACAAATGGATCATCAGCGAGCTGGCAACCGTCAGCCGACAAACGGCGGAGGCGCTGAAGGCGTATAAGTTCAACGAAGCCGCGATGCACCTGTACCACTTCACCTGGGGCACGTTCTGCGACTGGTATATCGAATTCACCAAGCCGCTGATTAACGGGTCGGATGAAACCGTAAAACAGGAAACGCGTGACACCACTGGCTGGGTGCTCGACCAGTTGCTGCTGCTCCTCAACCCCATGATGCCGTACCTGACCGAAGAACTGCATATGCACCTGCTCGGCAAAACGGAAGCATCGCATGACAAGGCCGACTGGCTGCAAAGCAAGGCATGGCCCGAATTTTCGGACAAGATCATCGACATGGCGGCGCAGGCCGAAATGAACTGGGTCGTGCGCCTGATCTCGGAAATCCGTTCCGTGCGTTCAGACATGAACGTGCCGGCAGCGGCACAGATCAAGATGCTGCTGCAAGGGGCGAATGACACCAGCAAACAGCGCCTGAAAACCTATAACGACATCATCAAACGCCTTGCGCGCCTGTCGGAAGCGGAGGCAAACGATGCCGCCGCGCCCAAGGGTTCGCTGCAAATGGTGATCGACGAGGCCAGCATTGTCCTGCCGCTCGCCGATGTGGTCGATATCAAGCTGGAAAGCGCACGCCTGCAAAAAGAAATCGAAAAGGCGAATGCGAATATCGAGCGCATCAACAAGATGCTCAATAACCCCGCCTTTCTCGCAAAAGCGCCGGAGGAGGTGGTGGCGGAGCAGACTGAATCGCGCACCGAGGCCGAGAACCTGAAGTCGAAACTGGCGCAGGCACTCAAACAGCTTGAGGCAGCATGAGCCTGAAAGACAAAATGGGGCCGAACGCCTTCCGCTTTTTCCTCAACCTCTGGCCGCCGTTTCTTGGCGCGAATGTGAAGGTGAAGGAAATCAGCAAGGACTTTAACGATATCAAGGTCCAGATGAAGCTGCGCAAGTGGAACAGCAATTACGTCGGCACCCATTTCGGTGGTTCGATCTTTTCCATGACAGACCCGTTTTTTGCGATGATCCTGCTGAAAAACCTCGGCAAGGATTATATCGTCTGGGATAAATCGTCCGAGATTAAATTCAAAAAACCGGGCAAGGGCACGATTTCCGCCCATTTCAACATCAGCGCAGCGCGCCTGCAGGAAATCCGCGATCTTGCCGACAAAAACGACAAGGTCGAACCTAAATTCGTGGTCGAGGTAAAGGACGAAAAGGGCGATGTGGTGGCCGAAGTCACCAAGACGCTCTATGTCCGCCGCAAGGACAAAGAACCGAAACCCCGCGCGCCTAAGTCTTAATTTAATGCATACATAAACAAAGGAGAGGCAAAGCTATAAAAAATAGCCTTGCCTCTCCCGTTGGTCCGACCGTCTCGCGCTCCTATACACAGTCCCACAGGATTTGACCGGGGACAAAAGGGCAAGCGGCCGGAAAACTGATAGGAAACGAAGAAAACTATAAGGTTTTGACACCGTGTAGATGCCTTTGTTTCCCGTTTAGTCCAATGCATCGGCTGCCTTGTTTGTTCCGCAAAAAGGTCTAGAATAATTTCATGATTGAAATCAAGGCACCGGACGATTACAGCGGCATCACGGGGAAGAAAACCATCTTTCTCGCGGGTTCGATTGAAATGGGCAAGGCGGATAACTGGCAGGAACGCACGGTCTCCGCGCTGCGCCATATCGACGCGCTGATCCTCAACCCGCGCCGCGTGCATTGGGATGTCAGCTGGGAACAGAGCATCGACAATCCGGCATTCAAGCAACAGGTGGACTGGGAACTGGATGCGATTGCGGCGTCCGACATGGTCTTCATGTACTTCGCGCCCGAAACAAAATCGCCGATCACATTACTGGAACTGGGGCTGCAGGCAGGGGCGCATCCGGAGAAGCTGCTGGTCTGCTGCCCGGAGGGGTTCTGGCGGCGCGGGAACGTGGATATCGTCTGCCGCCGCTACGGCGTGAAACAGGTCGCCACGATTGACGAATTCATAAAGGCTGCCGCCAATTACCTGATGGAGAAGTAAGCATGTTCATCCGCGCGGTCAGTCTTGCCGTCACCTTGGCGCTTGTCGCCTATATGATGGTGTCGGTGCTGGGCAAAAACAGCAAGGTGGACCAGGCGATCGATGCAAATCCCGCCGTGCAGGAACAGAAAAAAGCCCTGAAAAGCGCGGGCGTGAATGCCGATGACAAGGACGCTGTCAAAAAACAGCTGGCCGACGAGGTAAAGCGGCTGGAAGAATTTCAAAAACAGGCCGACCAGCTGCCCAAAGGCGACCCGCCCTGATTACAGGTTAAAGCCGGGCTTCTTCGGCGGCTTCGGTGTTTCGGGAGCCGCAGGTTTTGCGGCGGGCGTGGCGGCACCGTCAAATGCGGCCGATAATTTGAAATCTGCATCATCCGCGCTCACGCGGCCGATCTTTTTTGATCCGCCCGATGACAGCCGCGCCGTGCTGTGCGCCAGCTGCACCTTTATCGATCCGCCCGCATTCGCGCGCGCGCCCGCTCCGATGGTGCCGATATGCATCGACCCGCCGGAATTGGCGGTGCTGCTGTTGCCAAGCGTTTCGATATGCATCGAACCGCCCGATGTAATGCCCGCGCCCGCGCCGATATTTTCTGCATGAAAACTGCCGCCGGAACGCGACGACAGGCCGATGCCTGCGTCGTTCAGGTGGATGCTGCCATCCGCGCGCGCCTGCAATTTTCCGCCGGCATCGCCCTTGATCTCCAGCGCCCCATCGGTTGTCAGCGTCACACGCGCGCCGGCATTGCCGTCGATCGTGATGCCTGAAAAACCGCCTTGGAGGCTCGATCCGCCGCCCGAAATAACACGCCCGTTCACGATCACGCGGCCGCCGACAAGGTCGCCATTTATGACGACATGGTTGCCGGAAACGGAAATCGAATTGCCGCCGCCATTCGCCGCGACTGTCGCATCGTCGCCCACCGAACCGCTGACGCGGATGCCGCCGCCGGTTATTTCAACTTTTGCGCCCTTGCCGATATTGCCGTTGAGTTGCAGCGAGCCTTTATGCTTGAACACTTCGCCATCGGCGATGTCGCGGGTGAGGGTGGTGATGCCTTGCGTCATGAAATCCTCGTCAGGGAATATGTCGAATGGCTGCATCATGCCATAGATGTTTACATATACAAAGCAATATTTGAAAAGGCATGTCTATCTAACGCATTGAAATAATTGGATGATTGAAACTTGTGCAACCCTCTGGTCGCAGACAGCCGCATCCGCTAAAAATAACCATCACATCAAAAAGGCACATCATGAGCGACCCTGCACAGCCGCCGAAAAAGTTCGTATCGTCCAACGAAGGCGCGGGCATTCTTGTGCTGGCGCGCGATACGGGGCGGTTGATGGCGCTAAAGAGGTCCGACCATGTAAAACATGGCCGCACATGGGCGCTGGCAGGCGGTTTGCTTGACCCCGGTGAAACGCCAGCGCATGGCGCGGCGCGAGAATTCCGTGAAGAAACGAATTATCAGGGTAATGCCTTCGACCTCATCCCGCTCGCGGAATTCAAACAGAACGGATTCACATATAACAATTATCTCGCCGTCGTCGATCACGAATTCGCGCCCGATCTCGACCATGAAAACGAAGGCTTCAAATGGGTGGATAGCCTGAATGACTGGCCCGCGCCCGCGCATTTCGGCATCACGTACCTGATGAACGATGCCGAGAGCATGGCGATCGTGAATGCCGAGCAAAAGGCGATCAAGGACGCGCTGAAAAATCCCGCGCCGCCCGTTTATCCGCCCGTGCTGTTCCATGCCGAGCCGCACCAGCAAAAGGGCGACCCGATCAAGCCGCATAAAGGCATCGTCCACGCCGCCGAAAACCCGCGCACGGCGATTGCAAGCCTGTTCCCGAAACAGCACCGCATCGCCACGACCGGTTTGACGGACAGCGAAGACGTTGTTGTCATTATCGAAGACCGCGACAGCTTCCTGAAAAATGTGAAATTCGAAGGATTCGTCAGCATGCATCCGGGCGAGCTGTTCGCGCAGAAATCGCCGGGCAGCACGCATTGGGTATCGTCCGACGCGCCGCCCATGCGCGGCCGCGGATTCTTTGACAAAATCCGCAGTCTTGACGATGCCATGCTATACGGGTTGCATGTGCTGTTCACGTCGGGGCCGGTGAGCGATGCTGAAAAAGATAAAATCCGCGCCGCCGCAACGCCTGAAGGCATCAGGAAAATGGTCGCGGATGGCACGCTCACCTACGAAAACGCCGCACGCGATATTCATGTCTCGCCACAGATCAATCCGGGCATGACGGGCGACGAAGTGAAGAACAAAGTACCCTTCGTGCGCATCTTCCGCGCCAAGCCGCCCCAAGCATAAAAGAAAAGGCCCTTCCGGGGGCAGCCGGAAGGGCCTTGCCTGTCTTCGTGTGTGTAGTCGAAGAAGGGGTTAGTTCGCTTTTTTACTGTCGATCAGGGGTGATGCGCCCTTGATCTCGATCTTGCGGGGCTTTTTTGCCTCCGGCACTTCGCGGACGAGCGCGATCGTCAGCAGGCCGTTATCAATGCCCGCATCCGCGACGCGGATATGGTCCGCCAGCTGGAAGCGGCGTTCGAACGCGCGCTCCGCAATGCCGCGGTGCAGATAGACAGCGCCTTTTGCTTCCTCGCGCGGCACAGCGCGGCCCTGTACGACCAGCTGGTTTTCCTTCGCCACGATATCAAGGTCTTCGGCGCGGAAACCCGCAACCGCCATCGTGATGTGGTAATTGTCGTCATCCAGCTTCACTATGTTATAGGGCGGGTATGCCGTGCCGGTGTCGGAAACAAGGCTGTTTTCCAGCATCTGTGACAGGCGGTCGAAACCGACAGTGGAGCGGAAAAGGGGGGTGAAATCGAGTGCGTGCATGTTGATATTCTCCTTGAGCAATACCAGTTACGTTAAGACAGGCCGCAACCTTGCGCGCCTGCCGGGGGACTTGTCAGCGGCCCCGTCATGGGCACCGCTCGTCCTCCTTGCACTCTTTCTACGGGGCTCATTGGCGGGCGGATCACAAAAAAATGCCAAAAATAAAACCGCCCGGGCTTGCGCACCGGGCGGTTTTATTAAGTGGTTGAAAAAGATTACTTCTTTTTCTTCTCTTCTTTTTTCGCGGCAGGAGCTGCTTCAGTGGCGGGGGCTGCTGCGCCAGCTGCTTTTTTCGCTTCCGCGCCTTTTTCCAAGGCTGCGTTTGCGTTTTCAGCGGCAGCGACGCCCAGGCCAGCGTATTTGTTGCCGAACTTGGCAAGGCGACCTTTTTCCATCACCTTCGCGGTGCCACCGGTCCAGGCCGGATGGTTCAGGGGGTCGATGTCGAGGCGCATCACATCGCCTTCTTTGCCCCAGGTGCTGCGGATGTTGTGTTCCGAGCCATCGGTCATGATCATCTTGATGGTGTGATAGTCAGGGTGGATTTTCTCTTTCATAGCCGTCAGCTCCTGGAAAAACTTTAAGGCTGCCGTCATACGGAAGGCGCCATAGGTTGCAGTTTTTACCGTCATTTCGCGTAATATGCAAGCATATTATTGACTTTGGCGGGTATTCGTTCAATCTCTCGCCAAGACGCTGTTTTACCCTGAAAACACTATTTACATAACATAATAACAGGGAGGCAACCGGTGGAGCAGGGAATGGACCAATCAATCGAAAATCTGCGTGTGGACAAGGGGGTAGAGAAACCCCTGAAATTCCTGTGGCCGCTCCTGTGGCCTTACCGTTATCTGCTGGCGGGCGGCATTGCCGGTATGTCCATCTCCGCTGTCCTGACTCTCGCGGTCGGCTGGGGGCTGAAGGGAATCGTCGATAAGGCGTTCGCGGCAGGCAGCGATGCCTACCTGAACAACGCCTTGTCCATTCTGGCGGTCGTTGTCGTTATCATGGCGGCATCCACCTATATGCGGCTGCGCCTTGTTTATCTGGTGGCGGAACGGGTGATCCGCGACCTGCGCGCCAAGATTTACCGACACCTGCTGACCCTCGACCCTGCGTTTTTCGAGCAGAACAAGACCGGGGACCAGATTTCGCGCATCAATGCCGATACCAGCATTTTGCAAATCGTCATCACCACCAACCTGCCCATGGCGTTTCGCCATTCCCTGATGCTGACGGGGGGGCTGGTCATGCTCTGCGTGGTTAGCCCGTCGATGACGGGGGTGGTGATGCTGGCGGTGCCGGTGGTGCTGGGGCCTTTGCTCTGGTTCGGCCGCCGTGTGCGCGCCAAGTCGCGCGATACGCAGAGCCGCGTCGGCGATGTGGGTTCGTATAGCCTTGAAACATTGCAGGGCATCCAGACGATACAGTCTTTCGGCTACGAAGAAGCGGCATCGGCCCAGTTCAGTTCGCTGGCCGATCAGGTCTATAAGACTGCGCTGCGTTACATCCATACCCGCGCGATCCTGATCGCATGGGTTATCTCTACCGTCTTTGGCGCGATCGGTGTGGTGCTGTGGTATGGTGGGCACAAGGTTTTAACGGGTTCGATGTCGGCAGGTGAATTGTCGGCGTTCATATTCTATGTGGCGATCGTCGCGGGCGCGGTGACGGCCGTCAGCGAGTCCTTGAGCGATTTCAACCGCGCCGCCGGTGCAGCCGACCGCATTGCGGGCATTCTAGAGGCCGCACCGGTTGTCAAAACGCCAGCCGTGCCGAAATTGCTGCCGGAAAAAATCGCAGGCAGCATTGCATTCGATAATGTCAGCTTCAGTTATCCCACGCGGCCCGGGCAGCATGCATTGAACGGCGTGTCGTTCAATATCGCCCCCGGTGAAATTGCGGCGCTGGTGGGGCCGAGCGGTGCCGGCAAGACAACAACATTCCAGATGCTCCAGCGGTTTTATGACCCGCAGCAAGGCCGCGTGACGATTGACGGGATTGATCTGGCCGAATGCGACCCCCGCGATGTGCGCAAGCACCTGAGCGTCGTGTCGCAGGACCCTGCGGTATTCTCCATTTCTATCGCCGACAATATCCGTGTCGCAAAACCCGGCGCGACCGATGCCGAAGTGAAACGCGCCGCCGAACTGGCGCAGGCCGATGAATTCATCCTGAAACTGCCGCAGGGATATAACACGCTGGTCGGTGAACGCGGCAACCGCTTGTCGGGCGGGCAGAAACAGCGCATCGCCATAGCCCGCGCGATCCTGAAAGATTCCAAAATCCTGCTGCTGGACGAAGCGACATCGGCGCTTGATGCCGCCAACGAAATCGCCGTGCACAAGGCGCTGCGCAACCTGATGGAAGGCCGCACGACCCTGATTATCGCGCACCGCCTTTCGACCGTGCAGAATGCGGGCAACATCATCGTGATGGATCAGGGCAGTGTGGTGGCGCAGGGTACCCATGCCGAGCTGTTCGAGCAGGAAGGTGTCTATAAACACCTTGCCGCATTGCAGATGGATTTGAATGCCAGCTAGGCGCGCGGCACGGCCAGTTTGTAACGCCTGACCGCCCAGCTGCTGAATGCCCATACCAGCGGCGTCATGACCAGCGAAGCATAGCCATCGACTGCGTAATGCCAGTTCAGCGCGACCGACCCCACCATGATCAGCGCAAGATAAGAATAGCCGCTCCACCGTACGACGCGTCCGTAATGCCGCCCGACAAGGGCGAAAACGACAGCCATCGCGACGTGGATGCTGGGGAAGGCGGAGATGCCGTTGATGATGCCGCCCTTGCCCTGCGCATGGTTTTCCCACAGCGCGTTCTTGAAGGCGATGGCGTTCACGCCCTGTGTCTTGTCCAGGTGATCGAGGAATTGCATCTGCGCGGCATAGGGGTTCGGCAGTGACGACACATGTTCAAAATAGCACGGGCCGGCGGATGATGCCGCCAGTGCGATGATCGTGCCCATCACGATCCAGACGATGTAATAGCACAGGAAAAACGTCGCGCGGAGTTCCGGCGTTTTCGACGCGAAGGCCTGCTGCAAAATGACCAGCAGGTTGACCAGCAGCCAGAAGGTATAAAGAAAATCGATGACATAGATCAGCGCGGCGTTTGAAAAGACCGGCGCGATCATTTCCCACGGCGTCTGGCCGAAATGGATCGCGCGGTCGGCTTTCATCAGGGTCTCGTCCGTCCAGAAAGGCACGAAATCGGTGAAACTTGTCTTGAAGGTCAGGAATACGGAATGGAAGAAAAGCGTGATGACCACCAGCAGCAAGCCCGAAATAACAAAATCTCCGTTATAGAAACGGGCAAGCTTGTCCTTCAGCGCGCGCGGCCAGCCAAGATACAGCAGCGCGAAAATGATGATCGCGAAGGGCTGGAAGAGCAGGCTGACATAGGCGAACAGCGTGAATTCAATGCCACGGCCGTTGAACATCGCCAAAGCGGCGGCAGAATAGGCCGCGAACAGGGCGGCGACGATGCGTAAGATCGGGGTTGCGGCGGCCAGTTTCAGTTCGGGCAGTATCTGTGCCCAAAGTCTGGCGATTGCGGACATCGCTTTATCGCGGGCAGGCATCAGCGCGCGAAGATCAGATCGACGCGGTCAAGCGGCTGGCGGTCGGTTTCTTTGCCTGCCGCTTTCACATCGACGCGGGTCGGCTTGATGCCCTTGTCCATCATGTACGAACGCACAGCCAGCGCGCGCGAAAGCGCGATGCGGCGGGCGCTGGACTGGCTGCCGTCTTCGCCGGTCGCATAGCCGCGAACCTGCAGGCGGCCTTCGATCATTTCGCCCATCTGGCGGATGACGGCATCCAGTTTCTTTTGCGACTCAGCGGTCAGGTCGCTCGAATTGCCGGGGAAGTTCAAAGTCAGGTCGTCGATCACGGGCACAACCGGCATCGCGGTTTCTGCGGGATCCGACGGCGCGTTCACATCTGCCAGCGGCGCGCCGACGATTTCCAGCGACGGGCGCGGCGGCGCGGGTGTTTCTTCTGCGGCTGCAGGCGTGGGGGCTGTAGCAACCGGCGCGACAGGTGTTACAGGCGCGGCCTGTTCGACGGGCGCAACCGGAACAGCTTCGGGCAGCGGATCTGCAGCGACCGGAGCGACGGGCTGCGCGGCCATCTTGGGCACGGCTGGTGCCGATGGGCGCACGGGTGCTGTAGCTGTACCGACATCAGGCGGCGTGCTGACAATCGGCTTGCCAGCGGGTGTCGTGCGCGGCAGCAGTGGCTGCAGAGTCTGTTCTTTCAGCCGGGGCGGCTGCGAAATGATGCGGTTGCGCGCCGGCTGAGGCGTGACGGGCGCGGGAATATCCGCCTGCGCCATCTGCACAGGCGCGGGGGCAGGGTCTGCGGCCGCCTGTTCCTGATTGTTTTCTTGCGCCTTCGGTTCTTCTGTTTTGGCTACGGTCGCCACGGGCGCGGGTGTTTCCTCCACGACTGCGGTTTCTACCGGTTTGGTTTCTTCAACCTTTGCCGGTTCAGGCGCTTTAGGTTCTTCCGATTTAACATCGGGCGCGATTTCTGTTTCTGCGACCTCGATTTTTGGCTCGTCTTTATGTTCTTCGACGGCGGTCTGCGTCGCGGGCACATCGTCGGCAATCGCCGGCGCGGCGGCCGTTTTTTTCGACAGCGCGGCCATGCGCACAGGTTCGGCCTTCGCTTCGCCCATCACAGGCTTGCGGCGCGGCAGGGGCAGGGGCTGTTCGGCCGGCGTGATCGCTGCCGCCATATCCTCGATTGCCGCCTGACGGTAGATTTGATCGACGGCGGCGGATTGCGCCACGGGCATATCATCGACAGGAGAATAGGATTTGATGATGACATGCTTGACGATTGTCTGCGTCGGGGGCATTTCGCCGTTTGGCGTGATGCCCTTCGGCTGCGCTTCGGGCGCTTCGGCGATTTCTTCTTCCGGCGCTTCTTCCTGCACAACGGGCGTCGTCAGGACGGGTTTCAGCAGCTTGCGTTTTAGAGCGGGAACAGCGGGCTCGGGCATTGCCTCGACCGCCTGCGCTTCCATGACGGGCGGCTGCGACACGGGCAGGGGCTCCTGCGCCACATCGGTCTGCGCGTGGTATTCCTGTTCCTGACGGTCGTTCAGCACATCGAGGTTGACTTCGACCTGAGGGCGTTCCTCGGTTTTGTAGCGGTCAATATACTGTGCCTGCGCCGGCGATGACAGCAATGCGGCGATTGCGGTGCAGAGGAATAATTGCCGGCGCATCATGATGACCTCGTTTAAGTGGCCGACGCTACTTTCGGCGCATCCTTGCCGCTGGCGGCCTGCAGTTTTTTCAGCAGTTCAGCGTGCAGCGGGGCGTTGGCACCGACAATGCTGCGGCCATAGACGTAATTCTTGCCGCCGTTCATCTCGGAAACCGTGCCGCCCGCTTCCTTGAGGATCAGCGCGCCCGCGGCGACATCCCATGCGTTCAGGTCGCGTTCCCAGAAACCGTCGACGCGCGCCGCCGCCACATAGCAGAGGTCGAGCGCAGCCGCGCCGAAACGACGCATGCCGGAAGTGAACGGGGAAATCGCGTTCTGTTCGGCCATGAATGCCGCATGGTTTGCGGCACCCGGGCGCGCGCCGCCCATGGCGATCACGGCATCGGTCAGCGTCGCGCGGTTTGATACGCGCAAACGGCGGCCTGTCATGAACGCGCCGGTGCCTTTTTCAGCATAAAAGGTTTCGTCGTTGACGGGGTTATGCACCACGCCCGCCACGATCTCGCCGTCTTTTTCAAGCGCGAGCGCGATGCACCAATGCGGAATGCCGTGCAGGAAGTTGGTCGTTCCGTCCAGCGGGTCGATGATCCAGCGAAGGCCGGCTTCCGTGCCCTTTTTCTCCCCGCCTTCTTCCATCAGGAAGCCGTAGGAAGGGCGGCCCTTGGACAGAGTCTCCATCAGGATCTTTTCCGATTTGAGGTCGGCGGTGGAAACGAAATCGGCGGGGCCTTTTTTCGATACCTGAAGATGCTCGACTTCGCCGAAATCGCGGACCAAAGCGCGGCCCGCCTTTTCAGCGGCTTCGACCATGACGTTCAGGATAGCGGAGCGGCGGGAAATGGCCATTTTAATCAGTCTTTCGCGCGCTCGACATACGAAGAATCTTCGGTGCGCACGACAATGCGGGTGCCGGCCTCGATATGCGGCGGCACAAGCACACGCGCGCCGTTTTCAAGAACGGCAGGCTTGTAAGACGACGACGCGGTCTGGCCCTTCACGACGGGATCCGCTTCGGAAATCATCATGGTGACGGTTTCGGGCAGCGTGACGGACAGGGGCTTGCCTTCGTTCATCTGCAGGATGCAGATCATGTTTTCCTGCAGGAACACGGCGGGTTCGCCGATCAGTTCCTTGTCGACGATCACCTGATCGAAGGTTTCGGTGTGCATGAAGGTGTAATGTGCGCCGTCGCTGTAGAGGTACTGATATTCTTCCTCGTCCACGCGCGCGCGCTCGACCATGTCCTGCGTTGCGAAGCGGATGTCCATTTTCGTGCCGCTCTGGATGTCGCGCATGACGACCTGCGCGACGGCCGCGCCTTTACCCGGGGAGCGGAGTTCGTTTTCCATCACGACCCAGAGTTTGCTGTTGTATTCGACGACCATCCCTTTGCGGAGGGTGTTTGCGGCGACTTTCGTCATAGATGCACCTTGTTTTCTTCAATTGTCATAAAATTCTAGCGCGGGATCATTCCTTGCGCGAGGCGATTGCTTTACCTAAATTTTTTAACGCCGTTTGTAAATCATTATCTTTAATGTCGGCGGTGACAGCGTCGATAGATTGCTGCTCTTGCAGGGTCAGCGGCTTGATTTTGACGGGCTTGGGTTTTTTATTATCCATAATAGATGAATCCTGGATAATCTTGATGTCCTTGATGGCGGGGTAGCCGAAAAACGCGTTCAGCCGCTCGATCATCAAATTCTTCTGATAACTGAACTCAAGCGCGAAGGCCGGCTGCACGCCCAGCATCAATACGGCCTGCGGGGAGCCGCCCTTTTCCTTTTCCGTTTTTCGCTGGAATTTCAGCTCGACCGGCATCGTATGGCTGGCGACATCCGGCCCGACGATATCCACCCATTGCGCGATCAGTTTGCCGAACAGCAGGTTTTTCTTGCCAAAGATATCCTTGGTCAGGCCGGGCATCAGGTCGGAAAGCGGGCGCGGGCGGTTAAAGGTTGTCATGGGGAATTAGTATGTCTATTTAGTTTCCCATGTCCAGCGTCAAGAAATCGCCAATTCCGCGCCTCCAGCAGCAATTGCTGGACTGGTTCGACCGCCACCAGCGCGTCATGCCGTGGCGCGCCGTGAAGGGCAAACGGCCGAACCCGTATCACGTCTGGCTGTCTGAAATCATGCTGCAACAAACGACGGTCATTACCGTCGGCCCGTACTTCCTGAAATTCATCGGCAAATGGCCGACGGTGCAGGATCTGGCGGCGGCCAGACTGGACGATGTGCTGGCGGCCTGGGCGGGGCTCGGCTATTACGCCCGCGCACGCAACCTGCACAAATGCGCGGTTGCGGTGGTGGAAAAATGCGGCGGTAAATTCCCGCGCGATGTGGATGGATTGCTTGAATTGCCGGGCATCGGTCCCTATACGGCGGCGGCGGTATCATCCATCGCCTTCGACCAGCCTGCGGTTGCCGTCGATGGCAATGTGGAGCGTGTCGTCAGCCGCTTTTTCGGTATTGAAGAACCTCTGCCGTTGTCCAAACCCGCCATCCGCGCCGGTGCCGCAAAACTGGCCGCCGGTAACGATCGCCCCGGCGATTTCACGCAGGCCTTCATGGAACTGGGCGCGACGGTCTGCACGCCCCGCAAGCCCAAATGTACGCTCTGCCCGTGGCGTGACGATTGCACTGCAAGGAAGATAGGCATTCAGGAAGAACTGCCGCGCAAACTGCCGAAATCGGTCAAGCCTGTCCGTTACGGCAAGGTCTATTGGATCAACAACGCCAAAGGCGAATTCCTGATCCACAAGCGCGCAGGGCAGGGGCTTTATGAGGGCATGTACCAGCTGCCGACGACCGACTGGGTGACCGACAAAAAGGCTGCGGCATCCCTGCCGCCACCCGTTAAAATCACCCGCCTGCAACCGCTGGATGCCGAAGTGCGCCATAGTTTTACCCATTTCGACCTTGTGCTGGATATCTGGACCGGTGATACGAAAAATGCAGGACTCGAGCAGCCGGTATGGATTACCGCAAAGAAACTGGACGACTACGCACTGCCGACGCTGATGAAAAAGGCTATCCGGCTGTGCCTGAACGGCAAAACCAAGACGGCTTGAGTATTCCTGCGCCAAAACCTATTATGAGTAGCTGAATTTTTCCGGAGTTATCTTCATGAGATTCTTTGTCACCGTCTTCGCCGCTTTCCTGCTCATGCTTGCTTTTGGTGCCGCGCGCGCCGGTGTTATCGGCGGCGACAAGGGTGAGTCCTTCGCCGATCCGAATTACAGGGAACTTACGCAGACTCTCGTCATGATGGACGGTGTCGATATCACCGATCCGCTCGTCGCCAACGGCTATGCCAAGATGATGTTCTGCGACCTGTGGAAGGCGAACAGCAAGAACGACTTCGACTGGCAGAAAATCCGCCAGCAGATCGTCAGCCGCGTCACGCAGCACAAGGATTATTACCGCATCCAGTACCAGCTGGGCGGAACCATCTTCCTGAACGTCTATAACTTCGAGACGCAGGATTTCCCGTTCAAGCCGGAAAGCGCTCTGACGCGCGTGGGTTCGATGTCGCTGCTCGACATCTCGTTCCTGTCCGACAAGGAAAAGGGCATCAAGAAACTTTGCGGCGACACCGAATTGTCGGTCGTGTTCCCCGTCAACTTCACGGCGCAGATGCACCAGCCGCTGACCTTTGACCGCCTGAAAATCCCGATGGACGAGGCCAAGCAGCTGCTGGACAAAATGGCCTCCATGAAAAACACCGACCGCCGTCTGTATGTGCGTTTCCGTTTCCGCCTGCAGTCGCTGATCGCCAAAATGCCGCCGCCGCCGATCAACCTGCGCCGTACGCGCGCGATGTTCGTGTCGGAACTGTCGCAGATCGACGTGTTCCTCGACAAGGACATGACGAAGTTCGTGACGACGGTATTTATCCGGTAATTTTTAAAGCGTTGCTTCCGGCTTTTTCTGCGGGGCTTGCGCCGCTTGCTGCGGCTTGCGCGCGGGTGGGGGAACCCATATCGCCTTCAGGATATTCACGCCCGCATCCGACAGGCAGCGCGCGATGCTGACCAGCATGGCAAGGCCCGCGATAAACAGGTAGGCAAGCCCGAACATTTTCATCGGCGCGGAAAGCCTGTATTCGCCGACGCGGCCATCCACCACCATCGTCATCGCCGGAACGTCTTTCTGCTGGGCGATATTGCCGAGGATATAGGTGAGCGTATCGACCTTTTCAGGATGGTACAGCACCTGCCACGCTGCGTAACCGAAACAAAGCGCCAGCGCCGCACCGCCCGCGATTAGCAGGAGCGCCACGAACATCAGAAGGGGTTTGAGCTGCTGCTGCATCGCGGACCTCTACAAAAAAATTGCTTTGGCTTATAGGGGAATGGTGGGTTCGTTGTCGCGGCGCGGTTTCTTGGGCGACAGCGCGTCCAGCACGCGCAGGATCGTCACGCCGGTGCCGGTCAGCGCGCCGCCGACGCCGATCAACGCGCGGAACACCATGATGCCGAGGAAGATCGTGAAAAACATTTTCACGGAGTCATTCATTTCCAGCGTACGCACATGCCCGTCATCGGTGAAGGTAAAGGCGGGGGCTTCCGATCCCGGCATCGCCTTGGCGAAGAGGTATTTAAGACCCTCGACGTTTTCGGGGTGATAAAGCATCTGCCATGCCGCATATCCGAACGCCATGACAAGAAACGCGCCGCAAACGATCAGCACAATGGCCAAAATCGTCAGCGGCGCGCGTATCGGGTTGTCTTGTTCCATCAGTTTGCAGTCGGTGATGCGGGCTGGATCTGCGAGCGGATTTCCTGGCGCAGAACGTCGATCGGCCAGACCTTGCCTTTCGTTTCGAAGTGCCAGAACGTCCAGCCGTTACAGGAGGGCAGGCCTTGCAGCGCCGCGCCCACCTTGTGGATGGAACCTTTATGGTCGCCGGTATGGTTGCGGGCGACAAGGTTGCCATCCGCGCGGACGCGGGCGGAATAGCGGCGGGAATGGTCGAACAGCACGGCACCCGGCTGCAGCAGGCCTTGCTCGATCACTTGGCCAAACGGTACGCGCGGTTCTTCGCGCTTCTCGATCGGTTTCAGCATGGCTTCGTCGCCGGTCTTGATCGCGTCGATGCGTTCCTTGGCATGGGCGATATAGTCTTTTTCGCGCTCGATGCCGATGAAGTCGCGGCCGAGTTTCTTGGCGACTGCGCCGGTCGTGCCCGTGCCGAAGAACGGGTCGAGGATCACGTCGCCAATATTGGTCGAGGACAGGATGACGCGGTGGAGCAGGGCTTCCGGCTTCTGCGTCGGATGCGCCTTGTGGCCGTCGCCCTTTTTCAGGCGTTCCGCGCCCGTGCAGAGGGGGATGGTCCAGTCGGAGCGCATCTGCAGGTCTTCGTTCAGCGCCTTCATCGCGTCATAATTGAAGCGGTATTTCGAATTTTCAGATTTCGCCGCCCAGATCAGCGTCTCGTGGGCGTTGGTGAACCGGCGGCCGCGGAAGTTGGGCATCGGGTTCGTCTTGCGCCAGACGATGTCGTTCAGGATCCAGAAGCCGAGATCCTGCAGCTGCGCGCCCATACGGAACACGTTATGATAACTGCCGATCACCCAGATTGCGCCGTCGTCCTTCAGCAGGCGGCGGGCTTCGAGGAACCAGGCCTTGGTGAATTTGTCGTAAGACGCGAAGCTGGAGAACTTGTCCCATGCATCGTCCACACCGGCAACCTTGCTCTGGTCAGGGCGGGTCAGGTCACCGCCCAGCTGCAGGTTATAGGGCGGGTCGGCGAATATCAGGTCCACCGAACGCGCGGGCAAGGATTTCATGATCTCGATGCAGTCGCCGGCAAGAATTTCGTTGCGGGGGAGTGCGATTTTTGAGGCCTTTAGGCCGTTTTTTTCAAGCGTCTTCATAAGAAGAATCATGAATCATTCGCGATTCGCCGTCAACGAAAATCTTGAAAAAAGAATCAAAAGATTCAGTTGTTTGCAGAACTTTGCTTAACTAGTCTCTCAGCTACTGGCGAGAAACTACGTCGATGTAGCGGCGTAACCCCATGTTTTTCAAGCGCTTCAAGGTGTTTTGCTGTGCCGTATCCGGCGTTGCGCGCCCAGCCATATTGCGGAAACTGTTCCGCATGCTTTTTCATGATCTCGTCGCGGTGATGCTTGGCAATGATCGACGCTGCGGCGATGGAATAGCTGCGTGCGTCGCCTTTGACGATGGTAATTTCATCAATCGCGCCGCCCAGTTTCGGTTTCATGTTGCCGTCGATCAGTGCGGCAACAGGCGGCGTTTTGACCAGTTTCAACAGTCCCTGATGCGCCTTGCGCATGGCCAGCAGCGAAGCCTGCAAAATGTTCAGGCGGTCGATTTCATCGACCTCGCAAACTCCAACCGATACATAAGAATATTGATATATCTCTTTGTAAAGTATTCCCCTTTTAGTCGCGCTCAGCTTTTTGCTGTCATTGATCTGCGATAAAACCGCAACCGGCATGTCGGCGCGGCGGATGATGACGGCGGCCGCCACCACAGGGCCCGCCAAAGGCCCGCGCCCGGCTTCGTCGAGACCGCAGACATCGCCGCGATGCCGGTCTTCAAAACTGAAGTCGGGTGAATATGCCGGAATAATGCGGGTGAGGGTTTTGCCCTTCGCCATGCGCGCCCAGTTAAAATGCGGTTATTGCCTGACGGCAATTAAACGCATCAGGGGACGCCATGTAAAGAACATTTTCTGAATCTGGAAACCGTGGCGGTTGAGGATCTCCTCCATCCCGCGCTTGGACATATACAGGAAGTTCAGGGGCGGATCGACATAGGACCAGTTCGCGAAGTTGCGGGGCAGGTTGAAGCTGTTGCCGTCCACTTCCTCGATATACAGCAGCCCGCCCGGTTTCACGAGGCGCGCAAGGCCGGCCACGAAGCCTTCGGGGTCGGGCTGTTCGCAGAAGGTTTCGAGCGCGAAAGCGATATCGTATTTTTCCGGATCGGTCGCGGCGTAATCCTGCACGCTGATGTTCTGGAACAAATCTGGCGGATATTTTTCCTGCGCGAAGCGGATAAAGAAATCATGCGCGTCAATCCCGTAGACCTTCATGCCCTGCAGATGAGCGGCCTTGATCGCATAACCCTGGCGCGCCGCGACATCAAGGAAACGCTTGCCCTTCAGCTCCGGCGAAATCTTGACGATGCGGTCTTTCATCTCGATGATTTCGCGCGCGGGGTCTGGAACATGCGTGATTTGCGGGTCGATGCTGGCGAAATAGGCCTCCAGCTCGTCGCGGGTGATCAGCGGTTCCGTCATCACCGATCCGCAGTTCTTGCAGGCGTGCAGAATGCATCCGTTTTTTTCGCCCATCGGATAGGGGAAAAACGGCTTTTTGCAAATCAGGCAGTCATGGTCGGCAAATTCAGCGGTCATGAGCTTCTCTAGCTTAAACTTTTGGATGCAATCTCATAAACATCGTTGGAGATGTCCTTCTCCGACAGGATACGCTTTAATTCTTGTTCCATCAAGGACTTGCGTGCAGCATCATAGCGTTTCCAATTACGCAAAGGGTTCAGCAGCCGCGCGGCCGTTGACGGGTTGATCGCGTTCACCTTGATGACTGTATCGGCCAGCAGCCTGTAGCCTGCGCCATCCTTGCGGTGGAACCAGCGCTGGTTGTTCATGGCGAATGCGCCGACGAGGGAGCGCAGGCGGTTCGGATTCTTGTATGTAAAATCGGGGTGCGCGGTCAGCTTGCCCACGGATTCCACGATATCGGCGCGGTCGCCGATCGCCTGCAGGCTGAACCATTTATCCAGCACCAGCGGGTCGGCCTTCCATTCGGAATAGAATTCTTCGAACGCGTTTTTCGCCTCCGTCGCATGCGTATCGGTCAGGATGGCAAGCGCGCCGACCTTGTCGGTCATGTTCGTCGCATCCTTGAACTGCTGTGCGGCCAGCTTCACGCCCTCCGCCTCGTTCGCTTCGTGGATATAGCGCAGCGCGACCGATTTCAAACGGCGCTTGCCCATCGCAGCGGGCGAGGGGCTGTAGGAGCCGTTATCGACGTTGTTCAGGTAAAGCTGTTTCAGGGTGCCTTCAAAGGTGCGGCCGACCTCGCCCAGGATAAACTGGCGCGCGTCATACAACCCGTCGACATCCACCACATCCATCAGCTGGGCGAGGTATGTTTCGGACGGCAGCGCCAGCGCCTTTGCCAGCAGCGCCTTGTCGGCTTTGGTATCCGCGATCAGCTTGCCGAACGCGCTGATGCAATCGGCGGGCAGTTCCTTTTTCTTGCCGCCCGCAAAGCCAAGGATCAGGCGTTGCAGATAGGTCTGGCCCGCATCCCAGCGGTTGAAACCGTCGCTGTCATTCGCCATCAGGAACAGCAAGTCGTTTTCGGTCAGGTCGGAATAGAGTTTCACCGGCGCGGAGAAACCGCGCAGGATTGACGGCACGGGTTTTTCGGCGACACCTTCGAAAACGAATTCCTGCGTTTTTTCACGCAGTTCCAGCATGCGTGTGCCCTCGGGCAGCAGATCTGCGCCGTTCTTGCCCAGCAGGCCGACGGCAATCGGCATATGCATCGGCGACTTGCCCGACTGGTTGGGTGTGGCGGGGGTATGCTGTTCCAGTTTCAGCGTGAATCGTTTTTTCAGCGCGTCGTATTCCGATTTCACCTTGATCTCCGGCGTGCCGGCCTGCATGTACCACAGCTTGAATTGCGTGAGGTCAACGCCTGATGCGTCTTCCATGCATTTCACAAAATCATCGCAGGTGACGGCTTGGCCATCGTGGCGCGCGAAATACAGGTCCGTGCCTTTGCGGTATTTTTCGGGGCCCAGCAGCGAATGGATCATACGGATCACTTCTGCGCCTTTTTCGTACACGGTTGCGGTGTAGAAATTGTTGATCTCGATGTAATTGTCGGGGCGGATCGGGTGCGCCATCGGGCTTGCGTCTTCGGGGAACTGTGCGTTGCGCAGCTGTTCAACGTCGTCGATGCGCTGAACGGCGGCCGAGTTCATATCGCTCGAGAAGCATTGATCACGGAAGACGGTCAGGCCTTCTTTCAGGCTCAGCTGGAACCAGTCGCGGCAGGTGATGCGGTTGCCGGTCCAGTTGTGGAAATATTCATGCGCCACCACGCCTTCGATCGCAAGGTAGTCGCCGTCGGTCGCGGTTTCGGGAACGGCCAGCACGAGTTTCGAGTTGAAAATGTTCAGGCTCTTGTTTTCCATCGCGCCGAAATTGAAATCGTTCACGGCGACGATGTTGAAAATATCGAGGTCGTATTCGCGGCCGTATTGTTCCTCGTCCCACTTCATAGAATTTTTCAGCGCCAGCATCGCATGGCCGCATTTCTTTTCGTTGCCGTGGTTGACGTAGATATACAAATCCACTTTTTTACCGTTCATGGTCGTGAAGGTGTCGTGGATATGCGCAAGGCTGCCGGCGACAAGCGCGAACAGATAGCAGGGCTTCTTGTGCGGGTCGTCCCATGTCGCAAAATGGCGGCCGTCGGGCAGCTCGCCTTTTTCGACGCAGTTGCCGTTCGACAACAGCACGGGGCAGGTGTTTTTATCTGCCTGCACGCGCGTCGTGAATTTCGTCATCACATCGGAGCGGTCGAGGTAATAGGTGATCTTGCGGAACCCCTCCGGCTCGCATTGCGTGCAGTAATTTCCGCTGGAGCTGTAAAGGCCTTCGAGCGCGGTGTTTTTCTCGGGATAAATTTCGGTCACGATATCGAGCGTGAAGCTGTCCGGCACGTCGCTGATGGTCAGCGTGCTGTCGTCTTTCGTGTAACGGTTGCCCGAGAGTGCTTCGTTATTCAGTTTTACCGAATGAAGAACAAGTTCCTGACCATCCAGCACAAGGTTTTTGGCAGCGCTGTTCGTGCGGCGGTAAATCGTTTTTGCCGTCACCAGCGTCTTGCCGGAATGGATGTCGAACAGCAGATGGACATGGTCGATTTCGAAATCGGGCTTTTTGTAATCTTTCAGCAGTTTTGTCTGCGGGGCGTTTTCGGTGCGTGCCATTGTCTAGTTCCTTTCAAGCAATTCGATGATGCCAAAACCCATGACCTTGTAAAACGACACATGCCGCCCGCCGAACAGGACGGCGGGCTTGCGCTCCGCCAGCGTCATGACGCGCAGCCCGGCCTTTTCGATATCGGCGAGGGTCGCGGCAAGGTCGGGCGTTTCGTAACAGGTATGGTAGATCAGTTCGTTGTATTTCGCGATCCAGCTGTCGATGGGGCTTTTGCCCTCCGGCCCCGGCTGCACGATTTCGACCGTCGGCTGGGTGGGGGACAGGCAGAGGCGCACGAAAACATTCTGCGCGGGGTCGAAAATTTTATCCTGCGCCGCATAGCCCAGCGCGCCCAGCATCGCAAGCGCCGCTGCGTCGTCCTTCACCGCCAATCCCAGATGGTGGAATGTGAGCGCGGAAAGCGTCATTTTTTCTCCAGCACATAGGCGACGTTGATGGGCAGCAGCTGCGCGAGGCTTTCGGCCTCGGTCTTGCCTTCATACGGGCGGATCAGTTGTGATTTGATTTTTAATCCGCAGCCATCGAACAGTTTCACCAGTTCATCTGGAGATTTGAAAAGGTAGATATGATCGACGGCGGGGGCGTTGATGCAGGTGGTGACGAAAATATGCGCGTCCTTGTTTGCCAGGCGCGCGATCTGCTTCAGGAACAAATCCGGCTGTTCCACATGCTCCAGTACCTCGCCCATCACCACGGCATCGAAACCGTTTTCGGGCAGGTCGGTTTTCAGGAAATCCATGCAGACGAGGTCGAAGGGTTTTTTACCAGCGCCGAAATGATCGATCAGCGCGCGCGTCATGGCGATACTGGTTTCGCTGATATCGACGCCGGTGAAGGTGTCGAATTTTGACTGTTCCATCGCGGTCATGAAGAAATAACCGTGACCGGGCCCGATTTCGAGGTATTTGCCTGTCTTCGCGGTCGGCAGCGTTTCGCGGAAAAACCGGAACAGGTCGAGATGGTTCGGCCATAGATACGACGTGATCGCAAGGCCGTACATATAAAACGACATGTATTCTTCGTTGAAATACACGCTGTCGCCGACCTCGGCAAATGTCGAGTAACGGTATTTTTTATGCTTCTGGAAGTAAATCTGTTCGCGCAGCGTATCGCCCACGATGGTCAGGTAGCATTCGGCAAGGTATGCGACGGTCAAACCCTTCTGCTTGCAAAAATCGATATAGTCGTCGAGATGCGCAAGTTCCGGCGCAGTGACGTTCGCCAGCGCGCGGGTGACGAAGTTGCGGTGCATCGGGTTATCCTCGATCACCTTGTCGATCAGCGCGGCGACGTTTTCCGGCAGCGCGGCGGGCGCGGGGGCGGCTTGCACGGTCATTTTTTACCCTCTTTGTTTTTATCCAGTATAGGCGATTCCGGCAGGCGCAAGGAAGCATCGATATGGGCGGGGATACCGGCGGCATCGACGGTTTTTAATACCCATCCGTCGCCATCAGGCGCGAATTTAAAACGCGCATACAGGTCTTTCACCATGTCGTTTTTGGTGGTGGGGGTATATTTCCCGCGCAAGGATGTGCAGCCAAGCGACGCGGCGGCGACGGCGAGTTGCGCGATAAATGTTTCCTCCGCGCCGCGCCCCAGCACACGGCAGCTCATCAGCAGCGTGTCGATATCGGCGATTGCGCCGTTCTTTGTCAGGATAGCCACGCCGACCAACCCGTAATCGCCGTATTTGTCGGCGATATTCATGCCTAGCACAAGTGCGTCCGGCGATGCCGCCAGCTTTTCAATTTCGTCCTGCGTGCGGCGGATGGTGGTCAGATTGAACTGGTTGGTTTTGTTCACCAGTTGGGTGATGCGGGCAAGGTGTTGTTTTTCGGCGGCGAAAATGTCGATCTTCAATTGCAGCGATTTGCGGAAATCTTCTTCCGACGTCGTTTCCTGCACAGCGCTGCGCTGCTGGTCGGCGGCGATCATTTCGGTGCGCTTGCGGTCTTCGTCGGTCACTTGCAGCGTATCGAACAGGTCGGTGCGGGACAGCAGGGCGGGCAGATCGGCGAGTTCTTCTGGCACAAGGATGCAGGTAACGGCCGGCAGGCGTTCCTGCACCTCGCCGATTTCTTTCGGGTTGTCATCGACGAAAACCAGCGCGTCGAGGCCGATATTCAGTTTCGCGGCGATGCGCTTGATGCTGTCGACTTTTGATTCCCAGTTGATTTCAAAAGCGACGACATCGCGGCGCGATAAAACCATCGCGTCATGCCTGTCGAATACTTCATAGGCGTCTTCAGGATTATTTTTGGACGCCACAGCCAGCATCACGCCCCGTGATTTCAGATGCATCAGGTAACGCTGGAAATCGCGGAAAGCGCGGCCGGGAAATTCATCGCCCAGCGCAATCCCGCCCAAGCCATCTTCGCCGATCACACCACCCCAGAGGGTGTTGTCGAGATCCAGCACGACGCATTTTTTCGCGGCAATCTTTTCGGCGGCGATGATGCGGCCTGCCTGCGTGCCGATGGCCTGCCAGAATGTTTCGGTATAAGGCTGGCGGTAAAGCTGCCATTTGCGCGCGTCATTTGCATTGCGCGCGCCGTGTTCGGTCATCAAGGCCTGTAAATCCAGCATGCGCAGGCGGTCGATCTTTGCCGCTTCCTGCGCCCATGCCTGTGCGGCGGCGGTGTACACCTGCATTGCGGGCGATGTAAGCTCCAGCGCGTCGAAACCGGGCATGGACGGGAAGGGTGGCGTTGATAATACCAGCGTACCGGAAAAATTGCGGCGCAGCTGTGCGACCGATGCGGCAAACTGGCGGATATCATCCAGCAGCGCGGGCAGGGCATCGGCGCTATCGAGCGTCGCGGCCAGTTTTGCGCCGAACAAATCCTCGATGCGCCATAGCATGACGATGACATCGGGGTCGCCGACGGCGTGTTTGTGATTAAGACAGAGTTGCTGCAGCTGGTTGAACGGCGCCTGCGAAAATTCGGGCTTCAGGTTTTTGGCCAGCAGATGCGCGCCGAGATACGGCTCGAGCGGATCAACGGTGAAGGAGGCGGCGAGGCCGACGGTGATATCCGCTACGCCTGCCTGTTTCTGGTATTGCCGCCATGCCGTTTTGGGGTCGGGTGCGGTCATCGCGCGGTCAAACCTTGACGTTCTTGTCCTGCAGCGTTTTCCGTGCAAGGCCGATGGACGACATTTTCATGATTTCCTTGGTGGACAGCTGGATCTTGAACTTGTCCTCGATCGCCGCGACCAGATGCATGGCGGCCAGACTGTCCCATTGGCGGACTGAATCGGGGGAGCTGTTGTCATTCAGCGCGCCCGCTTCGACCTGCAGCACGTCCGCAAACAATTCGATCAACGCATCGGCCATCAAAACACCCCTGAACCCATGAAAATTCAATGCTTTGCAATTTTAACAAAGCCGCTTTTTGAAAGATAGGCGATTTTTCGGCGGCGGCGAGGGCGGTTGCCATAGTCGATAGGTAAGTGTTTGGGTAGATTTTGTAAAATGCGATATACGCAATTTGTTATTGACTAAATTGTAATTCTGTGAAATGATGATAAGGATGAAAGGAGGCTAAAGATGAACAGAAAAAAGATAAAAAATCAGCTGATCGCCGCTTTCATCCTTCTTCTCTCGGTCTTCGGGAATATCGGGCAGCCGCAAGCCGCGCTGCGGTCACTCGTCGTCGTAAACGACATCCTGCACGACGGGCATGGCTGCTTTGCGGGCGGCGCGGGATTTTTCGATGTGTTTGAACATCTCGGCCAGCACCGTTTCGGTGCCGTCCTTGGCGACGGCGGAAATCAGGTGGACTTTCTTGCGGATGGCCTTGGACAGGATATCACGCTGGTCTTCGGCCAGTTCGGGGCCGAGGGCATCGATCTTGTTCAGCGCGATGATTTCGGGCTTTTTGGCAAGGCCGTGGCCATAGGCCTTCAGTTCCGCACGGATGGTTTTATACGCGCCCACGATGTCGTCCTGCGTCGCGTCGATCAGGTGGAGCAGCGCGCCGGTGCGCTCAACGTGGCCGAGGAAACGGGTGCCAAGGCCGACACCTTCGGACGCGCCCTCGATCAGGCCGGGAATATCGGCCAGCACGAATTCCTTGTCATGCGTGCGCACGACACCAAGGTTCGGGGCGAGGGTGGTGAAGGGGTAATCGGCAATTTTAGGCTTGGCGCGCGTCACGACCGACAGGAAGGTCGATTTGCCCGCATTTGGCAGACCGACGATGCCGGCATCGGCGATCAGCTTCAGGCGCAGCCAGACGGCGCGTTCCTCGCCGGGCCAGCCGGGGGTGGATTTGCGCGGGGCGCGGTTGGTGGAGGACTTGAAATGTGCGTTGCCGAAACCGCCGTCGCCGCCCTTCAGGAACAGCACGCGCTGGCCGGGGATGGTCATGTCGAGCAGCTCGGTTTCCTTGTCCTCGTCGAGGATGACGGTGCCGACCGGCACCTTCACGACGATATCGTTGCCGCTCTTGCCGGAGCAGTTGTCACCGCCGCCGTTTTGCCCCGCGCCAGCGCGGAAATGCTGGGTATAGCGGAAATCGATGAGGGTGTTGAGGTTGTCGAGCGCCTCGAAATAGATGTCGCCGCCGCGCCCGCCATTGCCGCCGTCGGGGCCGCCCATATCGACGAATTTCTCGCGGCGGAAGGCGATAGCGCCGGGGCCGCCCTTGCCGCTTTCGAGGTAGATTTTCGCTTCGTCGAGGAATTTCATGGGAGTGGATGCCTAAATAAAAACCGGGGAATGGAAATTCCCCGGTCTTTAAAATTCATTACAGACGGAAGCTTATTCCGCCGACTCGTTCGCCGGAACGACCGAGATGTACTGACGGCCTTTCAGGCCGCCGTGGAATTTCACAACGCCGTCGCGCTTGGCGAAGATCGTGTGGTCTTTGCCGATGCCGACGAATTTGCCGGGGTGGTATTGCGTGCCGCGCTGGCGCACGATGATGCCGCCGTTGCTGATTTCCTGGCCGCCATAGACTTTCACGCCCAGGCGCTGGCCGGCTGAATCGCGACCGTTTCTGGATGAGCCACCGGCTTTCTTATGTGCCATTTTATATACTCCTAAAGACTAGTAAAACTTAACCCGTGATGCCGGTGATCTTCAGAACCAGCAGGTTCTGGCGATGGCCGTTTTTGCGGCGATAGTTCTGGCGGCGCTTTTTCTTGAAAACGATGACTTTGTCGTCGCGGATCTGGTCCACAACTTCTGCGCTCACGCTCGCACCCGAAATCGTGGGGGCGCCGAATTTTGCTTTGCCATCGGCGCTGCCGACCATCAGGACTTCGTTCAGGGTGACTTTGTCACCTTTTTTGGCGTCGAGCAGTTCGACTCGCAGGATATCATCCTTCTTCACGCGATACTGCTTACCACCGGTTTTAATGACTGCGTACATAGCTATGACCGTTTCATTTCAAGTGTTTATCAGGAATCTTTACGGCTCGCCATCGGGCGTCCGAGATGGGCAATATACTCGACTGTCCTGATATGTCAAGAAATAATGGTGGCGTATCCGCCATTTATCGCCGCTGTTCCTTGATATATAATGTCCGGCAGGGGATGTGAAGGGGCATGACGCAGATATTAAATAGTCTTGTGGTTGCAAGGGGGCTGGATACCCAGCATGCCCTTGAAGATATTATGGTTAATAACCTCGAGGGCTATGTTTTCAGCTTCCTGACGCACCCCCTGGAACGCCTGACCGAGATCGACCGCGACCCCGACCTTATATTCATCGACGGCAATGGCGGCCTGACGGGCGACGATATCGCGCGCATCGTGCGCCTGTTCCCGCGCAAGACCTATGTCGTGCTGGATGACAACCCCGGCATGAAGCGCCGCGTCTATCTGAACATGGGCATCGACGAGGTCATGAGCCTTGGCGACCTGCAGTCCGAGCTGGGCAAGCACCTGCTGGAAAAGCTGCTGGTGCTCAAGGAGCTGGCGGCAGCCGAGGCGAGGATCGAGCAGGGGGAAGAACGCTTCCGCGGCATCATCGAACATTCGAACGATATTCTTGTGCTGCTGGATGCGGCGGGGATCATCCTTTACACCAGCCCCGCCTTCACCCGCCAGCTGGATTACGAGATATGGGAGGTGATGGGCCAGCCGTTCTTCAGCTTCCTGCATGCCAGCGACAAGGTGGAATTCGAAGACCAGTTCCGCTGGCTGGCGACCCATCATTCCGGTGAGGATGCATCGCCGACATCGTTCAAGTTCTGGCACAAACGCGGCATCTGGCTGGATTTCGAGGCAAGCGGGTCGAACCTGCTGCGCAACGTGACGGTGCAAGCGGTCGTGCTGCATATGCGCGACGTGACCGCGCACAAGCATGCCGAACATGAACTGGCCGAATACCGCAAACGGCTGGAGGTGCTGGTCGAGGAACGCACACAGGAGGCTGCCGCCGCCAACCGCCGCGCCGATGCCGTGATCGCCGCCAGCCCCGACGCGCTGATCGCCATCGATGAAAACGGGATGATCGATTTTGTCAGCCGGCATTACTATAGCTTTTACCCCCATAGCGCGAAGCTTTTGGCGCCGGGCGTCCATGTGATGGACGCCTTCAAGGTTGTGACACATGAAGTAGGGCTGGAGCCGGGCGACCCGCGTTACGAAGAGATGAAGGAATGGTGGCAGAACCCCAAGGGCAGCAAAGAATACAAGATGCATAACGGCACCTGGGTGCGGATGCAGGCGCGACGGACGGCGAACAACGGCATCGTGATCTCCACGACGAATATCACCGATTACAAGCGCCAGCAGGCATTGCTGGCCGCGCAGACCGCGGAGCTGGCCACGGCGCTGGCCAAGGAAAAAGCGGTTGTCGAGCAGCAAAAAACATTCGTGTCGATGGTCAGCCATGAATTCCGCACGCCGCTGACGATCATCGACGGCAACGCGCAGATCATCCATAAGCGCGGCGACACGATCGGCAAGGAGGCGTTGGAAAAACGCACATCGACCATCCGCGCCGCCGTGGACCGGCTGGTGCGCCTGATCGAAACCATCCTGTCGGCGCATATGATGGAAAGCGGTCGGCTGGAGCTGCAGCGCGGCGCATGTGATTTATCGCATATTATCCGTGAAGCCGTGAACGACCAGCAGGATATTTCCCCCGGCCACAAGATTTCGTTCGAGGCACGCAACGTGCCCACGGTCATGTTCCTCGATGACAAGGTGATCCGTCAGATGATGACCAACCTGCTGTCGAATGCCGTGAAATATTCGCCGGGTGCCGAGCGGGTGGAGGTCTCCGCTTTTGCTGAAGGTAATTATGTATTCATCGAGGTGCAGGATCACGGCATCGGCATTCCCGCAGACGAAGTTGAAAAAGTGTTCGAGAAATATTTCCGCGCCAAAACATCGGCGGGGATTCCGGGTTCCGGCCTTGGCCTCAGCCTCGTGAAACAGTTTGTCGCGCTGCATGGCGGCGAAGTCACCTTGCGCAGCAAGGAAGGCGTTGGTACAGTCGTCACCGTAAGGCTGCCATTAGACAGCCATTAGGGGGAGCGCGATGAAGATACAGTTACGGGAGGGCCCGATGGCCAAGATTCTGCTGATCGAAGACGAAGCGCCGGTGCGCGAAATGCTGCTGGACGAACTGACCGTGCAGGGCCACAAGGTGATCGAGGCCGCGAACGGCGAAGAAGGGCTGCAAAAATTCCTCGAGACCGAGCCTGACCTTGTGCTGTGCGACCGCGCCATGCCGGGCATGTCGGGTTTTGATGTGCTGGAGCGCATCCGCGGCGCGCATCCGCAATTCATCGATGTGCCGTTCATTTTCCTGACCGCGCTGACCGATGCGCGCGACAAGGCCGCCGTCGATCACCTGAACCCCGCCGCCTATATCGAAAAACCGGTGGATTTCGAGATGCTGTCGTCGCGCATCGACGCACTGCTGAATCGCGCATAATAAGCTCTGCCGATCGGCTATGCCGCCTTGGGGGCCGGCTTCCATGCCGCGACGAATTTGTCTGCTTCCTTTATCTGGGCTTTTGTCAGGCGCGCGGCCACTTCGTCGCGCTCTTTTGCTGCATCGAGCCCGTCGGCGATGCCGAGGCTGAACCAGATATAGGATTGCACATCATCCTTCGGCACGCCGTCGCCGACGGCGTACATGACGCCCAGCTTGCATTTTGCCTGCTTGAAGCCATGGTTGGCGGCCATCAGGAACCAGCCGGCGGCGATGGATGCATCGCGTGGAACGCCCATGCCCTTCAGGTATAATTCGCCAAGATTGTCCATCGCGCCTGTGCTGCCCAGCGCGGCGCCCAGGCGGAACCAGTTATGCGCGGCGGTCAGGTCTTTCGGAACGCCGCGCCCAAGGATGTGGAGTATGCCAAGATTGTTGTGCGCAAGGCGGTCGCCTTTTTCGGCGGCCTTGCGGTACAGGGCGGCGGCCTGCTTTTCGTTTTCCGGCACGCCGCGGCCTTCGAGGAACAGGCCGGCCAGTTTGTTGATCGCTTCGGCGTTTTCGGCGCTCGCATATTTCTGCAAAATCGACAGCGTCGATGTTTCGACCAGCGCTTCTTCCGGCGGATAGCCGCGCGACAGGGCAAACCTGATTCCCTGCGGCAGCACTTCGCGGCCTTTGGCGGTCAGGCTGTAGCCGGTTGTCTTGTCGTTCAGGGCGCGGGCGGCGCGGCCGGGGTTGTCGTCGGGCAGGGCATCGGGATGTTCAGCGGCCAGCCCCATACGGGCAAGCTGGGCGAGGAAATGGCCGTTGGCGGAATCCTGCTGCGTCAGGATCTGGGCATCGGGCGATCCCTGCAGGCAGGCCTGCAGCACAGACAGGTCGGCGGGTTTCAGCGCCCAGATCAGCGCCAGCAAAATGCGTTTGTCGTCTTCGGTCACGGTGTTCCTCCGCTGCGCAGATTAACAGCGCAGTGCGCAAAGCAAAACCCCCGGACTGTGCGTCCGGGGGTTTTTCAATTTTTGGGTAACCAAGTGGGGTTTTGGGGTTTCAGGGGAGTTTAACTGCCTGCTTGATTACCCTGGCAGGCCGAAGCCTACCAATCTCGAATTCTGTTTGTCGCTTGAATTGTCTTACTGAAGTGAATGCAGATTAATCTGTAAGCGATTCAAAAGGCAAGCAGAATTTGTTTTGTAACTGGCTGTTACATTACATAACCACTCAGGCTTTTGCAAGCTGAATCCGCATAAATCTTCATTGACAAAAACAGTTAAAAATTAACTTTAACTAACTTATTCAAAATATTGTTTTATTTTAATTTTTTAACCGCTGCCAAGACCTCTTCGGCGTGGCCGGCGGCCTTTACTTTTCGCCATATGTGGCGGATGACACCATCGGCATCGACAAGGTAAGTGGCGCGTTCGATGCCCATATAGGTTTTGCCGTAGTTTTTCTTTTCGACCCAGGTGCCGAAGGATTCGCAGATGCTGCCGTCATTGTCACTAATGAGGGTGAAGGGCAGCTCGAACTTCCTGGTGAACTTCTCGTGCGACTTGAGGTCATCTTTGGAAACCCCGAAAACCTTTGCGTTCATTTTGGTGAATTTGGGCAGGTTGTCCCGGAAGGCGCAGGCCTCGATGGTGCAGCCGGGCGTATCGTCCTTGGGGTAGAAATAGATGACCGCGTTCGACCCTTTCAGGTCTTTTGCGCTGATCGGGCCCTTGTCCGTTACACCTTTGAACGCAGGTACTTTATCTCCGACTTCCAATGTCATTTCGCTTTCTCCTCAGGTGCAGGTTTCGCTGCGTCGATGATAAACCCGCCAAATGATTGCTGGCTTTCCGGCATGTTTTTACGCAGCTCCTCATAATCCGGTACGGACGATGTGCGCAGCATGAAGGGGATGCCTTCCTTGCCAATGCGCATGACGGTCTGGGCAAGCGTTTCGCCTTTTGCCGTCACATCGTCGAGGTAATAAACGAAATACTCGACAGACTTCAGCATGTTGCCAAGCTTCGTGATTGTTTCCTGCGGGTAGGACAGCGATGTGCGACGCAGGCCGACTACCACCCAGTATTGTTGTTCGAAATACCCGCGGATGCCGTTGGTCAGAGAGCTAAGGCCGTCAAGGTCGGGGCTCGTGCTGAGGTAATCTATATATATATCGTTGACCGTGCTGGTATGTTCAACCCAGGGCTTGATCGCGACCGCAATCGCATCGAAAAGGGGCGACAGCCGGGGCGGCAGGCTTTCCATTTTGAACAGCGGCATGGACGACTGCTGCGTCAGGCCGGTGGGCGGAAGCGGCGAGGGGGTAATCGCGGGCGGGTCGCCGGCGATGTCGCCAGCCCAGAAAATGCCGGAAGCGTTCTCGTCTTTTTTGACGGCAGCGATATCTTCCTGCCGCGTAACGAGCGTATAGGCGGTCATCGTGACCTTGTGCGTGACGAAAGGCTTCGGCTGCATGTCGTTCCACGAGTTGTAGCCGATAATGAGCGCGAGGATCAGTAACCCCGCTGCCACCAGTCTTTTATCGGTCTTTTGCCGCCACATCCTCGCCTCCAAGCCATTAATGCGTTACGATTATTGGCGATTTCAGGTTTGAATACAACCGCAAGGCCTGAAAGCTTTGCCTTTTTCGATAATATCGACTATATAAGTCCCCGAAAGGTCTGGTTATTTCATGAGCATCGCATCACATGCCGGCAAATTCGCCGCCCCGCGCACCGACGCACAGGGGCGCATTCCGCTGATCGGGCTGAATCCCGAGGAGCTGAAAGAAGTGCTGTCGATCCATAACCTGCCGGGCTTCCGCTCCAAGCAGGTATGGCATTGGCTGTACCATCGCGGCGTGCGCGATTTTGAAAGCATGGCCAACCTGCCCAAAGAGCTGCGCGCGACCCTGACCGAAAAATATTCGATCGAGCGTCCGAAGCTGATCACCGAACAGAAGTCAGAAGATGGCACCATCAAATGGCTGCTCGGCATGTCAGACGGCCAGCAGGTGGAGGCGGTGTTTATTCCCGAAGCCAAGCGGGGAACATTGTGCGTTTCATCGCAGGTCGGCTGCACGCTGACCTGCAAATTCTGCCATACCGGCACGCAGCCGCTGGTGCGCAACCTTGGCGCGAACGAGATTTTGCAGCAGATTATGTTCGCCCGCGACGCGCTTGACGAATGGCCGGCCAAGGACAAAAAAGACGAAGGCCGCGACCTGACCAATATCGTCATGATGGGCATGGGCGAGCCGCTGTATAACTACGACAACGTCGCCAAAGCCCTGAAGATTTGCATGGATGAAGAAGGCCTTGGCATTTCCAAGCGCCGTATCACGCTCTCCACCTCCGGCGTTGTGCCGCAGATCGTGCAATGCGGGGAAGAACTGAACGTCAACCTCGCCATTTCGCTCCATGCGCCGTCGAACGAGCTGCGTTCGTCGATCATGCCGATCAACAATAAATACCCGCTGGAGGAATTGCTGGCCGCCTGCCGCAATTATCCCGGCCTGTCCGAAAACCGCCGCATTACGTTCGAGTATGTGATGCTGAAGGATGTGAACGACAGCGACGAACAGGCGCATGCGCTGGCGAAGCTGCTGCGCGATATCCCGTGCAAGATCAACCTGATCCCCTTCAACACTTGGCCGGGCAGCGGTTATGAATGTTCCTCCGGCAACCGCATCGACAGCTTTGCCAGAATATTGGAAGAAGCTGGTTATGACGCGCCCGTTCGCCGCGCGCGCGGTGCCGATATCCTTGCCGCTTGCGGCCAGCTGAAGTCGGAAAGCCAGCGGGTGCGCGTAACGCCGCCCGGTAAAACGTCGGAAGACGGAAAAACGGCCTGATCCCCGCATAAACCCGCTATTCATCCCTATCTGTCTTTCGCTATGATGGATGCGGTTTTATATGCAGGAATATATTTAATGGTCGATCAGCCGCAGCCGCCGAAAACAGAAACTTCCGTAGCCCCGAAAACCGCAGCCAAGCCTGCGCCGCAATCCAGCCCTTCGAAAAAGAAGGGCGCGGAAATTTTGATGGGCGCGGTGATCGTCGTATTCGTGCTGGCGGGCCTGATGATGATACCCGCCGTACGCAGCGCGATTTTCGGCGGCGGGGTCGATGTCGATGTTGGGGCGCTGGCCATACCCGGCAAACCCGTCATCGACAAACCCCGCAGCGACACGCCGATGGGCGAATACACGCAATATTTCGGCGCACGCAAAAGTTTCGTGATCGAGGACAACAATGTGCAGCGCACCCAATACTATTATCTGGTCAAGCCCCAGAAGCCCGAGCCGGGCGTGAAATATCCGCTGGTCATTTTTCTGCATGACGAAAAAGGGATGGCCGACGGCGCAGTGCAACTGCTGAGCCAGCGTGCCAAGCTGCCGCCGTTCTATCTGCTGGTGCCGCAGGCGCCCGCGAAGAAAACATGGGCGGTTCCCGACAAGTTTTCGGGGCAGGAATTCGGCAAGAGCAAGACGGCCGCGCTGTGGACGTCGAAAAAATATCCCGAAGGCAGCCAGACGCTGAAAGACGTGCTGATCCTCGTCTCGCGCCTGCTGCCCACGCTGCAAATCGACGACGAACGCCTTTATGCCGTCGGCTGCGGCGAAGGCGGCATCGGTGTTTATGGCGCGCTCGCCAAGTTTTCGGATTTTTTCGCGGGCGGGCTGGTTGCAAGCGGGTTGTGGAGCTTTAACGACGCACCCAAGATGCTGCGCACGCCGGTCATCATTTTCCACGGCACAAAAGACAAGCAGACCGACGTGATCGCGGCGCAGGGCATGTCGCAGGTTTTAAAACAGCTGGGCGGTGTGGTGTCGTATAACGAACTGACCGACCTCGACCGCAACTGCGCCGATCCGCGCCAATATACGGCGGGTATCATGAACTGGCTGTTCGGCCAGCGCCGCATCGTTATCCGCCAGAAAGCACAGCCCGAGGATGACGGCTTGCAGCCTGCGGGATATATGGGCGAAGTCGCACCGCCGTCGCCTGTGCCCGCCGTGCCGCCAACGAAACCTTAAACGGCCTGTTTCCGCCTGAACAGCGACGGCCCGAATTCCACCATCAGGATGGCAAAGATAATCAGGCCGCAGCCGGTGGCGCTTGTCGCCGTCAGTTTGTCGCCCATCAGCCAGATACCGAAGATCGCGGCGAAGACGGATTCACCGCTCATGATGACCGCGGAATCCGAGGCGGGGGTGTATTGCTGCGCGACCACCTGCAGCGTATAGGCGATGCCGCCGGAAATGGCCCCCGCATATAATATCGCCCAGCCGGCCTGCCGGATCGCCGTCCAGTCGGGGTTTTCAAAAACGAAGGCCGCGATGGTGGCGACAAGTGCGACGCTGGCATATTGCAGCAGGCAGACGCGGAAGGGCGCCTGCCATTTCTGCATGATGCGGCCGATCAGCGCGACCTGAAATCCGAAGCCGACGGCGCAAAGCAGCACCATCGCATCGCCGCTGTTCATATGCGCCATGTCGAGCCCGCCGGACAGCATGCCGATGCCGGCAACCGACAGCAGGGCGGCCGGAAAAACCAGTCTGGACAGTTTTTGTTTATAAACGGCGGCGCAAATAATGGCGGTGAACAGCACGTATAAGCCCGTCAGGAAACCCGCATTGGTTACCGTCGTACGCACAAGCCCCGCCTGCTGGAACAGCACGCCTGCGCAAAAGGCAAGGCAAAGCAGGCCGAGGTCACGAAAAACTTTTTTATCGGGCGCCGCGCCGCGTTTATGTTCGCGCAGGGCCAGCGGCAGCACCAGCAGCGCCGAAATGCCGAACCGCGCGGCAACGAAGGTATAGGCGCCCACATGGTCCATCGCGTCTTTTTGCGCAACGAAGGCTGCGCCCCAGATGAGCGCGACCAGCAGCAGCACAAGGTCGGCCTGAAGGCGTGTCATGCGGTTACGGCTCGGTGAATATCTGGACGCATTCAGGGAATGCGCCTTCGATCACGCGCGCCTGCCCGCCGGCGATCTGGCATTTTTCAATGATTTTGTTTGCTTCGTCGTCGTCGAAAAAGAATTCTCCCGCGACGGCGGGGTTATAGGTGGTCGTCAGCGTGCAGATTTTCTTCAGCTCGGGCGTTACATCTTCCTTATGGTCTTCTTTCGCCATGCAGTCGTGGTAATTCAGGGGGAAGACATAGTCGGGGTTATAGAACGTGAATTTGCATTCGTATTCGAACGGCGGCAGCACATCCGGCATATGTTCACGCTTGCAACGCAGCGCCGTCATGCGTGTGAGGTCTTCGGAAGGTTCGTATTTACAGGTGAATTTTTTCAGGAATTCGTAGTGCGGCGAAGTCATGCGGCAGGCCAGGTAATCTTTGGTCGCATCGCCGTTATTTTTATCCTCCGGCACGATGTAGATGCATTTCTGCTCGGTGATCGTGGTGTAGGGCGCGCCCTTTTTGCAGGCCGCATAGCTGTCGGGCAGCTTATGTTCCTCTGTCGCTGCTGCCTGCGGCTTTGGTTCAACCGGTTTTGCGTCTTCTGCAAAAACGGCGGCACTGCAAAACATCATGGCGGCAAAAACACACAGGCGGATGACGTTAATCATGAAACCTCGACAGTTCGAATTCGTGGCCGAAAGGGTCGCGGAAGGCGATGGATTTCATGTTGGGGTCATCAAGCCCGTCAACGATCACCTCTGCGCCCAGTTCACGGGCACGCGCAATATAGACGGGCAGGGCATCGTCGGGAAACTCGAAAACCGGAACGCAGCCAGAGCCCGTAAAGACATCGCCCGGATTTTGCAGGAAGCCGAGCCGGATATTGCCGCAGTTTATCTCTTTCCACCCGTCAAAGTCCTTATGAGGGGCGGTCGCGAGCAGTTTTGACCAGAAAGCGGCGGCCTTGGCAGTATCCGGAACTTTGAAATAAATGGTCCTTATTTTCATGGTCTTAGCCTATATCACGGTAATAAAATGTAAAGAAATCATTGCGTTGCATATATAAATGATAATCTTCTTTTCCAGAAATATAATTTCTATATACTAGTGAGCGCGATACGGAGTCGCAAAGTTACGGATTTTACAGACCTATGCCTGAGACGATCGATTTTATCGACGTGCACGACTATTTGGTGAAGAACGATGTTGCCGATCCGGTGACCATCGTCAAGCACGGGAAGCCCCATGCCGTCATGATCCCTTACGAGCTTTTCGAGGCGCTGCAAAACAGCGGCCGGAAGGCGATCCACGTAAGCGAGCTCAGCGCCGATGATCTGGATGCGATCCTCAACAGCGAAATTCCGGAAGAATGCAGGAAATTCGACCACGAGGTGAAAAAGAAATGACCATTTACGTTGACCCGAAACCCGGCATGGTCGTCCGCTACGGTTATCTCTGGGCGCGTCAGGCGCGCATGGGGCAGGACCACGGCGAAAAATTCCGCCCCAGCCTTATTCTTGCCGTGCGCAACGAAGACGACAAAAAATACGTCTATGTCGCGCCGATCACGCATACCGCGCCGTTTTACCCCGAAGAGTCGATCCTGATCCCGCCGGAAACCAAGGCGCGCCTCGGCCTCGACAGCGAAAAATCGTGGATCATGGCGAACGAAGTGAACAAATTCGAATGGCCCGGCCTTGATATCCGCCGCGTGCCGGACCGCCGCGAACGCAGCCAGTTCTATGGCTTCGTGCCCGGCGAACTGCTGCAACAGGCGCGCGACAAGATGAAGGAAATGAACCTTCAGCACCGCTTTAATACCGTCGCCCGCGATGTACAGCCCGTTCAGGTCGTGAACAACACGCAACTGCTGCAGCAGGTCGCCATTCCACGCCCGCAGCCGCAGAATTTCCGTCACGGCTAATTTTTACCTGCTTATGGTATTTAAAAACCGCGCGTTTGCGGGGTAGATTTACCGCGCGAATCTTGCATAATGCCTGCGTTCATACATAAACGCATTTTCAGGGCATTTTATCATGTCATCCCTCAAGCCGTTCGATCCCGCCGCGCGCCTGCCGTCTCCGGAAGAAGTGGAAGGTTTTTGCACCGCTGCCCAGCGCGGTGACATCGCATTTGTGCGTGACATGCTGGATCAGTTCGAAGGTGGTATCGTCAATGCGCGCGACAACATCAATGCGCGCGCGATCACCTGGGCCGCATTTTCAGGCCATACCGAAGTTGTCGAATTGCTGCTGCAGCGCGGCGCGGATATCGATGCAGGCGGCACCGATAACAAGCCCGCGCTGACATGGGCGATCAGCGGCAACCATCACGAAACGGCTGCCGCGCTTCTGAACCGCGGCGCATCGATGGATGTGAAAGACGATCATGGACGCACGCCTGTCGATTATGCCGAGCACAATCCCGGCATGATGGCGATGATCGAAGACCGCCGCGCCGAACTGGCGGAACATGAACGCCTGCACGGCATCGCCGCACAGGAAGCCGCCGCGCGCGCCGCAGCCGCCAGCCGGCTGGAGCAGCTGAAAAAAGGCGCAGCCGGAAAATTCAAGCTGCCGGGCTCGCCCAAGCCTTAAACTATTTTTTACCGGATTTGCTCAGTTTTTCGAGTGCGGCTTCGGCCTGCGCATTGCCCTGCGCCGCCGCTTTTTCCAGCCAGAATTGAGCTTCCTGCGGGTCGGGCGGAATGCCGAACATATCGGTCGTCATGCCGACGCCCAGCACCAGCTGCGCCCGCTCATGACCTTTATCGGCGGCTTTTTTCAGCCAGTTCAGGCCTGAAACGGCATTTTTCGGCATGCCGTTGCCGGTGATTTGCAGCATGCCCAGCATGAACATGCCTTCGGGATCGTTGTTGTTGGCCAGCCGCTGGATTTCCTGCAGCTTGTCGGGCGCGGTTTCGATGGTGCCGGTGATCGGGTTGCCCAGTTTTGCCGCCGCGTTCAGGCTTTCCGCAACGGCGGCACAATCCGTTTTCTTGAATTCACCCTTCTCGTAATTCATTTTCACGATCTGGAAGCCGACCTGAAATACAAGGTTCGCCGTATAATCAAAATGGCCGTCGAGCGTTTTCTGGTCGATAAACGTGATCTCCTCCATCTGCCGCTTGCGAATTTTAAGGCGCTCGTCGCGCTGCTGCGCCTGCAGCTGGTTACGATAGATATTGAAATTTGATGTGTATTTTCCGGGATTTTTCGCAATCGCGCTATCATGTTCGGAGCAGTATTTGAGTTTCAGCGCGGTGGACGCAATCTGCATTTCCACATCTGCGGTCTTCGCGAAGTCGCTTTCATAGGCCTTGATCAGGTCCTGCTGTTCCTTGGTCAGGTTCTTGACGATGCCGTCATAAATCTCCTCCGCCTTCGCGGCTTCGGGCGGCACATACAGGTTGATCGTGGGGCTTTTTTTCGTGTCCGGTGCGGGAGCGGTTTTTTCTGCCGCCGCAGGTGTTTCCGCCTGCGCGGGCGGCACCTGCAGCGCGAGGCATAAAATAAATGCGGTCAAAAATTGCAGCATCGAAAGCTCCTGTCCCGTTTCAAGTGTAACGGCGGGCGCGGGTATTATCTAGGAAGATTGTCGGGCAGGGGTGGCGGTGGGAGTGAGATTCGAAACCAAGAGCAGTAAAACGAAACTTTTGTCATTCTATTATGAATTAAAGGTGCAATCTATTGAAAAATAACAAATATATGCCTTTTGTAATGCTTTCGTGATCAGCTCTCAGACTCTGAGAAAAGTTAGTTTTGCCTGCCTGGCTGCTTCAAAAAGCACGCAGTCTTATGGTCTGAAAATTTTCCATTACTCTTCCACAAGGTAATCACTATCAAAAGCCTTGCGCTCCTATTTTCTAGGCTTGTTCAGGAACAACATGAATTTTGCGAGAGGGAACTTGAAGAGCAGCAGATAGCTTACATGCATCCCTACAAAAAGAAGCAGGAAATTAGCAAAGAACTCATGAACTTCTTCTAAGGCTTCCTCATAGAAGCTTTCACTTTTTTTGTGGTGCCCATTATCATCAGCATGGGCATTGGCCACTATTTCAGTATTGGCAAGCCCAATACTTCTGCCTTTATCAATGACAATACCTGTAGTTGTTGCTGCTATGAGGTTGAGTGCAATTCCCAGCATAAATATTTTAGAAATTGAGGAGTGTGTAAAAATGTTGGTGAGGTTGAGTCCCTCAAAGGAAGGATAAAAGCGTATTAGCCCAACATGGGGATTGCCGCTTAATGCCCATAACAAGCGGAACGCAATAACCATGGCAACGCCGTATCCAAGCCAGGAATGAATGATACCTAACTCACCTGTAATATACGCCAGGAGAGATAAGACAGCGAGTATAGCATGATAAGTGCGAATTTTCTGCATAATGGGCATGACGCTATCCTGTTTTATATGCAAATTGTACTTGAGAAAACCAAGGGGAGCAAGACATGATAACAGCCTTTATCCAAGCAATAGCTCCAGCCAGTAGGCATTGCGCCGGCTACTATAACTTAAGTTTTCTCCATATTGATTTCAGCCATTCCAGCACGAGCAATAGGGTCATTCCCGCCAGTATTGCGATGGTGACATCATGGCCATGCAATGGGCCGAAATGGAAAAGGCGCTGCGCCGGGGGCCAGAACATGGCTATACCAAAGATGCATAGAATACCCCCAGCACCTTTCCACAGGAACGGATTGGGCCGTTTAAACGCGGAAACGAGGGAGGTGCTGAACGACCTGTTTGCAAGAATCAGCGCTAGGTTAATGGTAACAAGCGTTGCAAATATAAGGGATCTGATTTCGTCTTCCGGTAAGTTTTTGGCTGAAGCATAAAACCACAAGCCACCGGCCATGACAAAAGCCAGCATTCCCTGAATAAACCCTAAACCAAGAATTTCTCTGGAGAGAATGGATGCGTTTGGATCGCGGGGTGGGATCTTCATGATATTTTCTTCCTCTTCTTCTGCTTCCAGGACGACAGAGCATGCGGGATCGATGACCATTTCGAGGAATGCAATGAGGATCGGTGTCAGAATAAGAGGCTTGTTGAACAGGATTGGCAGCGTGGAGAGGCCGATAATGGGAACGTGCACGGAGAGGATATAAAGAAAGGCCTTTCTGATGTTATCGTAGATGCGTCTGCCGAGGCGGATTGTCCGGACGAGGGAATTGAAATCGTCATCCAGTAAGACAATGGAGGAGGCTTCGCGTGCAACGTCAGTGCCGCGTCCGCCCATGGCAATGCCAATATGAGCTGCTTTCAGGGAGGGTGCGTCATTGACGCCATCTCCTGTCATGGCAACGATTTCTCCGTTCGCCTTTAAGGCATTCACAATGCGCAGTTTTTGTTGCGGCATGATGCGGGCGAAAATGCAATCGCCCTTCAAGATCGACCGCAGTTCTTCGTATGTCATCTTTTCCAGATCAGCGCCCGTCATTACTTTTTCCGCAGTAATGCCGGCCTGTGTGGCTATAGACTTTGCTGTCGTCGGGTAGTCGCCGGTGATCATGATAACTTTAATGCCAGCATTTTGTGCTTCTTTCACGGCCTCCGGAACAGTCTCGCGTAAAGGATCTGCAAGCCCTACTAGACCGGAGAACCGGAAAAAAAGATCCACAGGCGTATCAGGAAATGGCGTCGCAATATTATCAGATTTTGCCACAGCGAGTACGCGCATGCCGCGTGCGGCCATATCTTCCATGGCGGCGCGTATATCTGCTGCCTGTTGCCCATCCATCCGGCAAAGCCGCATGATCGTTTCGGGCGCTCCTTTGGCAGCCGCGAAACACTTTCCGTTCTCCGAATAAATATTCGTCATGGCCAGAAAGTCTGGCGTCAGGCCATAGTGGCGGAGTTTTTCTGGGCTTTTCTGCAGTTGTGCGGCTGTCAGGAAAGCAAGATCAACTGGATCGTGGCTTTCTTTTTGACTTGCGTGGGCTCCGGTTTCTACGACATCGGGCGTATTCTTGCGAAGCTCTGCAATAGACATCCTGTTTTGCGTGAGTGTCCCTGTTTTGTCTGTACAAAGCACGGTGGCCGAGCCCAAGGTTTCTATGGCGGCGGCTTTGCGCGTCAAAACTCTTGCTTTCGATATGCGCCATGCGCCCATGACCATAAATACCGTTAGCACTAGCGGAAACTCTTCGGGCAGAAGCGACATGCCCAGTGCAATCCCAGCCAGAATGGCTGATAACCAGTTGCCATGCAGGAATCCATTGAGCAAGGCCAAGCCAGCACTGAATAAAAGAGCGCCTATGGCAAACAAGCGCACAATGCGTCCCGTCTGCATTCTGAGGCGTGGCTGTTCCATTTCAATCGATGCAAGCGCCTGGCCTATTTTCCCAATTTCGCTGTGCAGGCCTGTGGCGCAGACGATAGCGCGCCCACCGCCGCGTACAATCAGTGTTCCTGCGTAAATGTAGGGTAAATCCTCGCCGCCTGGCGCAGGAAAAATATCTGGGAGCTCCTGCGCAGGATGCTTGCGTACGGCCAAAGATTCTCCGGTCAATAGAGATTCATCCGCCTGCAAGGCATCGCCTGAGATTACGAAAGCATCCGCCGGAACGCGGTCGCCTTCATTCACGATGAGCAGATCTCCGCGTACGACATCACGACCGGCAATGCGCTTTGGCTGTCCGTCACGTATCACTAGGGCGCGGGGGCTGGTCATATCGCGTAAGGCGTCGAGTACACGCTCGCTGCGGAATTCCTGTATAACGGTAATGCCAACGGAAAGCGTCACAAATCCGACAAGTACAAGCGACTCCTGTATGTCGCCTAAAACCAGATAGATGGAGCCTGCGGCCAAAAGCAGGGCAAACATCGGTTCGCTGATAACGCTCCGGATAATCTTCCATGGCGTCCGGTGGCCTTCGCGCGGCAGCTCGTTCGGGCCATCGGTATTTAACCGGGTAGAAGCTTCTTGTTGTGAAAGGCCTTGAGTGTTGATCATATGAGTAAACAAAAGTGTTCATGAAAGGATAATAAAAGCACAACGCAGTATAATACTGTTGCTCTGGCCTCTACGGCAATCCTTTGAAATTTGCCACACTCGAAAACAACCTCAATGAGAATGCGTGGCTTTTCTCGCAGAATTGGGGATTCTCAAGGGGGGGGCAAAAAGAGAGGCTTCGAGAATGTGCGCCACACGTGCGCATTTGTGCGCGGTGTCTCTCAGCATGGGGCAAACCCATGACTGAATGGCGGATGGGGTGAGATTCGAACTCACGGTGAACTTTCGCCCACGCTAGTTTTCAAGACTAGAGCCATAAACCACTCGGCCACCCATCCATCCGTTTTCTTCTACTATAGCTGCAGGGTGCTGGCAACTTCCGCGTTTATTGATGTTTGACTTTGAACGCCTAACTTCTTTAAAATAAACACGAAAAGGGGAATTTCATTGCGATTCATGATTTGCGCGGCGCTGGCTGCTTTTACCATCGGCTTCTCGTCTTTGCCTGCGTCCGCTGCGACGCAGGATTTTAAATCATGGCTCAAGGAATTGCGCGTGGAGGCCGCCGCCCAAAAGATATCGGCGGATACCATCGCCCGCGCACTGCCCGATACGCTGCAGCCGATCCCGCGCATCCTGGAGCTTGATCGCAAGCAGCCGGAAGGCACGGTGACGATTGACGCATACCTGGCCAAGGCCGTGAACCCCGACCGCGTGCAAAAAGGCCGCGCAAAGATGGCCTATTTCCGCAAGACCCTGCAAAGGGTCGAGGAAACCTATGGGGTCGATAAGCAATTCATCGTCGCCCTGTGGGGGATTGAAACAAGCTATGGCACGAATACCGGCGGTTTCGATGTCGTGAACGCGCTGGCGACGTTGGCCTATGACGGCCGCCGCAGCGATTATTTCCGGGGCGAGCTGTTCAAGGCGCTGCATATTCTGGACGCGGAACATATCAGCCATTCGAAAATGAAGGGCTCATGGGCAGGCGCGATGGGGCAGAGCCAGTTTATGCCCTCCAGCTTCCTGAAATTCGCCGTCGATTTCAACAAGGACGGCAAACGCGACATCTGGACGACGGAGGCCGATGTCTTTGCTTCGGCCGCGAATTACCTGTCGCAAAGCGGCTGGAAAAAGGGCGCGGTCTGGGGGCGCAGGGTGACCGTGCCGCACAGCATTGACCGGTCGCTGCTGGGCGTGAATAACACACAAACCATCCAGCAATGGCATGACAAGGGCATCCGCCTTGAAAACGGCAAACCTGTGCCGTTCGAGGGCGAATATATGGCTTCGGTCGTCCAGCCCAACGGCGAGGGGACAACAGCTTTTCTGGTATATGAAAATTATCGGACGCTGCTCAAATGGAATAAATCCTCCTATTTCGCTTCGGCCGTCAGCACCTTGGCAGATCGCGTGAAATAGGCATAAAACCTAGCCATTGGTGTCCGAATTGGCTATTCTCCAGAGACTTAAAACTGCATTCGGAAGGCTGCAAATTCATGAACGCGCTGCATCGTTTTTTCAAATTCGCACTGCCTGTTTTCGGTATCCTGTTGCTGACAGGTTGCGCAGAAAGCCAGTTGATGTCGCATTGGGCAAAAAAGGTCAATTGGCCCGGCCAGGAAGAAAATGCGGGTACTTACAAAATCGGCAAGCCTTACCGCGTCGGTTCAGTCTGGTATTATCCGACCGAAGATTTTCGTATGACTGAAACCGGCATCGCGTCATGGTACGGCCCCGATTTCCACGGCAAGCGCACGGCCAACGGCGAGCGCTACGACCAGCATGAGTTGACAGCCGCGCACCGCACCTTGCAGATGCCTTCGCTGGTGCGTGTCACCAACCTTGAAAACGGCCGTTCGGTCGTTGTGCGCATCAACGACCGCGGCCCCTTCGCCCATGGCCGCATTATCGACGTATCGAAACGCGCGGCGGAATTGCTTGGATTCATTGGCAAGGGCACGGCGCGCGTGCGTCTCGAAGTGCTGACGCGCGAAAGCAAACAGATGTCCGAAGCGGCCAAGCGCGGCATGGATACCTCGCGCCTGACCATGGCTGACCTGGAGCGCATGGAAAATGCGCGGCCTGTCGCAACGCAAGTTGCGGCCCGTTCGGATGCGGGAAACATGTCCGATATGCGCCCGATCCGCGTCGCATCGAATGACACCAGCCTGCCGGAAAGCCTCCAGACGCCGACCATCACGGTGGAGGAACTGGCAGCGCCAGCTTCCGCGCCGCCCGCGCGCCAGAATTACACCAGTACGCCCGCCTATGTAGCGCCGTCGCGCCCCGTCAATAATAGCGGTTCAACGCTGCGTGACGATGAAATGGGCGAAATGCCGGGTGGCATGGCGAGCGGACGCATCGAGCAAGGGCGGTTTATGCCAGCGCCAGTCGTGGAGCAAGAACCCGTCGCCCCGACGGGCCTGTTCGTGCAGGCGGGCGCTTTCGCCGTGCGCGCAAACGCGGAAAAGCTGCAGCGAGACCTGAGCGGGATTGCGCCCGTACAGATTGATCCTATTAATGTACGCGGCAAGACGCTTTACCGCGTCAAGCTCGGACCGATCGCGTCCGTGCAAAAAGCGGATGAAGTGCTGGAACGCGTGATTGCGCTCGGTTCAACCGGTGCGCGCGTCGTCAAGAAATAAGAAAAAACGAGGGTAATAATGAAAAAAATTCCGGCGATTTGCCTGCTGTTCTCAATCTTCCTTGCAGTCAGCGCGCATGCGCAGCCTCTGCTGGATGTCACGGCCACCGTGACCGAGCCTGCTGCCGCAGCTCCTGCCGCGCCGCCGCAGCCGATCGAGACCATTGCAAAGGAAGCGATTATCGTTGATGCGAATACGGGCGTCGTGCTGCTCGACAAGCGTGCGGGAGACCGTATGCCCACATCCTCCATGAGCAAGCTCATGACCATGTACATGGTGTTCGAGGCGCTGAAGAACGGCCAGATGAAGCTGTCCGATGAATTGCTTGTTTCAGAACGTGCATGGAAAAACAGCATGGACGAAGGTTCGCGCATGTATATTCAGGTCGGCACAAAGGTCAAGGTCGAAGACCTGGTGCGCGGCGTGATCGTGCAGTCCGGCAATGATGCGTCTGTCGCCCTGGCCGAAGGCGTTGCGGGCACGGAAGAGGCGTTCGTCGACGCGATGAACGTGCGCGCCAAGGAGATTGGCCTGAAGGACAGCCATTTCATGAACGCGACCGGTCTGCCGGATCCTGACCATTATTCCACGCCGCGCGACCTTGCGATTTTGGCCTATCGGATCATCAACGATTTTCCTGCGTACTACCCGTATTTCGCGGAAAAAGAATTCACCTATAACAAAATCAAGCAGCAAAACCGCGACCCGCTGCTGGGCCGCGTGTCGGGCGCAGACGGCCTGAAAACCGGCCATACCGAAATCGCAGGCTATGGGCTTGTGGGCTCCGCCAAGCGCGACGGCCGCCGCGTGATCCTTGTCCTGAACGGCCTTGCCAGCAAAAAAGACCGCGAAGAAGAAGGCATCAAGCTGATGGAATGGGCGTTCCGCAACTTTGAATCGAAGAAAATCGTTTCAAAAGGGCAGCACATCGAAGACGCGCAGGTCTGGTTGGGACAGGAACGCACCGTGCCCCTGATTGCAGCCGATGATGTCAATGTCGTGATGCCGCGCGCAAAACGCGCCGAGCTAAAACTGAGCGTGAAGTTCAAACAGCCCATGATCGCGCCTGTCAGGGCGGGTGAAGAAGCAGGAACGCTGCGTATCGAAGTCCCCGATCAGAAACCTGTGGATATCAAGCTGGTGGCAGGCGCAGACAGCCCGCGCAAGGGCGTGTTCGGCCGCGTCAAAGACCGCCTGAATTACCTGCTGACGGGTTCTTTCTGACCATGACCAAGGGCGTTTTCATCACGCTGGAAGGCGGCGAAGGCACGGGCAAAAGCACGCAAGTGAAGATGCTGGGCGCTGCGCTTACCGCTGCGGGATTGAATGCCGTGATGACGCGCGAACCGGGCGGCACGGACCAAGCGGAGCGTATCCGCAACCTGCTGATCCAGCGTGATGCGGGCAATTTCGATCCGCTAACCGAAGCGATGCTGATGATGTCAGCGCGCCGCGAACATCTGGTCAATAAAATCTGGCCGTCGATGGAGCAGGGGAAGTGGGTCGTTTCCGACCGCTTCGTTGATTCAACCCGTGCATTCCAAGGTTATGGCATGGGGCTCGACCAAGGGCTTATCGACCGTATCTATGCGATGATCGCGGGCGATTTCCAGCCCGACCTGACCTTTATGTTCGACATCGACGCCGAAAAGGGGCTCAGCCGTTCGTTGAAACAGCTGGCAGTCACTGCCGACAAAAACGAAAGCACCGAAGACCGCTACGAGCGCATGGGCGTGCCATTCCACAACCGGCTGCGCCAAGGCTTTCTGGAGATCGCCAAGCGGTTCCCCGACCGCTGCGTCATTATCGACGCGGCGCAGGATATCGCCACGATACATGGCCAGATTTTGAAAAACATCGAAACCCGCTTCGGCGTTAGCTTGCGCGAGGTGAAGCTTGGCTAGCCTGTTCGGCGACGATGAAGAAGTCGAAAAGTTCGACGAAGCCGAGGCTGAAGTAGATGCAGCCGCGCCGCCCGAACCTGTCGAGCTGTCACCTAAATCCAACCCCGATCTTCTGGGGCATGAAGCGGTCGAGGCCGCGCTGCTGGCCGATTTTAACGCGGGCCGTATGCCCCACGCGCTGATCCTGTCCGGCCCTGCCGGCATCGGCAAGGCGACGCTGGCCTATCGCCTTGCGCGTTTCCTGTTCAAGCAGGGCGGCGAGCAGGAAGCGGGTTTGTTCGGCGAACCGGAAAAACCTTCGACCCTGCATGTTGCTGCCGAGGACCCGGTGTTCCGCCGCGTCGTTTCCGGCGGCCATGCCGACCTTGTGGTGGTGGAGCGCGAACTCGACGAGAAAAAGGGCAAGCTGAAGCAGGACATCGCCGTCGATGCCGTGCGCGACATCAAGCATAAACTGCATAGCAAGGCAGCCGAAGGCGGCTGGCGCGTGGCGATTGTCGATAGCGCCGAATACCTGAATGCGACCGGGCAGAACGCGCTGCTGAAGGTTTTGGAAGAACCGCCGTCGAAAACGCTGCTGGTCCTGACCACTTCGCAGCCCGGTGCGTTTCTGCCGACCATCCGTTCCCGCTGCCGCATGGTGAACATGGATCCGTTGTCGCCTGCGACGCTGGCGAAGCTGCTTGAAAAATTTATCCCGACTATCGGCGACGGCGAAAAAGATGCCATCAGCCGTTATGCGGAAGGTTCAATCGGTCAGGCGTTGCAATTTTATGCCGATGGCGGCATGGCGCTGTATGGCGAATTGCTGAAAACCGTTTCCACCATTCCCGCTCTTGATATCGTCGCGCTGCATAACAACGCCGAAAAACTGTCGCGCGAGGAGCAGAAATACGAAACCTGCCGCGCGATCCTGACCGGCTGGTGCCAGCGACTTGCGCAGGTGGAGGCACGCGGGCAGCGCGTGACCGACATTATGCCGGGCGACGGCATGATCCTGCAAAGACTTCTCGACCAGTTCCCGCCGCGCCATTTCCTGCTGACATGGGAAAAAATGTCGCAGATGTTCCGGCAGGCGGAGTGGTCGAACCTAGATAAACGTCAGGCGCTGATCGGCGCGTTCCTGATGATGCAAAACCCCAGCTACCCGGCATTGGCCGTATAGAGGACAACATGAGCAAACCGCATTTCTACATCACCACCGCCATTTCGTATGTCAATGGCCCGCCCCATCTGGGTCATGCCTACGAAGCGATCGGCGCGGATGTGATGGCGCGCTTCAAACGCCTTGACGGCTTCGATGTTTATTTCCTGACCGGCACGGACGAACACGGCCAGAAGGTGCAAAAGACGGCGATTGCCAAGGGCAAGCAGCCGCAGGAATTCACCGACGAAATCGCGTCGCTGTTCGTACAGATGTGCAAAGATTTGAACATCTCGCAGGATCAGTTCATTCGTACCACCGCCGACTTCCACAAGGAAAGCTGCCAGGCGATCTGGGGCAAGATGCAGGAAGCGGGCGATATCTACCTGAACAAATATGCCGGCTGGTATTCGGAACGCGACGAAGCTTTCTATGGCGAAGACGAGCTGGAAACCCGCCCCGACGGCAAAAAGGTCAACAAGACGACCGGTACCGAGGTGCACTGGGTGGAAGAAGAAAGCTATTTCTTCAAGCTGTCCGACTATACCCAGAAACTGCTCGATTACTACGAAGCGCATCCTGAATTCATCCAGCCGTCTTTCCGCCGCAACGAAGTCGTCAGCTTCGTCAAACAAGGCCTCAAAGACCTTTCAATCTCCCGCACAAGTTTCGATTGGGGCGTGAAGGTGCCGAATGCAAAAGACCATATCATGTATGTCTGGGTCGATGCGTTGACCAACTATATCAGCGCGATCGGCTACCCTGACGACAAAGACGGCCAGTTCAAGAAATACTGGCCCGCCGATGTGCATCTGATCGGCAAGGATATCGTGCGTTTCCACACCGTCTATTGGCCTGCTTTCCTGATGTCGGCAGGACTGCCCATTCCGAAACGCGTTTTCGGCCATGGCTTCCTGATGACCAAAGGCGAGAAAATGTCGAAATCGCTCGGCAACGTCATTTCTCCGGCCAGCCTGATCGAACGCTTCGGCGTTGAACAGGCGCGCTATGCGCTGATGCGCGAAGTGAATTTCGGGCAGGACGGCGATATTTCGTATGAACTGCTCGGCAACCGCATCAATGCGGAGCTGGCGAACAACATGGGCAACCTTGCGCAGCGCACGCTCAGCCAGATCGCCAAAAACTGCGGCGGCGTGGTGCCGAAACCCGGCATTCTCGAAGACGTCGATCACCAGCTGCTCGACAAGGCAGGGCAGGCGATGCTGATCGCCGTGCGCGGCGAGTTCGAGAAAATGCAGTTTTCCAAGGCGCTTGAGGAAGTCGTGCAGGTCGCGAATGCCGCGAACCTGTATATCGACGCGCAGGCCCCCTGGACGCTGAAGAAAACGAATATCGAGCGTATGCAGACGGTACTGTATGTGCTGGCAGAAGTAATCCGCAACCTTGGTATCATCCTGCAGCCCTTCACGCCGGAGGCTGCGAACAAGATACTCGATCAGGTGGCGGCGCCCGCGAATGCGCGTGACTTCACCTTTATCGGTTCGACCCATGCGCTGCAGCCTGGCACGGCGCTGCCCGCGCCGCAGGGCGTGTTCCCGCGCTATGAACCGCCGGTCGAGGAGAAAACGGCGTAATGCTGGTCGATAGCCATTGTCATCTGGATTACCCCGACTTCGCCGAAGAAGGTGTCGCGGAAATCGTCAGCCGCGCCAAATCGGCGGGGGTTGGGCATTTCCTGACCATCTGCACGGAAATTACCAAATTTCCGCAGATCCTTGCGGTCGCAGAATCGTCGCCGGTCATCAACTGCACGGTCGGCACGCATCCGCACCATGCCGCCGATGCGGGCGAAATCAATATCAAGCGCGAAGAAATCGTTGCGCTGACCCGCAATCCCAAGGTTGTGGGTATTGGCGAAACCGGCCTCGATTATTACTACGAACATTCGCCCAAGGAAGAACAGCAAGGCGTATTCGCCACGCATATCGAGGCCGCGCTTGAAACCGGCCTGCCGCTCATCATCCATACCCGCGATGCCGACGAAGACACCATCCGCATCATGACCGATGCCGGCCAGCGCAAGGCGCGCGGCGTGATGCACTGCTTCAGCGGCACGCCGTGGCTGGCGGAAAAATCGCTGGATCTGGGCTTTTACATTTCCTTTTCCGGCATCATCACTTTCAAGAAATCGGACGAGTTGCGCGAAATCGTGAAGCTGGTGCCGATGGACCGCATTCTTGTCGAAACCGACAGCCCTTATCTTGCGCCCATGCCCCATCGCGGCAAGCGGAACGAGCCTTCATTTGTCGTTCATACTGCGCAGATGGTGGCGCAGTTGAAAGGTCTGACGATGGAGCAGGTGGCGGCGCATACGACGGAAAATTTCTTTAAACTCTTCAATAAGGCGAAAACGCAATGAAGATGACGGTACTTGGCTGCGGCGGGTCGCTGGGTGTGCCCGCGGCCGGCGGTTTCTGGGGCACATGCGATCCCGCGAACGACAAAAACCACCGCACCCGCGCTTCGCTGCTGGTGCAATCTGCCAAAACCACGCTGCTTGTCGATACGAGCTATGACCTGCGCCAGCAGCTGACTGCCTATAACGTCAAGCATCTGGACGGCGTTTTGATCAGCCACGGGCATAACGACCATGTGAACGGCATCGACGATTTGCGCCCGATCGCCTATCACAGCGCCAAGCTGCTCGACCTTTACACCAACGTCGAAACGCATGATGAAATCCACCGCCGCTGGCCGTATCTGTACGAGCCGAAGTTCGGCGGTATTTATACGCAGTTTCTTTCAAAAAAAGTCATCGAAAACTATGACCGCTTCACGATCGGCGATATCGACGTTGAAAGCTTCGAGCAGGATCATACGACCATGCTCTCCCTCGGCTTCCGTTTCGGCGACTTTGCCTATAGCGTCGATGTTGCGGATTTCAACGAAAAATCGCTCGACGCGCTGAAGGGTGTCGAGACATGGATTGTCGATGCGGGCGCTTATCACAAGGAAAGCGTATCAACCCACGCCAACCTGAAGCGCGTTTTTAAATGGGTCGAACGGCTGAAGCCGAAAATGACGTATTTGACCGTGCTGACGACGCATATGGATTACAAGACGCTGTGCGACGAATTGCCGCCGCATATCCGCCCCGCCTATGACGGGATGGAAATCGATCTCGCCACCAACCACCGTTAATCAGCTTGCCTTTTTCGCTGCTCCGCCGAATTTGGCGGCGTTGTCGTTGGTCGGATTTTTCTTTTCGACGGTGTCGAGCGCCTTGCCAAGCACTTCCTTGATGCCGGCATCGAGGTCGGGCGTTTCCATGATGCGCTTCATTTCGCGAACCATCAGGTCCTGACGCTCGCGGTCATAGCGCTTGAACTGCGTGAAACGCTTGGCAAGGCCGGTCGCCGTGCTGGCATTCACGCCGTTCATATGAATGACCGTATCGGCCAGGAATTTGTATCCTTCGCCGTTTTTGTCATGGAACAGCGAGCTGTTGCCGCTGATAAACCCGCCCATCAAGGCATGGACAAGGTTCGGGTTGGTTTGGTCATAGCTCGGGTGTTTCATCAGGTCTTTGACGCGCTGTATCGGGTCGCCGTCGGAAATGGAGGCGTTGAGCGACAGCCATTTTTCAACCACGTTCGGGTTGTCCTTATAACGGTCATAGAACGCATCCAGCGCAATCTGGCGCGTATCGGCAGCGCCTGACGGCGGGATGCGCGACAGGGTGGCCAGCGCCGAATAACGCTCTGTCATGTTGGTCGCGTTCGTGAACTGGTCATAGGCAGCAGCTGCGAATTCCGGTGTCTTCAGCGCGCCCAGGAATGACAGGCTGAGGTTGTGGATGTCGCGGCGGCCGACCTGTTCCTGCGACAGGTCGTATTTTTCGCCTGCGGGAGGCATGGTTGCCTTGTAAAGGTCACGGAATTCCTGCTCGAAATGCTGCGCCAGCGTCTTTTTCAGGAAAACGGTCGCTTCGCGCACATCGTCGGGGTCGATCACTTTCAGATCCTGCGTCACAAGCGAGGACGGCGGCAGTTGCAGTGTCAGCGCGTTGAAGTTCTTGTCGCCATCCATGGCATTGGCAAGGTTGTTGCCATAGGCTGCGATGAAATCGGCGGGCACGTGTAACGGCAGGTCGTCCTGTGCGTCCTTGATGAGGTTTTTGAGCGTCTTGATCATCAGGCGCTCGGTCGCTTCGTATTTATTGTACGGGTCGCTGTCATGCGCCATGCGGAAAACAAGTTCATCCTGTGTCGGCACGGTGGTGACTTTCACGGGTGCCGAAAATTCGCGCAGGATCGACGGCACGACGGGGCCGGTAACGCCGGTGAAGGTGAAGGTTTGCGAAGCTTCGGTCAGTTCAAGCACGCGCGTGGTGGGGCCGGGGGTCGTTTCGCCCTTCAGCGTCAGCGCGATATCCTTGCCGCTCTGGCCGATCAGGCCGATGGCGACGGGGATATGCAGGTTTTCCTTGGTCGCCTGATCCGCGGTCGGCGGTGTCATCTGGTTCAGCGTCAGGGTATATGTCTGCGTGGCGGCATCGTATTTGCCGTCATAGCTGACCTGCGGCGTGCCGGACTGGCTGTACCATTTGCGGAACTGCGTCAGGTCCTTGCCCGAAATTTCTTCGATGATATCAAGGAAATTGTCGGCGGTGGCGGCCGTGCCGTCCATGCGGTCGAAATATTCATCCATCGACGCGCGCCATTTTTGTTCGCCCAACATCGTGGGCAGCATGCCGATCACATGTGCGCCTTTTTCGTAAATGGTGCTGCTGTAAATGTTATCGAATTTTTCGACATAATCGGGGCGCACGGGGTGCGACGTGGGGCCCGCATCTTCGACGAACTGGCCGGATTTCAGGTTGGTCGCGTCTTCGATGCGCTTGATGCCTTTCGAATGCATGTCCTCGATGAACTGGAATTCGCGCAGCGTGGTGAGGGATTCCTTCACCGTCAGCTCGAACCAGTCGCGCAGCGTGACGCGGTCGCCGGAATAGTTGTGGAAATATTCGTGGCCGATCACCTCTTCGATGTAAATCAGCTCGCTGTCGGTCGATGTATCGGCGTTGCCGACAAGGGTCGAGACGTTGAACACGTTCAGGCTCTTGTTCTCCATCGCGCCCGCGTTGAATTTATCGACGGCGACAACGTGGAACACGTCGAGGTCGTATTCGCGGCCATAGCGTTTTTCATCCCACGCCATCGCAGCCTTGATGGATTCCATTGCCCAGTCGATTTTATCTTCGTAACCCGGTTGCACCGCGATGCGCAGCGCGATTTCGCGGCCGTTCATGGTGGTGAAGGTGTCGGACAATACTTTCAGGTCGCCCGCGACCACGGCGAACAGATAGCTGGGCTTCGGCCAGGGATCGGTCCATTGGATGCTGTGTCGGCCATCGCCAAGGTCTTGCGTCTTGGTGAAATCGCCGTTGCCGTTTGACAGCAGCACGGGGAATTGCGCCTTGTCGGCCACCAGCGTCACATCATAAACGGACAGGTTATCCGGGCGGTCCATCGAGTAAGTGATGCGGCGGAAACCACGGCTTTCGTTCTGTGACACAAGGATCGGGCCCGCCATATACAGGCCGGACAATTCGGTGTTTTCCTTGGGATTGATCTCGGTCACGATATCGAGCGCGAAGGGCTGGGCGGGCGGATTTTTGATGATCAGGTTTTTATCGGTCACCTGATATTCGCTGCGGTCCATATCGCGCGTCACGCCGTTTACGGTGATTTTCAGGGAAGTGAGTTTCAGTTCCTCGCCATCCAGCACCAGCGCGCCGCCGGCATTGGGCAGGTCGGGGTTGCGGTTGATTTCAAGGCGGCTGGTAACGACAGTCTTTTCTTCGCCAAGGTCGAAATGCAGTTTCATCTTCGGAATTTTGTATTCCGTGGGGCGGTAATCGGCGCGGTACAGCGGGTTGCGGTGCGGGTCGAAAAGGGAATCCCGGCGGGCATGGAAGTGCATATGCATTGCGCTGTTCCTCGCATTTGACAAATCTATTATTGAAACCTGAGAAAGTTTAATTTGTCAGAACATTTCTGTCAACGGGTGTTTTGGCGCAATAATCTTGCGCGGGGATGGCCGGATAAGCCTTGCGCTTGTACCTGAAAACACTAGATAAATAAGCATCAAGGAGTTGCCGCGTGAGCAAGGCTTTTACGACCGAAAATGCAGAGCAGGAAGATGACGAGCTGGAGGAAGCCGATGTGCTGCCGCCAAGCACGAAAAATTACATGACTCCCGCCGGATTCAAGGTGCTGCAGGACGAGCTGCATCACCTGCTGCGCGTCGAACGCCCCAAGATGACAGAGATCGTGGGCTGGGCCGCCGGCAATGGCGACCGTTCCGAAAACGGCGATTACATCTACGGCAAAAAACGCCTGCGCGAGATCGACCGCCGGTTGCGCTACCTGACCAAGCGGCTGGAAAACGCCGAAGTCGTTGACCCAAAGAAACAACAGGGATTGGACCGCGTTTTCTTCGGCGCGACCGTGACCTATGTGAAGGAAGACGATACCGAACTAACGGTTAAAATTGTCGGCATCGATGAAGCGAACCCGTCCGAGGGAAAAATCAGCTGGCTGTCTCCCGTCGCGCGCGCACTCATGAAGTTACGCGTGGGGGATAGCGTAGAGGTGAAGACGGTGGGCGGGAAAGAGATGCTGGAAGTGTTGGATATAAAATATCCGCTATGATTTCTCTTGAAGAAACTTATTGAATAAGGAGTTTATTTGATAGTTGTTCTCTAATCCTTTTAGATCCTAGATCTGTTAATCTATATCTCTCGCTTGGTAATAATACGACTTGACGGTATTCCGGTGAACAGAGTCTTTGCAAAGATCTTGTAATGCTTGATGCCGCACATTGAGCTATTTTTCCAATTTCATTACGGTTGTATCCGCGCTCTCCGGCATAATGAAGAAGAACAAGTATTTCTTCTTCGGGTGTTAGGTCCGTTCTTTGAACAAGGATAACATTTTCATACACCCCAACACATGGAACATCAAATTGAAGTAGTTCTCGAATTGCCTTTGCTACTTCTTCTCTGTCCCCGCTCCAAAACACGCGTAAGGTTTCATTCATTACCCATCTAACGCATTCAATAATAAATTTAGAATCCATGTGGTTGGGTTGATATGTGGGCGATATATGTACCGCGCCTCTTTGGCTTCTAAATTTGTATATAGTTTTTAATACACGTATCAAATGCAAAGCTGTATGACGTGGAACTAGATTGTGGCTGACTTGGTCATTTTCGATATATTTTGTGCAGTCATCAAAAGACTTTGAATGGTTAAGATTATTTGAATCTGCATGATAGAAAATACGCGCGGCAATTTCACAAAATTGTCCGCCATCCAATTCAGCTGGTTCCCAGTCACGTTGTATAAACCTGCGTTCTGCTGAAATAAATTCATCCAGAAGTTGGGTGACTAATAAGTGATCTAAAGGCGGGCTTAGTTCAGCTAATAATTTTGCTCTTTCGATAAGTGCCACAATAATTAAGCCACTTCAGAGATACTTTTCGCAATAAGCTGCTGTGCGTGTTTACGGCCTGCATCCGTGAGATACCAAAGACTAGGGTCTTTAGTTGTATCTTCGCCAGTCAAAGCGGGAGTTGCGAGTTTGAGTTTCCCCAAATCTCGGGATACGTTTGAAGGCTTAAGCACTCCAGCTTGTCGGAAATGCTTTTCAAAGGTTTTCGCTATGCGTCCCGCAGACAGTTCTTTCTGTTCTGCCGCTTCGGCAATGACATAGAGTAGCCAAACTGACTTATCTGAAGTATTCCAAGTTTGACTAGGGACACCAAATTTTGACGGATCATGACGCCAGTCAATTGCGCCAGTCGCAACACCCTCAGAAGGTGAAGTTCCAACTGTGCTTGTACCAGTTTTCCTGCGGCGCGATCTTTTGGTAATTACTGTGTCAGTAGTCTGGGGAAAAAGGTCAATTTGCTTGGAAGATACTTCACCTTCCACGATAGCTCCAGCTGGTTGTAAAAGACCCGCCATCTGACGACCAAGATTCTCACTGATCAAAGGAACATCTTCGCGTGACCCTTCAATCTCTAGCTCTAATCCTTGAAGTTTCATTTTGATTTTAAATTTACCCATAGGAACCTCATTATATATTGTTCTTGTATAATTCTCTATATGGTCTTATCGGGAATATATCAAGAACAAAATATTTAATCGGTTGTTTTAAATGATTTTATAAAGCCTAATACTACCTTGAGTAGAAAAAACACGTTGCTTTTCAACCTCATAAACCAAATGCGCCAACGTCTCTCCAAGCGCAAAAAACATATCATGCGCACGGTCGATGGAGCGGTGGGAGAATAATCCGCGTGCGGCATCGATGGCGGTCATGGGGCCGCCGGATTTCAGGACATCGCGGAGTTTTTCAAGGCGGCGTTCGTGATGCACGATCAATTCGCCCGCGCGCTTGTGCAGTCCACGGAAGGGTGCGCCGTGGGAGGGCAGCACCAGCACATCATCCGGCACGGTATCGCGTATACGGTCGAGCGTTTCAAGATACGCGGCGACAGGATTGCGCGACTGGAAACTGTCGGGGAACAGGCTGATATTCGGGCTGATATCTGGCAGGATCATGTCGCCCGCGATGAAAATTTTATCGGCTTCGCAATACAGGCTGGCATGTTGCGGGCTGTGGCCGTAACCGTCCACGATTTTCCAGTCGCGGTCGCCAAGGCGTACGCTTTCGCCCGGTTTTACCTCGATATAATCCGACGGTATCGGCGATACGATTTTCTTGTAACCAAAACGGCGGTTCATCAGGCTTTCAAGCGCATCTCCATCTATGCCGGCTTCGATGTAATAGGCGCGGTAGAGCGTTTCCAATTCGCCGGCTTTGGCTTCGTCGGTCAGCCATTGCGCCATGCCGTATTCGGGCGCGGTCATTTGCAGCGTCACGCCGGTGCGCGCCGCCAGCCAGCCGCCCAGCCCCAGATGGTCGGGATGGAAATGCGTGATGAAGATTTTTTCGACAGGTTTTTTCGCAAAAACATTCGCGAAAATATCATCCCACGATTGTGTGGAATGTTCGTTGTTAAATCCTGCATCGACGATGCTGAAACCGTTTGCGCCTTCGATAAGCCACATGTTGATGTGGTTGAGGTCAAAGGGCAGGGGCAGGCGGTTCCACAAAATGCCGTCGGCAATCTGTCGCGGCTGCCCGGCTTCGGGGATGAAGTCGTATTGCGGCGCGTAGGCAGATTTGCGCGCGGCGGCCTGCATTATTGCGGTGCTGCCAGCGTATTGTAATGCGCCTGCCATTCGGCCTTGATTTGCTGGCGCAGCGCGGCGCGCTTGGTTTCCCACTCGGGGGTGGGAATAAACGCGGCGGGAACTTTTTCCTGCGGCTTGTCGCCATAGAACATTTCGACAGCCAGCGTATTTGCGCAAACTTCGGTATTGGGCTTGCGCGCGCCGGTGGCTGCTTCCATGCTCAGCGCGTTGTCCCAGATCGCTTCGGCTTCCTGCGGCGTAAGCAGCGTATAGACATAGTCGAGCATCTTGCGGCGCGGTTCGACGATCCAGGGCAGCACGGTTGCATCGGCTGCGGATTTGCAGCGCGCGAAATCGGCGGCGGTGATTGCTTCGAAAATCAGCAATGCCTGCAGCGCCTCGTGCGACAGCGGCGCGTAGTTCGGGCCGGTTTTCGGCAGCAGCTTGGCCGAACGCCGCGTGAGGTCGGAATAGATCATGAAGTAGAGGCCATTGACCTGCGACGGATCGGTTGCGCCGATCGCTTTTTTCTTCGCCCAATCATTCGCCAGCGGCAACTGGCGCGGATCGCGCCCGATTTCCGCGTTGATACGGTCGGAGATGGTGGTGACGCTGCGGTTGTCCTTCACATACTGGTCCAGTTGCGCGGAATACGAGTTTTTATCGCCGGCGAAGGGATCGGCGGCATCTGCCGAAACTGACAGGGTTGTAAGGAAAAGGGCAGCTGCCGCGCCCAAAGCAATGAATGTTTTCAATAAAGCCACCTCTATTACACGAACAAGCGGATATTAACCATTTTTTGTCTTTTTTGCAGCCATATTAATTAGATAAACTGGGGAAAACCCGGCAGGAGAAGTGATTGACCTTTACGCTCGATAAACGCCTCGAAGACAGCTCGCATTTCATCGAAGACTGGCCGTTGTGCCGTGTTTCGCTGAAAAGCGACCGCACATGGCCGTGGCTTTATCTGGTGCCGCGCCGTGACGGGATTCGGGAAATGCACGAGCTGGCTGCCGCCGACCAGATTCAGCTGATCCGCGAAATGGGCATGGCGCAACAGGCGCTGCAAACATTATATACGCCCGACAAAATCAATACGGCCGCGCTTGGCAACATGGTGCCGCAGCTGCACATCCATATCTTTGCCCGCTACAAGACCGATGCCGCATGGCCCAAGCCCGTATGGGCTATACAGACCGATGAAATTCCTTATACTGAGACTGATAAACTCGCAGAAATTCAAAAGCTTAAATCCTGTTTTGAAAAGCTGCGCCAAGGAGAGTAATACCTATGTCTTCGATGATGTTCTGCCAGGGCCTGTACGAATTGATGGATAGCTATGACGGCTTCATCATGGACCAGTGGGGCGTGCTCCATAACGGTTTGCAGACCTATGACGGCGTGGTTGATACGCTTAACCACCTGAAGCAGCGCAAGAAGCAGGTCGTCATTCTTTCCAACTCGTCCAAGCGCTCCGAAGATAACGTCGAGCGCCTGAAGAAATTCGGCATCAAATCGACGCTGTATCAGGATGTCGTCTCGGCCGGTGAAGTGACATGGCAGGGATTGAAAAAGCAGGAAGAAGCCCCGTTCAAAAATCTGGGCAACAAATGCTACCTGATTACGCGCGACAATGACCGCGCGCTGTTGCAGGGGCTCGATATCGAGGTTGTGAATGATATCGAAGACGCGCAGTTCATCCTCATTACCAGCTTTGACTCGCCCAAGATGAAGGTCGAAGACCTCGACCCCATTTTCAAGCGTGCTGTCGTCAAGCGTCTCCCCGCCATCTGCGCCAACCCCGACATGGTCACCGTCTATGGCCATGAACGCGCGGTCGGCCCCGGCGCTGTCGCCAAACGCTATCACGACCTTGGCGGCGCAGCGCACCTGATCGGCAAGCCGCATAAAATGATTTTCCGCTACGCGCTCGGCCTGTTCGACGGCGTTATCCCGTCGCGCATCCTTGTGATCGGCGATTCCATGCAGCACGATATCGCGGGCGCCGTCAGCGTCGATCTCGATACCGCCTTCATCACCTCCGGCATCCATGCCGGCGCGTTCAAGCCGGGCATGAGCCCCGAGCAAAAGCGCAAAACCATGGAACACCTCGCCCAAGGCTATGCCGGCATCCGCCCCAACTGGGTCCTCGACAGCCTCATCTGGCAAACCCCCGAAGCCGCCCTGCGCGAACGTGAACGCGCGCGGATGAAAGAATGATTTAATCTCGATGATGTTTGTTTGCGGGTATTCGTGAAGGTTTGGGCTGCCATCCGGATGCGCGCGCCTTGATCAAGTCTATCTTTTCTTTGGATAATATCTTCTCGTAAGGTTCGATTGGGACATATAAACGCACCATACTTTCAGGATCATTTTGCCTTTGCGAGATAAGAGCCCAGAAGTATCCTTCTTCATTTGCTTCGGCTTCTGTTTGGTTCGGTAGTATCTCTCTTTTGTTGCCAAGTATCTCACTTGGGTCGAAGTGACTGGCTAATATCTGTTGCGCCCAAGGATGTCCTTCGTTGGCTGCTGCACGCAGATAGCCAATGGCTCTTTGCCGTTCAAGATTGCTTTTATCGTTCCTTAAATCTTCGCCGAGCATGTATTTCGCATCAGTAATGCCTTGCTGCGCTGCTTTTTCAAGCCATTTGTGAGACTCGCTTTGCGCGTCTTTTTTGCAGTTATCTCTGAATCTTTTTCCCAATTTTAATTGAGCTTCTGCTTCTCCTCGCTCTGCTGCTTGCAGTAGCGGTGTGAATTCTGAAGGTTTTATCCCCCAAAGATTTGCGGCCTCTATTGGGTCTTTTGGTACTCCTTTACCTTCATTGAAAAGATAGCCAAGGTGACAATCGGACAAATAATTTTTCACATACGGAGTTTGAAGGCCTGGGCCTTGAATAGGTTTTCGAGAAAGTCTTTCTTTTCTAATTTCGAGGTATAACTGGGCTGCCATCTTGTAATCTACGGACGGATTGCTCGGATGGGCTGGCACATCACCAAAGTATATCCCTGCAAGTGTTGTCTTTGCGTAAATATTCCCCTTATCGATAGCGATGGCGAGCCAATGTATCGCTTCTTGAGCATTATATGTCGGGCCATATTTCAAATAAAGGGTTGCAAGTCTATAAGCAGCTTCTGGATCGCCGGAATTAGCTTTATTGAGCTCGACTGGTATTGCTTGCGTCGGATTATTTGGATTTATAATTGCGCCTTCAGTCGAAAAAGAAGCTTTGCCGAGACTTCCATCAATTACGAAAGAAGATCCCCAATACATCGGGATTGTAAGGCTTTCTTCAGGGCTAACAATAAGGTTACTGCAAAGTTGTGTAGTGTTTGAAGTGTCAATCGGATATGTGCATTTATTTCCCGTGGGTGAGTATACTACCGAATAATATTTCCTATCTTTCGTTTTTATTAAAACACCATATGGTGGCGCAGCAACTTTTAAATCTGCGGCTATGGGAGACGTCTCGATATTGGATATATCAAACTGCTCCAGGCAATTATTTTCAATCTCAATAGCTGGGCCTTTGCTGCCCGTTCCCGATCCTGAAGGCTGGTTGGCCAGAAAGCTACTGGTGATGCGAATACATTTTGAAGTCGTTGTCTGTTCTATTAATTCTGATGGTGGCGGAGCCAGCGCATAGGATGGTAAGGCAAATAAAATTGAAATAGCGCAGGATGCTAAAATAAGGCTTTTCTTCATTACAAAAGAACCATAGAAATTACGGCGGATAATCCGGCGCTCCATCCTCTTCTTCATACTGCGTGCAAAGAACGGCGTAGGCGGCCTTGATGTCGGGCATGGCGCGCTCGACGGCGGCTTCGCCTTCGGCGATCAGTTCTTCGGCGCGATCAAATTCCATCAACCCGATATGGCCGATGCGAGGCACGATCAGCACGTCGGGCGGATCGCCTGCAAGGCGGGAGCGGGCGAGGCGGTCCTGCACGATGTTTAGCGCAGATACCATGACACCGAAGATGCTGGGCGAATTTTGCTCGCGGCGGAAAACGCGCTGGATCAGGCTGGTCTTTTTCACTTCCTCCAGCTGCTGCGGGCCTTCGAAATTCAAAAGGTCAAAACCGGCGACGGTCGGGATTGAATCGCCGGGGCGGCGCGCCTTGCCGATGATGTCGCCCGATACGTTGACGGCGATCGTCATGCGCGCGCCGGCGGCGGTGCAGGCGGAAACGGGCACGGGATTCACCAGCGCGCCGTCGATCAGCCAGCGGTTGTTCATGTACATGGGCGGAAAGATGCCGGGCAGGGAGAATGACGCGCGCATCACATCCACCAGCTTGCCGCGCCGCAGCCAGACTTCGTGGCCGGTGACAAGGTCTGCGGTAATCGCGATAAAGGGGCTGGGCAGGTCTTCGACCCGCACATCGCCGAAATTATCCAGCATCAGCTTCATCAGCTTTTCACCGCCGATTAGACCGGAGCTTTTAACGCGGAAATCGAGATAGGACAGAACCTTGAATTTTGTGAGCGTATAGGCCCATTCCTCGACCGCATCAAGGCGGTTCGCCAGATATGCGCCGCCCACAAGCGCGCCCATCGATGTGCCGGAAATAATCGTGGGTTCGATGCCGTGGCGTTTCAGCGCGCGCACGACGCCCAGATGCGCAAAACCGCGCGCAAGCCCGGAACCCAGCGCAAGCCCGATGCGGGGCGGGGCGGACATATGAACCTGATCGTCCATGCCTGCTTTAAGCCCGTGGCTGGCGGGTGGCGGTTCCGGTGGTCCTTTTTTGTCTTTTCCGAACATGGAAAACCCCGTTTTTAATTATTATGTTTATTGTTTACAGAGTCGGGAATTGTGCTAAATTCCCCTTTAACTGTAATATAACATGGTTTTCTAAACTGTTAACAAATAACGGAAACTCCTTGTCCAAGCCTTCCCAAACACCCGTCACCAAACAGCCGATCGCAGAATCCATGCCGATGATCAAGCGCATGGCGCGGCAATACATCCGCCCGCATCTGGGCGTGGTTTTTTGGTCGCTTGTCCTGATGCTGATTTCCGCCGCCATGACCGGCGCGATGGCCAAGCTGATGGAACCCATCATCGACAAGGTTTTCTCCGACAAATCCCAAAGCATGCTGTGGCCGGTCGCCATTTCCGTCTTGCTGGTTTTTGTGCTGCGCGGGGCGGCGGTGTATGGCCAGACCGTGCTGATGAACACGCTGAGCCAGCGCGTGGTAAGCGACATGCAGCGCGACATGTTTTCGCACCTGATCCGCGCCGACCTCGCGTTTTTCCACAACAACCAGAGCGGCCAGCTGATGTCTCGCTTCATTTCCGACGTGGCGCTGATCCGCACGGCGGTGACTGAATCGCTGACAGGCCTTGGCAAAAACACCTTTACCGTCATGTTCCTGGTCGGCGTGATGTTTTATCAGGACTGGAAACTGGCGCTGATTTCGCTGTTCGTGTTTCCCGTCTCCGCCTATACCGTGATGCTGCTGGGCAAGAAAATCCGCAAGGCCGCGATGAACACGCAATCCAGCATCGGCGACCTGACCAGCATGCTGGGACAGGCGTTTCAGGGCGCGCGCCATATCAAGTCGTATGGCATGGAAGGTTTTGAAACCGAACGCGTGCATGGCACGATCGAGAAAATCTATAAATTCATGAACCGTTCGTTCCGCATCTCCGCCATTCTGGCGCCCATCGGCGAACTGCTCAGCGGCCTTGCGATTGTGACCATCATCGTTTATGGCGGCACGCAGGTGATGGCGGGGCAAAGCACCGCGGGCAAGCTGTTTTCGTTTATCGCCGCCTTCATCATGGCATTCGAGCCCATGAAACGCCTTGCGCGCCTCAGCAACATCATGCAGATGGGATTGGCGGCGCTTGACCGGCTGTTCGGCGTGATGGACAAAAAACCGGAAATCACCGACCGTGCCGATGCGCATCAATTGGATGCGCAAACGCCGACCGTCGCGTTCGAAAATGTCAGCTTCACCTATGCGGACGGCACCGATGCGCTGCACGATGTCAGCTTTGTCGCGCCCGCTGGCAAGACGATCGCGCTTGTCGGGGAATCCGGCGCCGGTAAATCGACCATCCTGAACCTGCTGCCGCGTTTCTATGATGTAACAGGCGGCGCGATCAGGATCGGCGGCAGCGACATCCGCGATGTAACGCTCCAGAGCCTGCGGTCCAGCATGGCGCTTGTCAGCCAGGAAGTCGCGATTTTCAGCGACACGCTGCGCGACAACATCGCCTATGGCCGCCCCGATGCGACCGAAGAACAGGTCATAGAGGCCGCGAAGCTGGCCGCCGCGCATGAATTCATTATGGAGCTACCCGAAGGCTATGCGACAAGGGTCGGTGAAAACGGCGTGAAATTGTCGGGCGGCCAGCGCCAGCGCATATCTATCGCGCGTGCCATGCTGCGCAATGCGCCGATCCTGTTGCTGGACGAAGCCACATCCGCGCTGGATGCGACATCCGAACGCCTCGTCCAGATTGCGCTTGAACGGCTGCAGAAGGGGCGCACGACAATCGTTGTGGCGCACCGCCTGTCCACCATCATGAACGCAGATATCATCTATGTGATGTCGCATGGCCGCATCATCGAAAGCGGCAGCCATGCGCAATTGCTGTCTTCCGGCGGGGCATATGCGCGGCTTTACGGCAGCCTGATGAAGGAAACCGCATGATCGTCCTCTTGCGTTTTGCGCTGATCGGCCTGCTCATCTACGGCGTGATTGTTCTGGCCGTATATCTGGGACAGCGCAGCATGCAGTATTTCCCCGATCGCGACTTGGGCGACCCCAAGCTGCCGGAGGCGCTGCAGGCTTCGGTTTTGAAGATCAAGACCGAAGACGGGCTGGAAAATATCGCGTGGTTTTCTCCGCCCGCCGACAAAACCGCCAAGGTCTTTATCCACTTTCACGGCAATGGCGGCAATATCAGCCATCGCGCGGCGAATGCGGCTTTCTACCAGAAATTGGGCTATGGATTTTTCCTGTGCGAATATCGCGGCTATGGCGGCAATCCCGGCAAGCCGACGGAGCAGGGGCTTTATCACGATGCCCGCGCCTGCGTGAATTACCTCCTTGATAACGGCTACCGGCTAGACCAGCTGGTGTTTTACGGCGAAAGCATCGGGTCGGGCGTAGCGGTGCAGATGGCGCTCGAATTCCAGCCCCGCCGTCTGGTGCTTGAAGCCCCGTTCAGCAGCGCCGCCGATGTCGCCAAGAGCGCCTATGGTTTCCTGCCGGTGGATATGATGATGCTGGATCGTTTCGACAGCATCGACAAGATTACGGGCATCAAGACCTCGTTGCTGGTCATACACGGCACGAACGACCGTGTCGTGCCGTACAGGCTGGGCAAAAAGCTGTTCGACAAAGCCAAGCACCCGAAGGAATTCATAGCCGTCGAAGGCGGCGGCCATAGCAACCTGTATGATTTCAAGGTCGGCCCCAAAGTAGTGGAATGGCTGGAACGGCCGCATAATCAAGGCACGCCGAAGTGATCACGCTGGAAAACTCTTCTTTGCCGGACAAGGTACGGCATGATGCTGCTTGGGTGATGTCCCGTGCGGATTTTATCAAGATTGATGCGGCGCAAATTTCCGGATACACATCGGCTTTGCTCGAAAAATATCCGCTCGTTACAACGCTGGATAGCGACAGCCACTTTTTGTCTCAATCATCACCCGAGGCTTCGGCGGCATATATTATCGCGCTCGATAGCGTCAATTTTGGCTCTGCCTATTTCAAGGTTGCGCAGGCATGTGGCATTGACCTTGAATATAACCGGATCGCGGGCGCTCTAAAAAACGCATTCGCGGCCGGGCGATTGAACATGCCCGTCAAATGGGCGTCGGCCACGCCTGCGGAATGCCACGAGGTATTCGGCATCCCGCATGGGGCGCATGAAAGGCTGGACCAGCTGATGGCGAACTTTGCCGCGCATTTGCAGCAAACCGGCCGCCGCATCATTGCGGACCACGGCGGCAGTGTGATGAAGCTGTTGGCGGCTGCGGATAATTCGGCCGAGAAACTCGTGAACATTATCGGTGCTTGGCCCACTTTCCGTGATGTCACCGAATATAAGGGGCGCGAGGTTGCTGTCTTCAAGCGCGCCCAGATACTGGCGGCGGATATCTATCTGAGCCTGCAGGGGCAGCCGCCTGCGGCGTTTCAGGATATGGATAGGTTGACGATATTCGCCGACAACATGGTGCCGCATGTACTGCGCCATGACGGGATATTGAAGTACGCGCCGTCGCTGGCCGAAAAAATCGATGCGGGCGTGATGATTGAATCCGGTAGTCCTGAAGAAACCGAAATTCGCATGGCGGGTATCCATGCCGTCGAGCTTATGAAGAACGCGGCTGCCGGGCAGGGCAGCCGCGTTACTTCCGTCAATCTGGATCATATCCTGTGGAACAGGGGCTACGAGGCGGGCATTTACGCGCTGCCGACGCACCGCACCTGGTCGGTCTGGTACTGATCCTTAGTTATTACGAGCAGATTTCCGCCTGTTTAACGCTTTTCGAGCGAAACATACGGGCGCTCGACCGGGCCGGTGTAAAGCTGGCGCGGGCGGCCGATTTTCTGGGTGGGTTCCTGGATCATCTCGTTCCAATGGGAAATCCAGCCGACCGTACGCGCCACGGCGAACAGCACCGTGAACAGATTGGTGGGGAAGCCCATCGCCTTCAGGATGATGCCCGAATAGAAGTCCACGTTCGGATAGAGTTTTTTCTCGATGAAATACTCGTCCGCCAGCGCCGCTTTCTCCAGCTCCATCGCCAGTTCCAGCAGCGGGTCCTTGATGCCCAGTTCGTTGAGCACTTCATAGCAGGTGTCGCGCATGATTTCGGCGCGCGGGTCGTAGTTTTTATAGACACGGTGGCCAAAGCCCATCAGGCGGAAGCTGTCATTCTTGTCCTTGGAGCGCTTGATGAATTCAGGCACGCGCGATTTGTCGCCGATCTGGTTGAGCATCTGCAGGACGGCCTCGTTCGCGCCGCCATGCGCCGGGCCCCAGAGGGACGCGATGCCGGACGCCACACAGGCAAACGGGTTCGCGCGGGATGAACCCGCAAGGCGCACGGTCGAGGTCGATGCGTTCTGCTCGTGATCCGCGTGCAGGATAAAGATGCGGTCCATCGCGCGGGCAAGGACCGGGTTGATCTTGTACGGCTCGCACGGCACGGCAAACGTCATATAAAGGAAGTTTTCCGCAAAGCTGAGGTCGTTACGCGGATACATGAACGGCTGGCCGATCGAGTATTTATAAACCATGGCCGCAATCGTCGGCACTTTCGCGATAAGGCGGTGCGCGGCGATTTCGCGCTGCTTGGGGTCGTCGATGTCGAGGCTGTCGTGGTAGAACGCCGAAAGCGCGCCCACCACACCGACCATGACCGCCATCGGATGGCTGTCGCGGCGGAAACCACGGAAGAAAAACTGCATTTGTTCATGCACCATGGTGTGGTGCGTGATGTGGTTCAGGAATTCTTTTTTCTGTGCTGCATCGGGCAGGTCGCCGTACAGCAGCAAGTGGCAGACTTCGATAAAGTCGCTTTTCAGCGCCAGTTCCTTGATCGAATAACCGCGATGCAGCAGCACACCTTTGTCACCGTCAATATATGTCAGGCCGCTTTCGCATGCCGCAGTCGAGGTAAAGCCGGGGTCGAAGGTGAACATGCCTGTTTCGGCATAAAGCTTGCGGATGTCAATGACCCGCGGGCCGACAGAGCCGTCCAGCACGGGAAACTGGTAAGTTTTTCCGGTTTCATTGTCCGTGAGCGTGACCGTTTTTTGCGGTTTGGACTGCGGGGCTGCGTTGCTCATTTTTCACCTTTTTTGGATTTTTGAGGGAGGATATTTTTCCCTGCGTTAATAATAGGTCGAATAGTCAACGATTTCAATTCAGATTATGGTGCGCCGCAAAACCGACGTTATTGAAATTAGCGGGAACTGAAACGGTACATAAGCCTTGGTATCCAAGAAGAGTGCCTTAAGGCACATCAACGCCGTTCAGGAGGCCCGCCATGCGCCCAATGTCATATTTGGAAGACGATTATCTCATCACAGAGAAAAAATACTCGGTTTCCGGCCTGCTGCTGCCGGGCGAAAATCTGGTCCACATTGCTGAAATCAGCCCCGGCATTTACTGGAAGGGCATTGCGATGTTGATCGTCGCCCTGCTTGCGCTTTTCTATTCACCGTCGCTGGCGATTTATTTCGCGATGGTGGCGGGAATCCTGCTGCTGACGGAATTCACCACCAAACGCTACCTGATGCTGGCGGCGACAGACAGCCGCGTGGTGATCGGCGGTGGCGTATTCAATCAGGAAGTGGTGTCCATGCCGTACAGCCGCATCGAAGGCGTTGAAGTCATGCGCACGCCAGCCGGCATGTTGTTCGGTTATTCGAACGTCATTCTGTCGGGCACGGGGCGCGCGCGTGTCATCATTCCTTTTATCAGCGATGCCGCGGCCTTTACCGACGATATCAACCGCCGCATCCTCGAGCGTGATATGCACGCGTAAACTGCAATGCTAAAAGAAAAACCCGGCGGTATCAAAACCGCCGGGTTTTTTTTGTCTTTGGCTGCCGTCAGACGCTTACGCGACCTTGGGCGGTGCTGCGGGCGTCGCCTTGGGGGCGTCGTTCGCGGCAGGCGCTGCTTGCGGGAACGCATCCACCATGATGACTGCGCGGCGCAGGCGGTCCATTTCGACAACCTTTGCTGCTTCGTCTGCGGTGATGACGTTGTTCGCCACTGCGGCCTCGATCAGTTTCGCGCGAGGCTGCTCTTTGGAAATCGTACCTTCTTTAGTCGCAAGGTAGATTTTCTTCTCGAGCGGCTCGACTTCAACAGACAGCTTGAACGCCATTTCCAGCTTGCCGAGAGGCTCTTTCTCGTCGGTGGGCTTGAACACGCCGTTCGTCAGGTTGTCGCGCACTTCGCCCGGATGACGGATGGTATCCGCCACTTTGCGGTCGAGATAGTCGCCCGGCACCTTGTTCTGGTGGTCCTTGATGAAGATCGCGGCACCCACAGTCGCAACCGCGCCCAGGATCGCCACAACCGGCGCTGCCACAAAAGCGGCAACGGCCGTACCGACGGCAAGAGCGCCGGTCAGCAGCTTGCGGGGGAACACGATATGCTTCACAAGGCGGGTCGCCTTCAGCGGATGGTTTTCCAGCGCGTCGTCGAGGGCTTTTTCAGCCTTCGCCAGCGCATGCTGCACGGCCCAGTCCACAAGAACCTTTTCCTCTTTCTTCGCGCCGTTTTTCTCGTAGTACCAGAGCGCGGTCGAAGCGAGGTAGAGGTTCGAATACACGTCACCCATGCGGGCGGAAACGCGTTCCTTCTTCTTCAGGTTGCCGCCCAGCGGAAGCGAGGCGTTGGCCGCGAGGTTGAAGGCCGCCGAGAGACGGTTGATCTGCTTGTAGTATTTTTTCGTCGCTTTATCGACGCCTTTGGGGGCTTTCGCAAAGCGGCTGCCTGTCGCGCCGTGGACAAGCGCCTTCACTGCATTCACCGCGCCGGTGCCCAGATGGGCGGCCAACACTTTGGCGAATTTGTTGAACGCCTTGTTCGGGTTCGGATCGTCCAGCGCATCCAGTTCCTTCAGCGTGTAGGGGTGCGCACGAACCGCGCCCTGACCGAAGATGATCAGGTTGCGGGTCATGATGTTCGCGCCCTCGACCGTGATGGCGATCGGGATGCCTTTATAGAGCGTGGAGAACACGTTCTGCGGGCCGTTGGAGACGGCCTTGCCGCCGTGGATGTCCATCGCATCGTTGACGATCGTCCGCATGCCTTCCGTCAGGTGGTATTTCAGGATGGCGGAGGGGATCGCGGGACGTTCGCCTGCATCGACCATCTGCAGCGTCGCTTCACGCGCCGCGTTCATCAGGTAGGTGAGGCCGGCCATGCGTGCGAGAGGCTCTTCGATGCCTTCGAAGTTCGAGATCGACGTGCCGAACTGTTTGCGCACGCGCGAATACGAACCGGTCGCATAGGACGACAGCTTCGCAGCCGCGGTGGACAGCGCGGGCAGCGACAGCGAACGGCCGACGGCGAGGCTTTCCATCAGCATCGCCCAGCCTTTGCCGGCTTTTTCGGGGCCGCCGATGATGGCATCGATCGGAACGAACACATCTTTGCCCTTGTTCGGGCCGTTGTGGAACGGCAGGTCCATCGGCGCGTGGCGGTCGCCGATTTCAACGCCGGGGGTGTTGCGCGGCACAAGCGCCACGGTGATACCGAGGTCTTTCACGCCTTTGCCTAGCAGGTTGTCGGGGTCTTCCAGCTTGAATGCCATGCCGATCAGCGACGCGATAGGGCCGAGCGTGATGTAACGCTTTTCCCAGTTCATGCGGATGCCAAGCTCGCCTTTTTCGTTCTTCACCACAACGCCGCGGTCGGGAATGCTGCCGGCGTCAGAGCCGGCATCGGGGCCGGTCAATGCGAAGCAGGGGATTTCCGTGCCGTTGGCAAGGCGGGGAAGGTAATAATCTTTTTGCGCCTGCGTGCCATACGCGCCGATCAGTTCGGCAGGCCCGAGCGAGTTCGGAACCATGACGGTGACCGCAGCGGTGATCGAGCGCGAAGCAAGCTTCATCACAACGGCGGAATGCGCCTTAGACGAAAACCCTTTGCCGCCGTATTCCTTGGGGATCTCGAGGCCCATGAAGCCTTCTTCCTTGATGATCTTCCAGGCTTCAGGGGGCAGGTCGTTCGTTTTCTGGATTTCCCAGTTATCGACGATCTTGCAAAGCTTCTCGACCGGGCCGTCAAGGAATGCTTGTTCCTCGGCCGTCAGTTCCGCTTTCTCGTATTTGAAAAGTTTGTCCCAGTTCGGGCTGCCGCTCATCAGCTCTCCGTCCCAACCGACGGTGCCGGAGGCAAGCGCCTCTTTTTCAGTCGCCGAGATCGGCGGCATTTGTTTCTTGACCGCTTTCACGATCGCGCTGCGAATTCCCATTGTGTAGCCTTCCTTCTTATTGCGTTAAGATAGACTCTACACACCCCGAACCAAAGCCCGCGAAGCAGGCGCCGTTTTTTGTTCTTATTTGATTCTGTTAGGTATAATTGGACGGGGGGAGGGAAAAGTCAAAACATAATCCGATTGTCAGAATGAATTGACGGAATGCAGAAAATCTTCCGCAGTGCAGCAGTAACAAACACTTATGCATCAATGGATTCTAGCGGAGGCCCGGTGGCCGCGGCGGCGGCATCGGTACAGGACGGCTGACAGGTTCGGCAGGTGCATCAAAAAACGTACTGCTAAATTTGTTTTTAAAGAGGTTATAAACTTCCTCCAGCGAACGGGCAACGCCACTGCGTTTATAGAAAATATTGTGGTTCGCTTCTGCGGCGGCGGGGAAGGATGACTTCGCCGCAGCGTTGGGGTTGCGGTCGAGCTTGACGATGAAATTCGTCGCCTGACCGGAGCCAAGGAAGTGTGCAAGGTACTGGTCGGCGCGGGTGATCGTGCGGCGGGGCAGGGCGGCCTGCAGGTTATCGCGGTTTTCCTTGGCGAATTCGGCGCCCATCAGCGCCATGATGCGCGGATCGGTGCGCAGGCCGAGGGCATATTTTTCAACAAACGGATCCTTGATGCTGGCGGTCGTGATTTCACCCGCCGCGTTGCGCTGCACCTCGATACGTCCCGCGATATCGCCGAGGCCGTATTTCGCGCCGTGGCTGTAAAGCGATACCAGCCATGTGTTGTCGATAAACTGGAACAATCCTGTCGCGCTCGATGTGCTGGCCGAAATGCCTGCGTCAAACCCGCTTTCCGCACCAGCCAGCTGCATCAAATAACCGAAATCAACGCCCGCGACCTTGGATGCGTGGCGCACGGCGAAGGTGGTGGAGGGGTTGATGGCATTATATACCGTTGAATACCTGGTGGCGTCTTCGACTGCCTGACGCGCGGCTTCCTGCAGCACGCCGTCGATTGTCTGTCCCTGTGTCATCAAAGGCTGGCTCATCAGCCTGAATTCTTTCAGCGCGGCTTCGGTCAGCGGGCCTTTCACGCCGTCCGCGCCGCGGATGCCGAGGTCGAAGCCGATGGTCATCAGCGCGCGTTGCTGTTCCGCGATCTGGATATCATAGGCGTAATTCATGCCTTTATACGCGGTCTGAGGAATTTCCGCTTCATGCGCGACATATTCTGCGCCCAGGAGCGCGGAAATGCGTGGGTTGCTGCGCAGAGCAACGATCTGGCGCAGCACGGCGGGGTCATTCACATGCACGCGCACGGTCGGTTGGTTTTGCGCATTCATGACGGGCAGGCTGACTTCGATATTATCCGCAAAGAAGCCCATGCCGTGTTTTGCGCCCTGCGTTTTCATCAGGTAAAGCCAGGTGGAGACGTTGAATTTGTAAACGTCCCCCGCGCGCAGGCGGGTGGGGGCGACGTTCATGACGTTGCCCGAGTTTTCCTGCAGGCGCGTGACCATCGCCTCGAAATCCGTGCCGGTCTGACGGGCAGCGAAATGCAGCGTGGCGGCGACGGCAAGCGAGATCTTGTATTTCTTGGCATCTGGAGCGGCTGCTTTTTTGATGTCTGCAATCGTTTTCAGCTCGTCGCGGGTCAGCGCGCCGGTGTTGGGGCTGTTGGTCAGCGTCCGGTATTCCGCGATCGTTTCGCTATTCTGGACAAAGAAAATGTTGCGCGATTTTTCATCGTCCGTCCCGAAAAGCGGGGCAAACGAAGCGAGCGGCGTAAAGCGGTGCGGCAGCGGCACGGGCTCGTTTTCCGGCGGCGGCGCGTTGACAAGCCCCGGCGTGGTTGTGAGCGTATCCTGGGCAGGCGGGCTGGGCAATTGACCTTGAGCCGCGAGAGTCAGCGGCGAAAAGATAACGGTCGATGCAAGCGCAACCGATTTGAACTTTCGTCTGAGTTCAGCTTTATCGATGGTTGGAAAATGCATGCCCGTTCTTTGTCTGAATTTCCGGAGTCGCGCCAATATCAGACAGTATAGCGCAATACGGTAAATAATTCAACAATTCCTAGTCGTATCAATCACTTAATTACAAGCTGAGCATAAGTACGGGCTGCGAGCCCCCTGTTAATTGTTTTTGTTTTGGTGTTACACTAAATGAATAGAACAAAAGGGATTTCGGGGCATAGATGCAGCTTAAATATACTTCCATCACCGGCGCGGATGATCCGGTCGATCCTGCGGATCTTGTGGCGTTGTCGCGCGAATTCCCGTTTGCGGAATGGGCGATCCTGCTGCTTCCGGCGCGGGAAGGCACGGCGCGCTTTCCTTCAAAAGGCTGGATCCGAAAGTTTTCACAACTGGCAAAAGGCCTGCATACAGCCATGCACCTGTGCGATGGCGCGTTGCTGGGATTTATTCGCGGCGAAGCCCAAATACTCGACTTGATGTCAGGCTTCAAGCGGATCCAACTGAATCTGAAATTCGGCGACGTCGAAGGAAAATACGACCCTGCCGACCTTGTCCGCCGCGTACGTGAAAATCCGCAGTTCCAGTTCATCATCCAGTACGGCAAGGACAAGCAAAGCCTGCTGCCGCTTCTGGCGGATGTGCCGAACCACGCCGTGCTGTACGATGATTCTGCCGGCCGGGGCATCAGTCCCGACAGCTGGGAGCCGCCGCTCGCCGGCCATTTCTGCGGCTATGCGGGCGGTCTGAACCCCGCAAATGTCGCGCAGCAGATCGACATCATCGCCAAGGTCGCGCCCGGTTATACAACCTGGATTGACATGGAAACAGGCGTGCGTACCGACGACAAGTTCGATCTCGCAAAAGTGCGCCGCGTGCTGGAAATTTCAAAACCCTTCGCCACACCGGCAGATGCAGCCGACAAGGCAAAACAAGGACAATCGATTTAAGATGACGAACGAACCCACAACCGCCGCCCGCGTCCATAAATCCGAGCGTTCACGCGCGTTGACAGTCATGACGCTGGAAAAGCTCGATACGCTCGCGCTTCCTTCGACCCCGCAGTTTTACGAGCTGTGGTACCGGTATTTCGACGGCGACCCTGAAATTACCCGTGCGATCGATGCCATCGAAGGCGAACCGGACGAAGCCTCCTGCCAAAAGATATATGCCCGTTTTTTAAGCGTGCAGACCCAGGATGCGGCGGTCAACAAGGTCAATGATCAGGTGCAGGGATCGATTACGGCCCTTGCTTCGATGCTTAAATCCGCGTCGAGCGCGACATCCGAATACGGCACGCAGCTGGACGGCGTATCCGAGAAAATCGGCGACGCTTCATCGGTGAGCGACCTTGGCGACGTCATTAGCGGTATCCTGGCCGAGACGACGAAAATGGTCGAAAAAAACAAAGAGCTGCAGATAGAGCTGGCCAATTCGTCCCAGCAGGTGACGGAATTGAAGCAGTACCTTGATAACGTCAAGAAAGAGGCCACGACCGACAGCCTGACCGGCATCGCCAACCGAAAGGCCTTTGACAATTTTATCTCCGAAAAATCGGTGCTTGCGATAACGAGCAAGGAGCCGATGGTGCTGATGATGATAGACATCGACCATTTCAAGAAATTCAACGATACCTATGGCCACCAGACGGGCGACCAGGTGTTGCGGCTTGTCGCGCGCACGCTGATCGGCAACATCAAGGGGCATGACATGGCCGCGCGTTACGGCGGCGAAGAATTTGCGATCATCCTGCCATCCACCCCGCTTGCCGCGGGATTGAAAGTCGCCGAGGCTCTGCGCCGTCACGTCGAGCAGAAAGAACTGGTAAATAAATCCAGTAACGAAAAATTGGGCACGATCACGATTTCTATCGGCATCGCCGAATATCGCCCCGATGAAAGCATCACCGACTTTATCGAGCGTGCCGACACGGCGCTGTACCAGGCCAAAAATGCCGGCCGCAACAGGGTGCAATCCGCGGGGTAGGGATGTCTTTATCCGAAAAACACGCAGCGGCGCGCGATGCATTGGGTCGTCATGACTATGAAGACGCCATCCGGCATATCGATGCCGCGCTCGAGCATAACGAACACGATTCCGCCGCCATGGGTCTGATGGCCGAAACGCTGGAGGAGCAGGGCGCGTTGATGGAGGCGGTCGGCTATGCCGTGCTTGCGATCAACACCGACAATGAAAACCTTGCGGCAAAAAAACAGTTTCTGCGTCTTGCCGGCGAGATGCATTTTACGCACCACAACCCGAATGTCGAAAGCGCTATCCTGGCCTGCCTGAAAACCCCCGACCTTGAATACGGCGGCGCGAATGTTCTTTGGGGTAATGCGCTGCTGGTCAATCCTTCATTCATCACGCTGTTCACGCATGTCATGCGCAAGCGGCTGCTGCCGTGGTCGAAGCCGTTTGACGGTATAACGGATTTTTCGCCGCTGTTGACGCCGTATTTCCTGCTGGGTGTTTCGCAGATCACCGTATGCTTCCTGCCGTTCGAGCGTTTCATGGTTAACCTGCGGGCCTTCCTGCTCGAGCAGTCGGGCACCGGTGCGCCGCAATTGCCGGCGCATGACCTGCTGACTCTGACCGCTGCGATGGCACGCTACGCTTTTCACGCAGATTTCATCCTCGAGATTTCGCACAAGGAACAGAAACAAGCAGATATGTTCCGTGACAAAGTGTTGAACGGCTCTGCTTCCGCACAGGATATCGCGATTCTTGGCTGCTATACACCTTTGTACAGCCTTCCCGCCGCCGATGCAGTCGAGGATGCTTACAAATCTCACCCAGTTCTTGACGGCATGATTGCAGACCATATCACCGAGTATAAGGCATTGCGCCGGCGCGCAGCCAACATCGTGCCCGCGACCTCGATATTGGGCGAGGTCGCCGACAAAGTCAGGAACATGTACGAAATCTTCCCGTATCCACGCTGGCGGCAGCTGGAGGAAACGAAATTTACGTGGCGTGAACAGGACCGTGCCGCGCTCGAGAAGCCCGGCGCGACGGGGCTTGTCGCCGGCTGCGGCACAGGGCGGGAATCCTGCCAGCTGGCCGCCGCGTTTCCGGATGCCGATATTCTGGCCATCGACATTACCGCGGCAAGCCTTTCCTATGCGATCAACAAGGCCGAACAATACGGCATCAAAAACGTAGCGCATATCCAGGCGGACATCATGGAGCTGCCCAAGCTCGGGCGCAGTTTTGATTACATCCACAGTGTCGGCGTGCTGCATCATATGGCCGATCCCGAACAGGGCTGGCAGACGCTGGCGAATTTGCTGAAGCCCGACGGCATCATGCATATCGGGCTGTACGGCGAAACGCCGCGTCGTTCGATCGTGGAGGCGCGCGCCGCAATCGCCAAGGGTAAATATCCGCATACCCCCGAAGGGATGCGCGAATTCCGCAAGGATTCCCCGTCGCTGCTGCGTTCGGAAAGCCTGTCAACGCTCCTGAAGGCGCGTGACTATTATTTCCTTAACATGTACAGCGACCTTCTGTTCCATGTGCATGAAGACCGTTTCACAATCCCGCGCATCGCGGCCGCGCTTGAAAAAATGGGCATGGTGTTTACCGGCTTCAAACTGCCCGAAAAAACGATGCAGCAATTCCGCGAATTGTTTCCGGACGATATGCGCGGCCTGTCGCTAAAAAACTGGGAGGCTTTTGAAAAACTGCATCCCGATACCTTTATCCATTCCTATAAATTCTGGTGCCGCAAGGCATGACGAGAGGGAGTTCAATCATGTTTTTCCGTTTATTGGTCGTCGCGGTCGCGCTGCTGATATCTGTACCCGCCGTGGCGCAAACCGAAAATGACGGCTATGTCGATACCCCGCCGCTGACGCTGGATGAGCAGATGTCGAATGCGGCCGATGGCGACGTTGCCTCGCAATATAACCTCGGCATGAAATACGCGCGCGGCGACGGTGTGCAGCAGGATTACAAGGTCGCCGCGAAATGGCTCGAAATGGCCGCGAACAAGGGCGACATGGATGCGCAGGCCGCCCTGGGCGTGATGTACCAAAAGGGGCAGGGCGTGCAGCAGGACAACAATATCGCCGCCAGCCTTTACAAGCGCGCGGCTTTGCAGGGCGACAAAATGTCGCAATACAACTTGGCCTCTATTTACGCCAACGGGCGCGGCTCGATGCAAAATGACAAGGAAGCTTTTTTCTGGGTCACGCTGGCATCGGTCGAAAATACCGAACCACAGGTGACGGCGTTGCGCGATACGCTCGCCGCGCGCCTGACCCCTGCCGAAATCAGCGATGCGCAACAGCGCGCGTCGCTATGGGTGCCTGAAAAGAAACCGGAAGAAGAAATGCCGGAAAAACTGCAATATGGCCAGTAAACCGTTTATTGCCTACGCCGCGGTTTTTGCGGCCATGCTCGGGCTGTTCGCGCTTTCGGCCTATGCACAGCCGTCGGAGCGCAAACCTGTCGCGAATGCGGAACGCATGAACGGATATGCGCTGAAGGATTATGCGGATTTCTGGAAGAACCCCGACTGGCATTTTGTCACCGTGCGCTATCGCCGCGACAGCAGTGAAATGCGCCTGACCTATGCGAACGACATCGCGTGGAAGGCATTACTGGCGGGCGGCACGGAATATCCCGAGGGTGCCGTGTTCGGCAAGGTCGGTCTGCTGACGCAGGATGATCCCAGCTTCACCAGCTCCGCCGTGCCTGCGGGGGCGCGCCGCTACCAGCTGATGATCCGCGACAAGGAAAAGGGCAAGGACACCAACGGCTGGGTCTATGCCCTGTTCGACGGGCGCGGCAAGGCGGTGGCTGAAGATCAGGATATCGCGTCGCAGGCCTGCTGGGCGTGCCATGCGCTTGTGCCGGAGCGGGGCGAAGTGTTTTCCCAGCCCATCAGCATGGATATTTCCGATACATTGCCCGATCCCGGCGCTGTACCCTTTGCGCAGGCGATTTCGCGCGTCGAGTTTGAAACGGTCAAGACATCTACGCTTCCTGAAAAAATCCGCGCCAAGCTGCCGAAAAAAACTGAAACTGTTCGTCTTGTGCAGGGCAAGCTGGCGCTGAACCTGTTCCGCGGCACGATCGATGAAATCCGCCCCACGCTGGCAAAGGAATCCATGCGCGCGAAGATGCCGGCTGTGCTGATGAGCAAGGATGGCACGCTGTTTTCAGTCGTCCATGCCGCTACAGATGTCAAACCCTGCTCTTTGTCGGGTGGCGGGCAGGGCATCACGATCAACGCCTTCTATACGACAGGCATCGTACCCGGCAAGGAATCCCTGATCGCCGAGCACCAATACTGCGATAAGCAATAAAGCGGATTAGCCGCGTTTCATGGCAGCGGTCGTCAGTTTAAAGATGCGCCAGCCCGCGCCCGCGATTGCGCCGAATGACGACAGGCGCAGCGCCGCGTCCGCGACCGGTTCGCCCAGCCACAACGCCAGCAACACGCCCAGCATGCCGCCCGCCGCGCCGCCGCGTGCGGTTGCACGCGGCAATCCGCCGAAGGCTCCCGTCGATGCAAAGCCGGCGCCGATGCCTGTCAGGCTTGCCAGCAGCATCTTGATGCCTGTCCAGCCAAGGTTGATGCCCTTGAAGAAAATGCCCAGCACAAAGCTGATGCCAAAAAAGATCGCGGCACCTGCGGCAGCACCGATCAGCGCGCCTGTCATGCTGCCCATGTTGTGTTCATGCGCCGAAATCGCGCCGATGGCCATGCCAAGCACTCCGCCAAAACCGCTCCAGCCTGAAAACGTAATCCAGCTCGGGCCTTTTGCGCCGTAATCGGGATTGCCGTACATTCTCTCGTTGGCCTGCTGACGCACGGCATCCGCGTTCATCTGGCGCGTGAAGCGCGCTGCATAATGATTGTGGGGGCCTTCGTTCGTCATGGTCGCACCTCTTTGGCTGCACATCTGTCTTGGGCAAGCTTATCAGCTAACAACAGCGATGACACGCATGAAGCGGGATGTTCCCTGCGAGACCTGTTTTTGCGCGATTGTGTATCTTGTAACTTATTGATTTATAACGATACTAAAATTATAAAATGCAAAATACGCATTTTATAAAGCATTGATTTCACAGTGTATTTCAAAAAGGACTGTGTGCAAAAACGGTATAAAAACGCATACAAAACCCGACAAAAAAGGGCTCGGTAAATTTAAGCTGTGGAATTACCTAAACATTTTCAAAGAGATATTAATCACGTCGTCGGCGGTTTCGGCTGGGAAACGGCTGCAGGCGCATTATTTGCCTCTGCGGGCGAAACACCTGTTTTATAGCCGAACAGGTCGGCCAGCTTGGGTTTTGCAAAAGGCTGCGGGCCTTCGGCGGGTTTGTTTTGCGTGACGACAGTTTTGACGGGCGTGACCTTGCGGTGTTTTTCGCGGTCGGCATCGACGGCGGCGTCTTGCAGCGGCAGGGTGATTGCGCCGCCGACCCAGCTGCCGATCAGCGCGGCGGGCAGGATTCCCCAGCCGAAAGCGGCAGCTGCGATGCCGCTGCCGATGGTGCCGATTGCGATGGCGGCGAAAGAAACGGGATGGCGTTTTTCCAGCGGTGCTTCGCCGTCTTTGTGATACGACAGCACGCGGCCCAAAAATGACTGCAGGCGCTCGCCGCGCGATGCTCCTTCCAGCGGCGAAAACAGCGGCGTGACATGATGCGCGGCCAGTTTCTCCGCAATCATGCTGCCAAGCGCGCCGCCCGCCACAAACAACGCCGCACCGCCGATCAGTGCAGGCACAAGGAATACGGGGCTCAGCACGGTTGCGGCGGTCGTGGCATGCGCGAACAGCACGCCCGGCGCGCTCAGCACTGCGCCCATCGACGTGGCAATCGCGGCCATGCTGCCGGGCAGGACGGTGATCAGGCTGCGATAGGCGGTGTTGAGGGATTTTTTGGCGAAATCGAGAATTCTGGACGGCTTCAAAAGCCCTTTGAGCAGCCCTTCGTCTTTGACGGTTTTTGCCATTTTTACGATATCGCTGCCGCCGGTTGCGATCAGGTGATATGTGCCCAGAACGCCCAAGGCCATCGCAGGCGCGACCCAAAGCCCGGACAACACGCCCGCCAGCCCGAAGCCGCCGGCAAAGCCGTAGAACGCGCCAGCGAGCGGGCTAACCAAAGCGGCCGCCTGCAGCACGTTGCGCATGGATTTATCGAGCAGTTCGACGTTGCGGACCAGATAATTGCTCATATTGGCAGAACCCCTGTTTGGCACTGCCGCGACACTATACTTATGGCAAAATTATGTCAATCGAATAACGTGCCTTAAGCAACATCATCCAGACGGGCCAGCGTTTCTTCTTTCCCAAGGATTTCAGCGACATGGAAGACTGACGGGCTGTTCGTCGTGCCGGTGATGGCGGCGCGCAGCGGCATCGCCACTTTGCCCAGTTTCAGCTCTTTTTTGGCCGAAAATTCCTTCAGCACGCTTTCGATCTGGACATGCTTGAAATCGCTGACGCTGGCCAGGGCCTGTTTCATTTCGCCGATCAGCGCGCGCGTCGCGGGATCCAGCACCTTGGCCGCGTCCTCGGTCAGGGGCAGCGGGCGCTGGCGCAAATAAAACAGGCCTGCCTTCGCAAGCTCGATCAGCGTCTGCGCGCGTTCCTTCAGATCCTTCAACCCGTGCTTCAGGCGTTGCAGGCCGACTTCATCGGGCACTGCGCCCAGTTCTTTTTCGAGATAGGGTTTCAAAAGCGTCATCAGGCGGTCGTCATCGGCCAGGCGCAGGTAATGCGCGTTCACATTCGCGAGCTTGGCGAAATCCATGCGCGACGGCGACTGGCCGATATCGGTCAGTTCGAAAATCTTCATCGCGTCTTCGCTGGTGATAATTTCGGTATCGCCATGCCCCCAGCCGAGGCGCAGCAGGTAGTTGCGCATCGCTTCGGGCAGGTAACCCATTTCCGCATAGGCCTCGACCGCCAGCGCGCCGTGGCGCTTCGACAGCTTCGCGCCGTCCGGCCCGTGGATGAGCGGGATGTGCGAGAAGCTGGGAACGCTCCATTCCATCGCGTCGTAAATCATGCGCTGGCGGAATGCGTTGGTCAGGTGGTCATCGCCGCGGATGATATGCGTGATGCCCATATCATGGTCATCGACCACGACGGAAAGCATATAGGTCGGCGTGCCGTCGGCGCGCAGCATGACCATGTCGTCGAGCTGCGTATACGGCACTTTCACTTCGCCCTGAACTTGATCCGTAATCGACATTTCGCCGTTGTTGCCGGACGGCGCCTTGATGCGCACGGCGGGCTTGCGGTCGGCGGGCGGGTTTTTCGCGTCTTTTTCCGCGCGTTCGCGCAGGATGGTGTTCAGGTTGCCAAGCGCGTTTGCGCTTTGCTGCTGCTGGCGCAGTTGTTCGAGTTCTTCGGGCGAGGTGTAGCAGAAATACGCCTTGCCGCGCTTCACCAGTTCATGCGCGACCTCGGCATGGCGGTTCATGCGCGCGAATTGAAAGATCGGTTCTTCGTCGAATTCGATGCCCAGCCAGTTGAGGCCGTTGAAAATCGCCTTCACCGCCGCATCGGTCGAGCGTGCGCGGTCGGTATCCTCGATGCGCAGCAGGAACTTGCCGCCGTAATGACGGGTGAACAGCCAGTTGAACAATGCCGTGCGCGCGCCGCCGATATGCAGGTAGCCGGTCGGGGAGGGGGCGAAACGTGTGACGATCTGGGACATATAAAACCTTTCAATAAGCGCATGGATTGTATGGGTTTAATATGCCAAACTCAACCCCTTTAGAATGTGCCGCATATAACGATGAAAATGCCGAATTTGCTCAACGCTTTGCTGGAGGAGCGCGACAGATGGCTGCTGTGGCTGCCCGTGCCGCTGGCGCTGGGCATCGCGTTTTATTTCAGCCTGCCGGTCGAGCCGCCATTGCTGGCGGGGCCGGTGGCGCTTGCCATGCTGGTGGCGATATGGGCGCCGTTCCATGCCAATAAAGTTTTCATGCATTTCTGGGTCGTCGCGCTGCTGATCGTGACGGGTTTCACGGCGGGCTGCCTGCGCACATGGTATGTATCCGCCCCTGTGCTGGAGAAAAAAGCCTATGGCGTGACAGTCGAGGGGCGCGTGGTGGAGGCGGTCCCGCTTGAAAAAGGCTGGCGCGTGGTGCTGGACAATATCCGGCTTGCCGAGGGGGAGGTAAAACAAAAATCCCTGCCTGAACGCGTGCGCGTGAAGTTGAAAAACAATGACGCGGCGCGCCCGCGTGCGGGCGATACGCTGAGGGTGCGCGCGGCGCTGATGCCGTTATCGCCGCCGGTTCTGCCGGGCGCTTTCGATTTCCAGCGCCACGCATTTTTCAAGCGGCTGGGCGCGACGGGATATGCGCTGGCCGATGCCGAGATAACCGCGAAGGCGGAGCGCGGTTTTCTGTTTGAAAACCTGCGCCGCTATATCCGCGAGCATATCGAAGCACGGGTACAGGACAAGGAACATGCCGCCCTGATCACGGCGTTCATGGTGGGCGAAGACGACGGCATATCGGAAAAAACATGGGAAGTGACGCGGCTGTCGGGCATCGCGCACCTGATCGCGATTTCGGGCTCGCACTTCCTGCTGATCGGCGGTTTCGTGTTTTTTATCGTGCGGGCTTTGCTGGCGGCGTTTCCCTATGTCGCGCTGCGCTGGCCGATCAAGAAAATCGCGGCGGGCGCGGCGATTGCGATTGCGGTTTTCTACATGCTGCTGATCGGCGCGCCCGTGCCTGCGCAACGCGCCGTGTTGTCGGTCTGCATCATCATGGGCGCGATCATGGCGGACCGCGACCCGTTTACGCTGCGCATCGTCGCGTTTTCCGCGCTTGTCATTTTGCTGTTCGAGCCGGAATCTTTGCCGGGCGCCAGTTTCCAGCTGTCATTCGCCGCCGTGGTCGGGCTGGTGGCCGTTTATGAATCGACACAGAACTGGTGGTCGCAACAGCTGCACGAAGCCCCGTGGTACCGGCGCTATGCGCTGTATCTTTTGGGCTGTTTTGTCTCGACGCTGGTGGCGGGGGTTGCGACTGCGCCGTTTTCGCTGTTCCATTTTTCCAGCATGTCGCTGACGGGCGGGATGATCGCCAATATCATTGCGGTGCCGATTTCATCGTTTATCACTTTTCCGGCGGGACTGATCGCCTGCGTACTGATGCCGCTGGGGCTGGAGCAATGGCCGCTATATGTGACGGAGCAAAGCCTTGGGCTGATCATGAACGTCGCGGAAACGGTGGCGGCGTGGCCGCATGCGTCGCAACATGCGGATGCGTGGCCAGCGGGGCTGCTGGCGCTGTTTGCTATCGGCGGGCTATGGCTGGCGATCTGGCAGAAGAAAATGCGCTACCTTGGCCTGTTGCCCATCATGGCTGGCTGCATCCTGATCCCGATGACGCCAAGGCCGGATATATTGGTATCCAACCGCGTCGATTTGTTCGCGGTGCGCGCACCGGATGGTGTGCTGTGGGTATCGTCCAAAACCAAGGAAAAATTCATTCGTAACGAGTGGAAAGAACGCGAGGGCGGGCAGGGCATCGATTTCTGGCCGGAGGAAGGACAGGGGAGGGTGGTTTCCTGTTCAGCCGAGAGATGCCGGTTCGAGGCCAAGGGGCATCGCGTGTTATTTGTTATGGACAAAGGTGCCCTGCCGGAAAACTGTGCCGAAGCCGACCTGATCCTGAGCATAGAGCCCTTCAAGAATGCCGAAGAATGCCACCGCCAGACCATGCTGCTGGACCGTTGGGATATTTGGCGGAAGGGGGCGCATGCCATTTACCTGTCGCCGGAAAAGGTGCGGATCGAGACGGTTCAGGGAGAGCGTGGCAAACGACCATGGACCGGCCGTCAGTAAAGGTTGACAAATTGCCATAAAAATGGTCGATTGGACTATCTCAACCGGAGGATGCCATGACCGAGTGGTCGCAAAGCGAAATCAACGATGTACGCAAAGGCACCACCGAGTCCGCCCGTGAGTTGGCAAAGCTGAACGGCAAGGTCGATCAGTCGCTGGCGAATGACAAAGCACTTCTGGAGATTTTTAAGAAAGTATCCCAACAGCTGGATACTTTAACAGACGAAATCAGAGCGTTACGAAATGATCTTGCGCCATCACTTGATAAGCCGCGCAAGCTTGGTAAACCTTTATAAATTACCTTAAGAAAGCACCATTAGTGCTTGTGATGATGGTCGTGCCCGTGATGATGGTGGCCATCATGGTGGTGATGATGCGCGCAGCCCGTGACGTTCCATTCAGGGGCAGCCTGTGACGGGTGGTTTTTACCCCACCTAATCCATGCCTTTTCATGGAAGTAATAGCCGACGATCTGGATGGACGGTTCGAGGATCGAGATGCCGAGGGCGGTGACGAAGCTGGCGCGGATATCATGCGTCAGGCTATAGGTCACGAACCATGACACGAAAAACGAGATGGTCACGTGCATCAGACCGTAAGTGGCGGTCTTGGCGATGGTGGGGAATTTCAGCTTCATAGTCATTCTTTCCGTAATCTATCGGCGCAATATACGCCTACAGAACCCAGAAAGTAAAGCGCAACCTGAAATTTTCTAACCCTAAAAGCGCGGTCCTGCCGGATTAGTAGTTTCGGAACAGGCTGCGCAGCTTGCCCTGAATGCGCACCTGGCTGGGGGGCAGGCGGATGGGCTGGTAAGCATCGTTTTCGGGCATCAGGACGACCTGACCGATTTCGCGGCGCAGGCGTTTCAGGGTGACTTCTTCCTCGTTCACCAGCGCCACAACAATATCGCCGTCATTGGCGCGGTCGCATTTTTCGATGATGACGATATCGCCGTCCATGATGCCGGCTTTCATCATGGAATCCCCTTCAATCGTCAGGGCATAGCAGGGCTGCATGCCCAGCATGCTCATGGGTACGCCGATAGTGTCGACTTCGTCGCGCACAGCCTCGATCGGGGTGCCGGCGGCGATTTTGCCGTGGATGGGCAGCTGGACGAGTTCTTCGCCGCTGGTGCGGAAATTGTTGGCCGGGCGCAGCGAACCTGCTGCTGCGGGGGTGCGGCGCGAAGCCTGCTGGGATTGCAGGGAAACGACGTTTTCGGGCAGTTTTTTCACTTCCAGCGCGCGCGCCTTGTTCGGCAGGCGCTCCAGAAAACCGCGTTCGACAAGGGCGTTGATCAGGCGGTGGATGCCCGATTTAGATTTCAGGTCGAGACCGGTCTTCATCTCTTCAAAAGACGGCGAAAGGCCGGTCTTCTGGATGTAATCGTTGATATAAATGAGCAGGTCGCGCTGTTTTTTGGTGAGCATCGGGATTCCCCTTGTTAGAAACCTATTCTTCTTTTGTTCTAGTTTAGTTCGCGAGTCAAGTCAAGCTATTCCTTTCAACCCCTTCAATCCGCCCAGATTTTGGGCTTGGCATTCCGGCGGCAAAAGCGCGAATATAAACGGGGTTTCGGGAGTTCATGAAGTATCCGCCATACATCTTTGCCTTTGCGCTTTTTGCGGCCGCCAGTATTGCGGTTGCCGCTGAATCCGTGCCGCCTGAAACAGCGGGGGCGTCGCATAAAACGGCCTCAGCACCGCAGCCCGATATTGTCTGGTCTGCGCCTGCCGTCGAGGTGAAAACAGCGCCGCAGGACGTTGAATGGTTATCGACCACCGTGCAAATGCCTCCGTTGCTGGCGCCGCCGCTGGGTCTGAATATTTCTTCCGATGGCGGCAGGTACCAGTACGAGGCACTAGAGCAAGGAGCGGAAAAAACGCTGCAACCGGAGCCTATTTCAAAGCAGCATATGGCGGGGCGCAAGCCGATGATCGCGATTGTGATCGACGATATGGGACTTGACCGCCTGCATTCCGCGCGCGCGGTAAAGCTGCCGCCGGCCGTAGTGCTTTCCTATCTGCCTTATAGTCCAAATATCGCGCAGCAGACAGACGCGGCCAAGCAAGCGGGGCATGAATTGATGCTGCATTTACCGATGCAGCCGGAGCGTAAAACCGCCGATCCGGGGCCTGATTATCTGGGCGTTGAAATGGCACCCCTGGCGCTGCATGAACGTGTCATGAAGAACCTTGAATCTTTTACGGGGTATGTTTCCGTTAATAACCACATGGGCAGCAAGTTCACCAAGGACCGCGACGGTCTGGCAATCGTCATGGCTGCGCTGGCCGAAAAGAAGTTGATGTTCCTCGACAGCAAGACAGCACCGGGCAGCATCGCGGAAAAAGTGGCGCGCGAACATGGCATGCAATCCACGCATCGTGACGTGTTTCTGGATGACGATACCGCACCTGCCGCGGTGGCTAATTCGCTGATACAGGTCGAACAGGTCGCGCGCCGCGCGGGTGCCGCGATTGCGATCGGACACCCCAAGGATGTGACGCTGGCCGCGCTTGAAAAATGGCTGCCGTCGCTGGCGGCCAAGGGGTATGAACTTGTCCCGGTCAGCCAGATCATCGCGCTGCGCAACGCGCCCAAACTCGCGACTGCTGCGAAGGTAACGAAATGACGATGCAGATCAAACCTGCCGACCTGTTCAGAAAAGGCGCCGATCTTCTGGCCGACGGCCATTACGTTGAATCTCTCGAAATTTTCAGGCAGTTGGTGCCGTTGGCGCCGCGCGAGCCCGGGCTGTGGGCGAATATGGGCGTGGCGCTGCGCAAGACTGAAAAATACGAAGCGGCGCTCGCCTGTTCGCGCCGCGCGCTCGAGCTTGAGCCGAATAACGCGTCCTTCATGACGAATGCCGGCAACTGTCTTGTCGCGCTTGACCGCGAGGATGAGGCGCTGGCGATGCATGCGGCGGCGCTGAAATTATCGCCGGACGATTTCAATATCCGCCTGAATTACGCCTTCGCGCTGCGGGAATTCCTGAAGCTCGACGCGGCGCTCGAGCAGATCAACATCGCCTGCAAAATGCAGCCCGACCACAACGAAGCGGCGTGGGAGCGCGGCATCATCCTGCGCAGCATGGGCCGTTTCGAGGAAGGCTGGCCCGATTTCGAGGCACGCTGGAAACGCAGCCACAAAAAAGAACCCGTCTATGGCGCGCCAAAATGGGAAGGGCAGGACCTGACCGGTAAGACGATCCTGATCAGCGAAGAACAGGGCTATGGCGACACGATCCTTTGCATTCGTTATATACCGTTGTTAAAGCAACGCGGCGCGCGCGTGCTGCTGGGCTGCCGCCCTGCGCTGCATGACCTGTTCAGGGATGTACCGGGCGTGGACCGGATCGTGGAGCCGGGGCCGCTGGGCGAGAAATTCGATTACCATCTGCCGATCATGACGCTGCCGCGCATTTTCAACACCGGCCTGACCACCGTTCCCCCCGTACCGCCGCTGGCCGTGAATGCCGCCGTGCCGCCAAAGGCGGAGGCTTTGCTGAACGCCGCGGGCAAAAGGCTGCGCGTGGGTATCGTTTGGTCCGGCAATCCGGCCTTCGCGGAAAACCGCAAGCGCGCGGTTTCGATCGACCGTTTCCTGCCGCTGGCTGGGATTCCGAACGTGCAGCTGTTCAGCCTGCAAAAAGGCCCCGGCGAAGAACAGCTGGCGGCATCGGGCGCGGGCGGACTTATTCCGGACCTTGGGTCGCTCATGAATAATTTCTCCGACACGGCGGCGACTGTGAGCAAACTTGACCTGATCATTATGACCGACAGTTCGGTTGCACATCTGGCGGGCAGCGTCGGCGTGCCGGTCTGGAACCTGCTGCATTACCGCCCTTACTGGCTTTACGGCATGGCGGGCGATACAACGCCGTGGTATCCAGCGATGCGCCTTGTGCGCCAGCCCGCGCCCGGCGACTGGAATTCTGTTTTTGCGCAGGTGGCGTCCGATCTTGAAAAACGCGCATGCCAAGGGTAAATGAAACACGCGTCATCAAGATGGCGCGCAAGGACCTTTACAAAATCCTGATGGATATCGAGGCCTATCCGGAATTCATCCCCTTCATCCGTGCCGCCCGCATCCTTGAGAAAAAGGGGCAGGAGACGCGCGCGGAAATCAGCATCGGCCTCGGCAATATCGGTTTTTCGTACAAATGCGCGATCACCGAAACGCCCTATGATGAAATCAATATCGTCGATATCGCGGGGCCGTTTAAATACCTGCGCGCGCGCCTGACATTTGAAGACGAAGGGCATGGCCGCACGCGCGTTGGTTATTATTTTGAATCGCAATTCCGATCACGCACCATGAACGCCATCGCCGACCCTATATTTAACATGAAGCTGAAAAGCACTTTGGCGAATGTGGAAAAATTTATTTTACGCAAAAAACCGCGCCATTAAACCCGTTGATTTCCATGTGTTTTACTTGTGCGGGAACAATTCGGCATCCCATACGTTTGCTTCAGGACACCCGATAACACTTCACAGAAGGAGACGTCACATGGACAAGAACCGTATCGAAGGCGCTGCCCACCAAGCTAAAGGCGCAGTCAAAGAAGCAGCCGGCAAACTGACCGGCGACGCGAAACTGGAAGCTGAAGGCAAAGGCGAGAAGTTGGCCGGCAAAGTCCAGAACGCAGTCGGTGGCGCAAAAGACGCGCTGCGCGGCGAATAAGTTTTCCGCTCACGCGGGTAAAACGAAGAGGCCCGGTTTTATAACCGGGCCTCTTTTGTTTATCGCTGGCGGCAGGTCAATTCGCGCCGGTGTCATCCGCGTTTTCGTCACGCGGCTTCGAAATTCTGTCCAGTACCTTGTTGTCGATCTTGACCTTGTATTTGGCCAGCAGCGACATGCGGTATTGTTCCAGCAGGTCTTTCTGCACGGCATGGTCGAGCATGTTGCGCAGCTGTTCCAGGTCTTCTTTCTTGGGCTCTTTCGCGTCGTCGATGCGGCGGTCGGCAAGGCGCAGGATCGTCGCACCGTCGGCGGTCGTGCCGATCGCAGTCACCTGACCGATTTTATCGAGCGCGAACAGGGCAGGGAACATACCCTTCATCATCGCGGCGGCCTTGGCATGTTCGTCGCGGCGCACCATTTCCGTACGCGAGACTTTTTTGCCGAGGCTTTTCGCTACGGTGTCGAAATCTTCGCCCATTTTCAGGCGGTCGAGAATTTTCGATGTCGCCTGATCCAAAAGCGCGCTTTTCTTTTCCGCGTTCCATGCCTTCAGGACATCGGCATGAACCTTGGCAATCGGCTGTTCCTGCGCCGGGAAAACGTCGCGCACTTCCACGATGACGAATTCACCGGTGGGCGCATCAAGGCGCTGGCTGATCGTGCCCTTGGACAGCTTGAAGCCTTCGGCGAAAATCTGGTCAGCCGCAGGCAGCTTGGTGACAGCAAGGTCGTTCTGCGTCACTTTTTCGAGCGTTGTGAGCTTCAGTTTCATCTGCTGCGCGATCTCGTCGAGGCTTTTGCCGCCGGCAATCAGGTCCTCGATTTCATCGGCGCGCTTCATCAGCGCTTCGCCGGAATCATTGGCAGCGCTCATGGCATCCGCAACATCCGACTTCACTTCGTCATAAGCGCGAACGGAAGCGGGCTTAATGTCCTCCACCTGTGCGATCAGGAAACCGAGCGGCGTTTCGACGGGGCCGACAACCGCGCCTTTTTCCGCCTTGAATGCATCCGCAAGGCCCATCGGCGTTTCGGCTTCGGTATACTCGCCGGAGCGCACATAGGTCGAAATGCCCTTGCCGGCGCCTTTTGACAGCGCTTCAAGGTTTTTGGCGGTTTTCGCCTCCGCCAGCAGTTTATCCGCGTCTTCCTTTTTCGGCACGACCAGCTGCGCGATCACGCGGCGTTCGCCGACTTTGTACGAATCTTTATGCTCTTCGTACCATGCCTTGCGTTCTTCCTCGGTCGGGTCCTTGCTGAGGCCCAGCGATTTTGCATCCACGACCAGCACGGCCAGCGTGCGGGATTCAGGGATCATGAAGCGGCTGGAGATTTTTTTGTAATATTCCTCCAGCGCCTTGTCGTCGGGCTGTTCGGCCTTGCCGGCTTCGTCGGCCGTCACGGTGAAATATTCGGCACGGCGCGATTCAGCGCGGTATTTCAGCGCGTCCTGCGCCATTTGCGGCGGCGCCTTGATGCCCGTGGAAATGGATTTCATCAGCGTTTCAACGCCGATCTGCGCCTTCATGCTTTCGACCAGCTGTCCTTCGCTGATGCCCATGTTGTAAAGCATGGTCTGCAGCGCCGTTTTTTTATCGAGGCCCTGGGCGGTGAAGGGGGCCAGCATCACTTGCAGCTGTTTTGCCGCTTCTTCATTGCTTACGATCAGGCCAAGGTCGCGCACGTTTTTGGTCAGCACGCGGCTGTTGATTTCGTTTTGCAGGTATTGGGCGGGATAGCCGCTTTTATACGCCTCTTCGGTGGACATCTTCTGGCGGCGCAGGGCCTGCTGCATCAGCTGTTCGAATTCGACGCTGCTGATTTTTTCGCCGTCAATCGTCGCCACGTTGCTCGACTGGTAGTTGCCGCTCAGCATGCCGCGGTAATCCATCAGCGCAAGGCCGACAAAGGCCAGCAGCAGCAGCCCGAACAGCAAAAACTTCAGGACAATCGAGTGGGCACCGGATCGCATTTGCTTCAGCATCTGTCATATTCTCCATCGAGTTCTAAAATGCCTTGATAATCCACAGCTTTATGGCCAGAATGTCAAGACTTAACGCCAGCAAAGAGGGTAATTATTATGTCTGCCGCGAAACTGATTGTGGGTAACTGGAAAATGAACGGCCTGCTGGCGGACAGCCAGCCGCGTGTCGAAGCCCTGAAATCGGCGGCATCCAATAAATTCGAAATGGTATTATGTCCACCTGCCACGCTGGTGCAGGCCTGCGGCTGGTGGCTGAAGGGTTCTGCCGTCAAAACAGGCGGTCAGGATTGCCATGCGCAGGTGTCGGGCGCGTTCACCGGAAACGTGTCGGCGCAAATGCTCAAGGACCTTGGCTGCGCCTATGTGATCGTCGGCCATTCCGAGCGCCGCCAGTATCACAAGGAAACCAGCGCCGATGTGGCAGAAAAAGCGAAGGCCGCACATGCCGCCGGCCTTGTCACCATCATCTGCATCGGCGAAACGGACGAGGAACGCACGGCAGGCCGCGCCAACGACGTTGTTTCCAGACAGCTTGCTGAATCTGTGCCTGCCGGTGCAACGCCGGAAAATACGGTGATTGCCTATGAACCGGTCTGGGCGATTGGCACGGGCAAGGTCGCATCGAGCGACGACATCAAGGGCATCCATGCCCTGATCCGCGATAAATCGGCTGTAAAGGCGAAAATTCTATATGGTGGTTCGGTGAAGGGCAGCAATGCCGCCGAAATCCTGCATCTGCCGAATGTCGATGGCGTATTGGTGGGTGGGGCGAGCCTGAAGGCAGATGAATTTTTGGCGATCGCCAACGCTGCCTGACCATAATACAGGTAGCAACTTTTGTGACATTGCCTTGAAAATAAAAGCTTTGTCCAATAAGATTGCTCAACAAAGGATGGGACAATGATCCGAATTTCTGCGATCCGTATTTCTGCTCTGGCTCTTGTGTTTTTCAGTTTCGCTGCAGCGCCGATCGCGTTCGCACAAAAAACGGACACAGCGGCAACATCGACCACCGCAACAACCGCAACAACCGAAGCGGCCAAGGCTGCGGATACCCTGATCGCGGTGGCACAGGAAAACGGCAAACGCGGCGACGTGTTTTATCTGGCGCTGAACGCCGCCGCCGAAAAGGGCGGCAGCGACGAGGTGCGCAGCACGCTGGATTTCGGGTTGCAGAATGGCGGCATGAACGAAGCGGCCGTTGCGGTTCAATGGCTCGTTGATCATACCTTTGGCCTGACCGACAAAACCAAATTCAACGCATTGTATTTCCTTTTCCTGTCCGACCTGCAGAACCGTCAGGCGCAGACCGCGCAGGCGCTCGGGAAAATGTCTGATTACAACAAGGCCGGCGCGATGGCGCTGAAGGCGCTGATGCATTACGAAATCGTGGCGCTGGCGGATGCTGAACGCTGCGACGACTCGTCGGTCGACGTGAATGTGATGTCGGACCTGCTGCCGCGTTACGAGGCGCTGCGCTACGCTTATAAAATCTTTACCAAGGAAGAATACGACCTTGCCGGTTTCGATGCGATCGAGGCGGAAAGCAGCAACGGCAACCGCCCCGTAAACCTGACCCTCTGCCGCAGCGGGGAAAAGGGCAAGGCTGACCCGAATTACACGCCCAAGGCGGTCGAAGACTGGTCCGGCAAGCGTAATTATCTGCGCATCCAGTATAAAAACACCTGGTCTGACCAGTTTTATAAAATGCGCGAGCAAAAGAAGCCTTAAAAACCCTCTGGTTTTTTGACGGGATTTGCTCTAAATATCTCCCCGTTAAGCCGACTGTAATAATTCCCATAATAGAAGCGGAATTCGCACTGCCATGGAAACACTTTCTGCCGTCATTCTTGTCATTCACCTGATCGTCACGCTGGCGATCATCGTCACGATCCTGATCCAGCCGTCTGAATCCGGCGGTTTCATGGGCAACAGCGGGTCGATGTCGAACCTGATGGTACAGCGCCGCACCGGCGACGGCCTGACGCGCGCGACCACGATCCTGGCGGGTATTTTCTTCATGACCAGCCTTATCCTGGCGATCACCGCGACGCACCGTCCGGCACATCAGAGCATCCTTGATATCGAAAGGGATCCGGCAAAAACGGAACAGACCGCCATCGAGCCCAAAAAGGCAGAAGCGCCCGATGCGCCGACGCCAGGCGAGCAAGTGACTCCGGCTCAAGAAACCAAGCAAGCGCCCGCCGAAGAAAAGAAAATCGACGAGCACGCAGAAAAGCCCGCCAAGAAAACGAAAAAGTAACCGAACAAGACAGGGGAGTGCGCCATGCCACGTTATATCTTTATCACGGGCGGGGTGGTGTCTTCGCTGGGCAAGGGTCTGGCATCTGCCGCGCTTGGCACCGTATTGCAGGCAAGGGGCTTCAAGGTCCGCCTGCGCAAGCTTGATCCCTACCTGAACGTCGATCCCGGCACGATGAGCCCGTATGAACATGGCGAATGCTATGTGACCGATGACGGCGCGGAAACCGACCTCGACCTCGGCCATTACGAGCGCTTCACGGGCGTGCCCGCGCGCAAGACCGACAACATCACCACCGGCCGCATTTACTGGAACGTGCTGCAAAAGGAACGCAAGGGCGACTACCTTGGCGGCACCGTGCAGGTCATCCCCCACATCACGAACGAGATCAAGGAATTCATCGCCAACGACAACGGCGATGCGGATTTCGTGCTGTGCGAAGTGGGCGGCACCGTGGGCGACATCGAAAGCCTGCCGTTCCTCGAAGCCATCCGCCAGTTCGGCAACGAAGTCGGCCTGCGCAACGCGCTGTTCATCCATGTCACGCTGATGCCGTATATCAAGACGGCAGGCGAGCTGAAAACGAAACCCACGCAGCATTCGGTCAAGGAGTTGCTGTCGGTCGGTATCCAGCCCTCCATCCTGCTGGTGCGCGCCGACCGCGAAATCCCGATCGAGGAACGGCACAAGATCGCGCTGTTCTGCAACATCAAAAAAGAATGCGTCATTCCCGCGCTTGATGTGCCTAGCATCTATCACGTGCCGGTCAGCTATCACAAAGAAGGTTTGGACGAACAGGTACTGCGCTATTTCGACATGAGCGCGCCTGCGCCGAACCTGTCGAAATGGGAATCCATCGCGCACAAGATCGCGCATCCCGAAGGCGAAGTGACGATCGGCATCGTCGGAAAATACACCTCGCTGCTGGACAGCTATAAATCGCTGGCCGAAGCGCTGACGCATGGTGGTTTCGCGAACAACGTGAAGGTCAACCTGAACTGGCTGAATTCAGAAGTGTTCGAAAAAGACGAAAGCCTGCACCTGCTGGAAAATGTCGATGGCATCCTGGTGCCGGGCGGTTTCGGCGAGCGCGGCACGGAAGGAAAGATCAAGGCCGTGCAGTATGCGCGCGAGCATAAAATCCCGTATTTCGGAATCTGCTTCGGTATGCAGATGGCGGTGATCGAGGTTGCGCGCGATGTGGCACGCCTGAACGATGTGGGTTCCAGCGAGCTTGGCAAATACGCCAACCCCGTCGTCGGACTGATGACCGAATGGCTGCGCGGCAACGAGACGGAAAAACGCGACGACCGCGGCAATATGGGCGGCACGATGCGCCTTGGCGCGTATCCCGCCAAGCTGACGCCCGGTTCGCTGGTCGCCAATATCTACGGCACGACCGACATTTCCGAGCGCCACCGCCACCGCTACGAAGTCAACATGACCTATAAAACCCAGCTGGAGGATTCCGGCCTGATGTTCTGCGGCATGTCGCCCGACGGAAAGCTGCCGGAGATCGTCGAACTGAAAGACCATCCGTGGTTTATCGGCGTGCAGTTCCACCCCGAGCTGAAATCAAAACCGTTCGAGCCGCATCCGCTGTTCACGTCATTCGTGAAGGCGGCGGTGGAGCAGTCGCGGCTGGTGTAACCTTGACCATCGGCGCAGTCCTTCTTTTCGCAACCGCTTCGCTGGTGATTATATTCATCGGCGTTGCCGGTTTTGGCGTATCGGAGATGGCGCGAGAGTCCTTGCGTACCGGCATAGCGCCCGGCCGCCGCAACATCACGCGCGACGATGCACCACAGCAATTTTCGCGGTCGGTGGCGCTTTGGTTCATCTTCGGGAATGCCCTGTTTATCACTTGCGCGGCCGCCGCCGTCGCCGCCGGCCTGATGCTTTACCGTTCGGCGCAGTAGGGGAACAGCCTTGCTTTTCAGTTCCTGGCCGTTTATCGCCGTTTTCCTGCCCGTTACCTGGGTGGTGTTCAGGCTGCTGCAAAAACATGCCAACCGCGAAATCACGCTGCTGTGGCTGGTGGCGTCATCGTTGTTTTTCTATGGCTGGTTCAAGCCGATATACCTGCTGATCGTGCTTGTTTCCATGGCGGCGAATTACGCGCTTGGCATGATGCTGGCGCAAAAGCCGTGGAGCAAAAAGAAGCGCAAGAACCTGCTGGTGGCCGGTATCATCGCCAACCTGTCGGCGTTATTTTACTATAAATATACCGGCCTTTTCTTTTCGACGCTGAACATGGCGGGCGGTCATTACGACATTCCGTCGATCATCTTGCCTCTGGGCATTTCGTTCTTCACCTTCCAGAAAATCGCCTGGCTGGTCGATAGTTACCGCCGCGAGACGCAGGAGCCGAATTTCCTGCATTACGCGCTGTTCATCACGTTCTTCCCGCAGCTGATTGCGGGGCCGATCGTGCATCACAAGGAAGTTATCCCGCAATTCCTGAACGACCCGACCAAGGCGCAGCGCCGGGACATGTTCACCATGGGGCTGACCGTTTTCATCATCGGCCTGTTCAAGAAAGTCGCGATTGCCGACCATATGGGAGATATCGCCGATCCCGTTTTCGCTTCGGCCGCGATGGGCAACCCGCTGACGCTGATCGAGGCCTGGCTGGGTGGCCTTTCATATACGTTGCAGATCTATTTCGATTTCTCCGGCTATTCCGACATGGCGATCGGGATCGCCGCGATGTTCGGCATCCGCCTGCCGCTGAATTTCTTCTCGCCGTATAAATCGCGCGATATCGTCGAATTCTGGCGGCGGTGGCACATTACCCTGTCGCGCTTTTTGCGGGATTACCTTTATATTCCGCTGGGCGGCAACAAAAAAGGCGCGTTCCGCCGCTATGCGAACCTGCTGGTGACCATGATGCTGGGCGGGCTGTGGCATGGCGCGAACTGGACGTTCCTTGTCTGGGGCGCGCTGCATGGCATATTCCTGTGTATCAACCACCTGTGGCGCAACCTGTCGCCCGTGCGCCTGCCGAAACCGTTCGCTATCGGGCTGACGTTCATTTGCGTGATGGCCGCCTGGGTGTTCTTCCGTGCTGATTCCGCAGCGACGGCACTGCATATCCTCGCCTGCATGACCGGAAAATACGGCATCGCGCTGCAAGATACCCAAGGCTGGCTGGCATCCGCTGTCCGCGCCATCGGTGTGGAGGTGCAGGATGTCGGCATCAGCCGCCTGCTGCGCATCAATGAAAAATGGTTTATCCTGTGGGGCGCGCTGGCCGCCGTGTTCTTTGCGCCTTCGCTGCACCAGTTGATGAAGGGGCTGCTGGCGCTGGATGTGACAAAAGTGGCGACGCATGATGCGAAGCCCCAATTGCTGTGGAAACCTTCGGGGGCTTGGGCGGTCACGGTGGCGCTGATGGCCGCGATTTCCCTGCTGTTATTGACGCGCGTCAACGCCTTCATTTACTTCCAGTTCTGACATGATCAAACGCAAAACATACACGCAACTGGTTTTCGGCATCGCACTCTCCATCACAGGCGCGGTGGGCGCGTTCAATTATGTCGTAAACCCGCTGGGGCTTTATAACACGCCTGTGATCGCCGGGTTTAATGACCGCCATCCGGCGGCCACCGGTTTTACAAGGCTATATAAAACCGAGGATGTGAAGCGACTGAAGCCTGATGTGATCATTACCGGCACATCACGCGCGGATAGCGGGCTGAACCCGCAGCCAGCGCAGTTCGGCGATGCGCGCGTTTACAACTTTGCCATGCCTGCCGCGTCCATAAACGAACAGCGCAGCGCGCTTGAATTCGCGCAGGCGGTGCATCCGCTGAAAACCGCGATCATCACGCTCGATTTCTTCGCCTTCAACGCGCGAAAACTGGAAAACAAGCAGTTCGATCCGGCGCGGTATGACGCAACCTCGCTGGAGCAGCCGCGCGCGTTTTTCGAGACCTACGGCACACTGCTTGCGCTGGATACGCTGGTCGCGTCCTTCAAACATATGCGGTATATTAAAAAGCCCGACCGCTACGGTTATGCCCTGCCGAACGGGTATAAAGTCAGCAATGACATGGCCTATGACATTGCCCAGCATGGCGCGGCCAAGCAGTTCCTGGCCCCGGGCAATGAAAACGAGATTTCCGTCGCGGATTTCGATTTCAACTATTCAGCAAAGCCGGGCGACGACACGTTCCGCCATTTTGAAGCCATGCTGGATTTCACGCGCCGTAACGGCATCAACGTCATCCTGCTTATTTCGCCCGTGCATGAAACCTATCTGCGCAAGCTGGAGGCGGAGGGCAAGGCCGCGCTTGCGGAGCAATGGAAAAAGCGACTCGTCGACATCGTCCATGCGAATGCCTTGAAATATCATGCCGGCAATTACCAGTTATGGGACTTCGCATACCGTAACAGCATCACGACCGAACCTCTGCCCGCCGAAGACGATAAAAAAGCGCGCATGAAATGGTTCTGGGATTCGAACCATTACAAGGAAGAAACGGGCAATATCGTCCTGCGCCGTGTGCTTGGGATTCCCGTTGATAAAGCGCATGATGATTTCGGGCGGAAGCTGGTCGAATAAAACCCGTTATTCGATCGCGGCATGGTAACGCTTGGCCCAGCCGCCTGTAACTTCCTTGATGACATCCTTGCGCATCGCCAGCCATTGTTTGTCGGAAACAAAGCCGGGGGCATAGATGTAACCCGCAGGCGGCACCAGCACCATTTTGCGGCGGCCGGGCTGCAGCGGGTCGTCGATCGTTTTGCGTTCTACGCCGGGCACCTTTGACAGGTCGATGATGTAGGATTTTCCCATCTGGCAGATATCTGCGTTCGGCGAACGGGCGAGGAATTTTTCCTCGTGCTGCAGGGCGGTTTTTTCGATGGTGTCGAAAATCTGGCGCGGGAAGGTGCGGTACGCCGTGCGGAACATGTCGTAGCGCTGCGCCATCATGCTCCGGATCGCGTCGCGCGCGGTCTGGTCCTGGCAGCGCGCGGCATCCACGCTCGCCATCAATTCGAAGATATGCATGTTCAGCATGGCGGTTTCCAGCAGGTCGCGGTACGCGCCGGGATTGCCGGTTTCACGCTCGCCATCCGCAATCGCAGCCAGCGTTTCGCCATAGGCAAGGAAGTACAGCGATTGCAGGCGGCGGCCGTCGTCTTCATTGATCGAATTGTCGCGCAGCCACAGCGACACGACCGGCACGCGCGTTGCGTCTTCCTGCATGCGCGCGTTCAGGTAATCGATCAGCTTTTTGCCGGATGTCGTCTTGGCCACATCGACGATGCCCTGATAGAAGGGCTGCGCCTTGATGTTTTTTTCATAGTCGTCGGCCTGCGCCCCCGTGAGGGATACAGCAACCATAGCGCCGAACAGCCAGCCGAAAAGACGATGTTTCATGCGAATGCTGTTACGCCCGCTTTTTCTTGCCATCGACCGCGCGCAGGACGGGCTTGGCCGCCAGATGCTTGATCGCATGGCCGCCCGCATATTTCGCGGAAGGGCCAAGCTGTTCTTCGATACGGATCAGCTGATTGTATTTGGCGATCCGGTCGGAGCGGGAGAGGGAGCCCGTCTTGATCTGGCCGGCATTGGTTGCCACAGCAAGGTCGGCGATGGTGCTGTCTTCGGTTTCGCCGGAGCGATGGGAGAACACAACACCGAAGCCTGCTTTCTGGGCGGTCTGCACGGCATCCAGCGTTTCGGTCAAGGTGCCGATCTGGTTTACCTTAATCAGAATGGCGTTTGCAGCTTTCTTTTCGATGCCTTGTTTCAGGCGGGTGGTGTTGGTGACGAACAGATCGTCGCCGACCAGCTGAACCTTGTTGCCAAGGCGCGAGGTCAGCTCGATCCAGCCGGCCCAATCATCTTCCGCCATGCCGTCTTCGATCGAGACGATGGGGAATTTGGCGACAAGTTTTTCATAGAAAGAGATCATCTGCTCGGAAGAAAGAACTTTTCCTTCCCCTTCAAGGTGATATTTGTCTTTCTTAAAGAATTCGGTTGCCGCGACATCAAGGCCAAGTGCGACATCGATGCCGGGTTTATACCCGGCAGAAGTGATCGCCTTCATAATATATTCAAGGCCTTGGTCTGCACTCTTAAAGTTAGGCGCGAAGCCGCCTTCGTCGCCGACGGCGGTATTGAAACTGCCCTCTGAGAGAAGTCTTTTAAGTGCATGAAAAATCTCGGAACCGACGCGAACGGCATCGGCGCAGGTGTCTGCCGATACCGGCAGGATCATGAATTCCTGAAAATCGATCGAGTTATCGGCATGTGCGCCGCCGTTGATGATGTTCATCATCGGAAGGGGCAGCTGATGGGCAAAGGTGCCGCCCACATAACGATAGAGCGGCATGTCGAGTTCGATGGCCGCCGCTTTGGCGACTGCCATGGACACGCCCAGGATAGCGTTGGCGCCAAGGCGTGCCTTGTTGGGCGTGCCGTCGAGGTCGATCATCATCTGGTCGATAAGCGTCTGTTCCTGCGCATCAAGGCCGGCGATGGTTTCAAAGATTTCCGTATTAGCGGCTTCGACGGCTTTCAGCACGCCTTTGCCATGGTAACGCTTTTTGTCGCCGTCGCGTTTTTCAACCGCTTCATGCGCGCCGGTCGATGCGCCCGAGGGGACGGCCGCGCGGCCCATCACGCCGCTGTCGAGGATGACATCAACCTCGACGGTGGGGTTGCCACGACTATCCAGAATCTCGCGGGCGGCAATATCAACGATGGCGGTCATGGAACACACTCCCAAAAGGTAAAAAGCGTCAAAACTGCCTTGAGAATAGCCCCAAGCGGTGTTGCTTGCAAATTATTGTTCATGGAGCGTTAAGGGAAAAAACGCTATAATAAGGGGTGTTTTTTAGGGGATCCTGCCATGAAAAATCTCGCTTTTCTGTTCTGCTTTTCCGCACTCGTCCTGATCGGCGGCATCGCGTTTGCTTACGAAACACCGCTGCAGAATGAGGGCTCCAAAAAGCTTCTCGAGAAAAATGTCGAGATGGTGCAAAAATATGCAGACCGGTTCGGTTGCAGCAATTTCGTCTTCGGCAATATCGTCAACAAATCCGGCGGCCAGATTGTGACGATGGAATTCATGCCGCCCGATCTTGCCAATCCGAAAGAATGGACGCGCATGCTGAGCGTCACGACCTATGCGCTGAGCGGCGACAAGAAAGCCGACACGGCGGCGCAAAGAAACCTGATCGAATTGCTCCGCACGCAGTTCATACGTGCGGGCAACATCGTATCCGCCGACCAGAATTACCTGATCAACTCGAACACAGATCCGGCTCTGTTCATCCAGTACACCGTCGGCCGCAGCACGCCGCAGGAAGTTACCTATGCGGGCGCTTTCATGCGCACGAGCGAAAATACGGCTTCGTATATCCAGTTGAGCGCGCGCGGCAGGCCGCTAAAGAAAAGCGAGTCCATGAACATGCACCTGCTGGTGAACCCGACGGCTGACCAGCCGCCGCGTCAGGGCCGGTAATTCAATTCTCATTCAGGCTGCCTGTATATCCGCTGCGCAGGCGCGCAGATATATGTTCGCGCAGGCGTGCGCGTCGGAAGCGGCATCGTGGTGATTAAGCTCGATGCCCAGATGTTTTGAAACTGTGTTCAGTTTGTGGTTTTCAATCTCCGGCCATTTACTGCGGGCGACATTCACGGTGCAGACCCAGTCAAATGTCGGCAGGTTGATGCCGTAGTGTTCCGCCGTCGCGTACAGCACATTGCGGTCAAACCTTGCGTTATGTGCCAGCAGCATTTTCGTATTTTCAAGATAAGGCGCGATTTCGGGCCAAACGCCGAAGAAATCGGGCTTGTCTTCCAGCTGGTCGGGTGTGATGCCGTGAATGGCGATGAAATCGGGGCGGATATAGACGCGGCGGCCGGGCGGGCGGAACAGCCATGAAGTCGTATCCACTACCTTGCCGTCCAGAATCCGCGTCAACCCCAGCGCAATCGCGCTATGCGGGGCGTACCATGCGGTTTCGAAATCGATGGCCGTAATATACATCAGGCCGCTTTTGATTTTGCCGCATAAGCCTGCGGCTTGATCACGCGGTCGATCGCCAGCAGTTGTTCGAGGATCGCCTGCAGCTCGCCGAACTTGACCATGTTGGGGCCGTCCGACGGCGCACTGTCGGGGTTTTCATGCGTCTCGATGAACACGGCTGCAACGCCCACGGCGATTGCGCCGCGCGCGAGGTAGGGAACCATGCGGCGGTCGCCCGAGGTCGATGCGCCGGCACCGCCCGGCTGCTGCACGGAATGGGTCGCGTCGAACACGACGGGATGGCCGGTTTCAGCCATGATCGGCAGCGCGCGCATATCGTTGACAAGGGTGTTATAGCCGAAGGTCACGCCGCGTTCGCACAGCATCACATTCTGGTTGCCGCTTTCGGTGATTTTCGCGGCGACGTTTTTCATGTCCCATGGCGCCAGGAACTGGCCTTTTTTCACGTTGACGATCTTGCCGGTTTTTGCAGCCGCGACCAGCAGGTCGGTCTGGCGGCACAGGAAGGCGGGGATCTGCAGCACATCGACGGCTTCGGCGACTTCCGCGCATTGTTCGGGCGCGTGCACATCGGTCACGACGGGCAGCTTCATTTCCTTGCGGATATCGGCCAAAATCGGCAGCGATTTTTCAAGGCCCATGCCGCGTCCGCCTTTCAGCGAGGTGCGGTTTGCCTTGTCGAAGGAGGTTTTGTAAATCAGCGGCAGGCCCAGTTTCTGGGTCAGCTCTTTCAGCTTGCCCGACATGTCGAAGGCATGGTCGCGGCTTTCGAGCGCGCAGGGGCCGGCGATCAGGACGAAGGGCAAATCGTTGCCGATCTTGAAATTCTGCAGGGCAATCTGGTGCTGGGTCGTCATGGTTTGTTCCTCCGTTGCAGTATCTATGTATGACGAGGGGGCTGCCTGTCAATTGCCGATTTCTGGAATATACGGCAAATCAAGCCATATCCCGTTGAATCAGCACCTTTTTTCTTGACGTTATGACTCCGGTATGATTCCATGGATATATGAGAGTTTCCGAGCCGAAAAAACGATCCGTATCCCAGTTTCTTGTCACTTCCATCAGTTTCCTGCTGTTCTTCTACTTCGCCTACCACCTGACGCATGGCGACCGCGGATACTTTGCGTGGAAGGGGCTGGAGAAGAAACTGGCCGCTGCCGAGGATAATTACGACCGCAAGCTTGCCGAGCGCGAGGCGCTTGAAAACCGTGTGAAACTGCTGCGCCCCGACAGCCTCGACCTCGATATGCTTGATGAACGCGCGCGGGTTGTGCTGGGCTTCGTGAAGCCGGAAGAAAAAGTCATCATAACTGCCAATTAAGCAGCTGAGCCCTATTCGTCGCCGGTCGTTTCCAGCGGCAGCCCTGCGCTGCGCCAGTCCTCTTTGCCTTCGACATAGCGGCGCACATCGGTGTAACCGAGCTCTTTCAACGCATCAACCGCGATCGCAGAGTTTTGGCAGATGCTGCTACTGCAATAGACAACGATTGTTTTCGACAGGTCCGGCAACAATTGCGGCGCAAGTTCCGTCACGCGTCCGGGTGGCATCGATAATGCGCCGGGCAGGTGGCCTGACATATAGTAATTGACGGGCAGCGCATCGACGAGCGTGATGTCGCCAGCCGCAAGTCGTTCCTTTATTTCGGTGCGTGTGATCGATGTCATCTCTTCTGCTCCCGTAAAACTTTACCGTGGTGCAGATTATCAACCTAATCTTACAACCGGCTTACGCAGCGGAATTGATGTCGGGGCTGTCGAATTCCTTGAAATCCAGAAGGAATACGTTGCCTTCAACAGGTGCCGGCTCCAGCGAAGCGCGGCCGCGATGAACCTCCATCGTTTTGCTGACGATCGACAGGCCAAGACCCGCGCCCGATTTCGCGCCTGCCTTTTCGCCCAACCGATGCAAACGCCCGAAGATTTTCGCGCGACGGTCGGCGGGGATTGTCGGGCCGTAATCGCGCACCTTGATGACGTAACCTTCGATAGAAACATCGACGGGCGTTTTGGGCGGGCTGTGTTCGCGCGCGTTGTCCAGCACGTTGCGGATGGCGCGGTAAATCAGGTCCTTGTTCCCGCGCACAAAAACAGGCGTTGCGATGCCCGATACGCGCAATTCGCGGTGATCCTTCAGGAACAGCGGCCACAAATCCTGGCAGACCTGGCTCAGGACTTCGGACAAGTCAACTTCGTGCATTTCGATCATATCGGCATATTCAAGCCGCGTCATGTCGAGCATCTGGTTGACCAGCTTGATCATCGCGTCGACGTCGCGCAGGATTTTCGTCGATTGCTTGTCACGCGCCAGCTGCTCGATATTCGCCTTCAGGACAGCCAGCGGCGTGCGCAATTCATGCGCAAGGTTTTCGGTCATTTCCTTTTGTTCCTGGATCGACCGCGCAAGGCGCTTGAAAGAAAAATTGATCGTCTTGATGAACGGCGTGATTTCCTGCGGCAGGCCGTGTTCAGGAATTTGAAAATCGGGATTGGTGATGTTCGCGTTTTCCACCTGCTTGGCTGCCATCTGCAGTGGCTTGAAACCGCGCCGCACTGTAATCAGAATGATCAGCAGCAGCGCGCAATAAAACGGCACACCGACCGACAGGACGCGTTTCATGAATTCACTGCTGATCTGGTCGGAAAAGCGGTCAGCTGACTGCGTGGTTTGCGCGGCCTGAATATAGAACAGCCGTTCTTCAAGTGCGAAGCGGATTGTCACGCCTGAATATTCGGCGCCATCCGGCCCTTTGAACTTGAATTTGCCGTCGCTGGCCAGCATGAAGTTTTTCGGGAACAGGTCGGGATAAACCAGAGTGGAGCGAAAAAGGATTGTGCCATCCTGATCGCGCACAAGATATTGGTAATTATAATCCGCATTGGCATAAAAGACCCGCAGGTTGCGGGGCATGTCCAGCAGCAGCTTGTTGACCGACTTGCCGGCGCGTAACGAATTCTTGATTTCCTGCGCCTGCTCCTCGACCGTCTGGTTGCGCAGCAGTTCCAGCGATTGGTCAATCTGCGAATAAACGACGGCATAGGTGATCATGATTGCGATCAACGTGATGCCGAAAATGCGCAGCACAAGCCGCGTGAGCAGGGAGTTACTTTTAGTCTGCAGCGGCATCGCTTACGGGGTCCATAATCATATAACCGATGCCACGCAGGGTGTGGATGTCGATGCCCGCGTCATAACTTTCCAGTTTCTTGCGCAGTCGATGAACCAGCACCTCGACCGAATTCACCGATCCTTTGTCGTCATAGCTGTAAAGCCGCATTTCGATCGATTTTTTCGACACGATCTTGCCCAGCGACCGCAACAGCTGTTCCAGCAAATCCGTTTCGCGTTTCGACAGTTCAAGTATCTTGTCGCGTGCCATCGCCTGGCGGTTTGTCGTGTTAAAGGAAAGGTTTCCCACCGTGATGATTTCGCTCACGGCCTGAACGGGGCGGCGGAGCAGGGCGTTGAGGCGGGCGATCAGCTCGTCCGTTTCGAACGGCTTGACCATGTAATCGTCCGCGCCTTTGTTCAACCCTTCGATCTTGTCGGATAACTGGTCGCGCGCGGTCAGCATCAGGACGGGCACGGCATTTTTCTTGTCGCGCAACGCCTTCAGCACATCCATGCCGTCGATATCGGGCAGACCGAGATCGAGGACGACAGCATCGTATTGCTGATCCGCCGTCACGGTCAGGGCGTCTTCGCCACGGGCGACATGATCTATTGTAAAACCTGCCGCCGTCAGGTTCTCCGAAATGGCTTCTGCCAAGCGCTCGTTATCTTCGACTAAAAGAATTCGCATTGAGTTCCAGATGGATGTTTCAGGTTCGGCAGATAAACTATGTTATCAACCTTACGACAGCCTTACTATCTATAATCATATAGCTCTTTTTATACGACAAAGCGAGGGCGTTTTACCTAGCGGATACTGACCGAATTACTGGCTGTGCGCGTCAAAAAGCTGCCATCTGGCATGGTTCTGCGTATGGTTGCGATACCTTTATAATTACCTGTTGCCAGCCGCGAGCTGTTTTTTTTGCCTGTAAACCGGAAATTGCTGATTTTTTGTTGTGCGGCGGTTTCATGCGATTGTGCAAAAACTTTTCCGTCGGGGCCTGTCAAAGTCAGGCTTATTTTATCACCGGCATTGAGGCCATAGAGCGCAACCCAGAAAACAAGCGCCGGAGAATTCGACCGGATGACTGGTGTCGCGGCCATGTCAAGATTGAGCTTGTTAAGATCCGGTGTCGTGTCGGAAAACCCGGTGGCATAGATTTTTATCGGCTCATAAGGGATTTTCGTTTCCCAAAGTTCATGATGCGCCAACCCGCAGCCGGCGATGCCTGCGCCGGTAAAAGGGTCAATAGATGCGTTATTTTGTTTTAATGAAAAATGCAGATGCGGAAATGCGGCCAGGCCAGACTGCCCGACTTCGCCAAGCTTCGTCCCTTTTTTCACTGTCTGGCCGAGCGTGACCGCGACGCTGCCTTTTTTCATGTGGCAATATTCCGTGACCCATTTACCCGCGTGGAGGAGGGAGACGAGATTGCCGCATTCTTTTTTCGACTGTCTTGCGGCGGCAAGGTCAGCGGCCGTGCCAGGATGGTCGTCAATATCGTTGCGGACGCGCACAACTTTGCCATCCAGCGCAGCGCGCACATCCATGCCTTTTTGCGTTGCTGCGAAATCGCGCACGGCGATATCGGTGCCGTCATGCCCGTCATAGGTCAGGTGACCGCAGTTAAAATCCCGCGCCGCTGCGGATTTATCCTGATCGACGTAATTCACGATCCAGCAATCCTTGCCCTCGGTACAGGCGACCGGCCAGCCTAAGGCGGGGGCATCGGCGAATGCCGGTGTTGCGGCGGTTAAGAAGATGACAAGCGCGAGGATTGTTTTCATTTAAATCAACATTCTGTAATTCTGCGCCGCAATATCAACCCGGCATATTGCTAAAGCAGGCGTGCTGTTTATACTTGGTTCATTCAAAAGGAAACGGGCGTGAATATCAAACGCTTCTTCAAAAAGCTCGGCGCGACTTTCGCGCTGGCTGTTGGTGTATACAAAGGCGCAGATGCCTGCGCGCCTGCGCCTGCCTTGACACCTGTTTTCAACAACAATGCCGTCTTTACCGATAGCGCGATCCCAAACCAGTACCGCCTGAGCCAGTTGCAGGAGCCTACGCCGGAAGAAGCCAAAACGCTTTGGCGCGTGCGGGTCGGCGCGTGGGAAATCGGGGCAGGGGGCTATCACACATTCCTCGAATTTTCTCCCTATCAAGATAACGATCCTGCGCGCGTCAAAAACAAGGATATCTACCAGATCCACGGCATTGCCTGCGACGAAGTGCGCCGTACATGGGCGGAGATGAATCCCGGCAAGAAGGAATCCTACGACCAATACCTGCACGGCGATTACGTGCTGAAGGCGATGGGCGTCAATCAGGACCATGAGCGCAAGTTTTTCAGGGACGCCGCGACCGCCTATGTCGATATTTTTTACGGCACGAAGGAAGAAGTGCTGAAAAAGTATCTCGACGGCATGAATATGGTCGATAAGATCAGCCGCGACAATAAACCTTATCTGCTGTTCGACCATAACAGCAATTCGACGGAACGGTCGGTGCGTGAAGGCCTTGGCCTGCCGGATGCCGAATTATTCGTGCCGTACGTGCCGATGAAACTGGGCGGTCGCATCTGGGCTCCGGGGCTGGAAAAATCGCTGATTCCGCCTGGGTGGAACCAGTCCGATATCCGCGCACAGGCCGACTACAAGGATTTCAACGCATCACAGCTAGAACAACGCGCACGCGCCTTGTCGGGCGAAGATAAAATGTTCGCAACTTTCCGCCCGTTGCCGCCGCCGAAGCCTTGATCAGGCGGCGCTGGCGGCATTCAGTTTCGCCAATGATTTATCATCCAGGTTTAATTGGGCCGCTTTCATCAGGTCTTCCAGCTGCGCAAGGCTTGTCGCGCTGGCGATGGGGGCGGTCACCAGCGGCTGCGCGATAAGCCATGCGATCGACACCTGCGTCGGGTTCGCGCCGGTTTCGGCTGCAACTTCATCCAGAGCCTTCAGAATGCGCCAGCCGCGGTCGTTGAAATAATTCTTTTGCACCGACGCACCGCGCGGGCTTTTGCCAAGATCGGCTTCGGAGCGGTATTTGCCGGACAGGAAGCCGCGCGCCAGCGAATAATAGCCGATCACGCCGATGCCATGTTTTTGACACACGCCCGCAAGATCGGCCTCGAATTTCTCGCGGTCATAGAGGTTATATTCGGGCTGCAGGCTGGCATAGACAGGCAGGCCATTCTGTTTTGCAACAGCTACGGCTGACTCCAGCCGCGCTGCCGTAAAGTTGGATGCGCCGATTGCACGCACTTTGCCGGATTTGATAAGCGTGTCGTATGCTGCCAGCGTTTCTTCCTGCGGCACGGTTTCGTCATCGGCATGGGACTGGTAGAGGTCGATGTAATCGGTCTTGAGGCGTTTCAGCGATCCTTCGACGGATTTCAGGATGTGCGCCTTTGATAATCCCTTGCCGTCAGCGCCCATATCCATGCCGCATTTGGTCGCCAGCACCACATCCTTGCGCTTGCCGCTTCGGGCGAACCAGTTGCCGATGATGGTTTCGGACTCGCCGCCCTTGTTCCCCTCGATCCAGCGGGTATAGACATCCGCCGTATCGACGAAATCGAAACCGGCCCCCGTAAATGCGTCGAGGATGTCGAAAGAGGTCTTTTCATTCGCCGTCCACCCGAACACGTTGCCGCCAAAGCAGAGCGGGGCAACGGAAAGGCCTGAATGTCCAAGGGGGCGTTTTTGCATGAGTCTTCTCCTTCTGGGCATAGGATATAGGGGTTCGGGTTTTACAAACAAGCATTTAAGTGATTGTTATATCTAATATAAAAAATTCGCTTTGACAGGGACGGGTTTCTGAAGCTAAATGAGAATGATTTTCAATCTCGGTTTTCGGGAAGAGACAAATTTTCAGCTTCGTCGTGTAAGTGAAGATCCCCCTGCCACTGTTTTCTGCCATCATTTTTGATGCGAAACGGTGGCGGGAGAGGGATCCCGCCCCTGACAAATAACTGGAAAAATATCCCGTTTTCTGACAAACTACACGGACTTCAAGAGGGTGGGATTTAGGGATGTGGACTGAGCTTAAAACGCAAGCGGTCGAGGCCATTCGCCAGAGTTACGCGCTGTTGTCGCAGGAGCAAAACCTGTCGCCGGACAACGAAGCGGTCACGAAATCCCTGACGCATCTGGTGCGCACGCTGACGAAATGCCAGGCGCCCGAGCTGATCAAATACCTGATGGACACGCCCGACCTTGCCATGGAGCGCGAGAAGCTGCCCGTGCTGTGCGGCATCGCCGAATGCGAAATGGAAAAATACTGGGCGCGCAAGCTGCTGTCGCGCGCGGCCTGCGACCTTGCTGAATTCTGGTACTTCCCTGAATACACCGCGCTCTGTCGTGCCGAGATCGAGCTGTTCAAGCAGCAGGGCTCTTTCAGCCGTATCAGCTTCTTGGGGGCAGGGGCCTTGCCCATGACCGCCTTTATGCTGGCGCGCGAATGTCCGGACACCCCGATCGTCTGCGTCGATTATGATGCGGAAGCCTGCGAACTGGCAAAACAACTCAGCCGTAAAATCGGCCTGAAGGACAGCGTGAACGTGCAATGGATGGATGCGCTGCAATATACGCCGGTTGAAAACGAGCTGGTGATCTGCGCGAGCCTGCTGTATGGGCGCGAAGAAATCTACCGCCGCCTTGATAACCACGATTGCGCGCTGATCGTGCGCGATTCCGAAGGCCCGTACCAGTACCTCTACAAAGCGGCAGAGCTGCCGAACCGTTCCAGCTTCCGCGAGATTGCGAAAACGCAGATCGACGCAATGCGCATCAACACCAGCCGCTATTTCGTGCGTGCGCCCAAGGAAGCTTCGCATGTCAGCGCCGCGTGACGTATCGCCCGAAGATTCAACCGTAAAGCTGGCGCAGGCGCTTGTCCGCGTCGCCAGCGTCACGCCGCTGGATGCCAAAGACCTGCCGACGGCACAGGACAGCCTTGACCTTGCGGTCGCTGCCGCCATCAAGACCGGCGCAAAAGTGACGCAGCTGGATTTCAGCGGCGGCCATGCGAAATGGGATTACGCCGTTAACAACATCTTCCTTGAATGGTCGTTCGGCACCGCGGAAAAACATATCTGCTATATGGGGCACCTGGACGTCGTGCCGCCGGGCGACCAGAAAAAATGGACGGAGGACCCGTATAGCGGAAAGATTGAAGACGGCTACCTGTACGGCCGCGGCGTGACCGACATGAAGGGCAGCGTCGCCGCATTTATCAGCGCGGTCGAAGAACAGCTTGGCGACCTTAAAAACCAGAACGTCAAGATCAGCATGATCCTGACGACGGACGAGGAATGGGCGGCCGTCAACGGCTCCAAAAAAGTCCTTGAATGGATGCAGGCGCGGGGCGAAAAGGTCGATGCATTTATCGTCGGCGAACCTTCGTCGCAGGATGACCTTGGCAGCCACATCAAGATCGGCCGTCGCGGCAGCCTTGTCGGCACGCTCACGGCTTCCGGTGTGCAGGGACATGCGGCATACCAGGAACTGTTCGAAAACCCGAACCGCGCATTGGCGCTGGCATCTGCGATCCTGAACAGCCACAAATTCACCGATGGCAACGCAAACTTCCCCAACACGAATTTTGAAACCGTCGCGCTGAAATCCGGCGATTTCAATGCCAGCGCGATTATTCCCGGCGAAGCGCAAATGCTGTGGAACATCCGCTTCACGCCGCATGAAACGCCCGACAGCCTTGAAAAATTCGTCAAGGATGCGCTGGCCAATCCGCCGGAATGGGCAAAGCAGCATCCCGATTTCCATCTGCTGAAGAATATCACCGTCAAGGCGAACAAGGACACCGCATCGGTGCCGTATTACAGCGAGCCCGGCGACCTTGCGTCATCCGCGCAAGAGGCTGTGAAAACCGTGCTGGGACGCACCGCGAAGCTGGACGGCAGCGGCGGCACGACCGATGGCCGTTTTGCCGCGCAGATATATCCGAACGCAGAAATCATCGAGCTGGGGTTGCCGGAGCGCGGCGGGATCGGCGACAGCGGGAAGGGGGCTGATTACCTTTCCAAGGGCGGCATGCATCAGGTCGATGAACGCGCATCTGTCCGCGACCTTGCCAACCTGCGCAAGATTTTCGGCGAAACTGTCAAAAACTACGGCAAGGAAAAGCCGCCTGTTGCGGCCGAGAAGAAAAATGCAAAACCAAACGCTTCGCCCCATAAGCCTGGCTGATGCCGACCAGCTGCGCGGTCTTTACAAAACATCGCTCGAAATAAACGCGCGCGGTTTCATAACTAATCCGTCATTCCATGGCGATATCTATGACCGCGCTGCGCAATACCAACGCAGCAACGGCGCGATGCTGGGATTATTTCAGGACGACACGCTGCTGGGTTTTGGCGGATTGAAACAAAAAGAAAACGGCCGCGTCGAATTGTGCAACCTGCATCTGCATCCGCACCAGCACGGCAAAGGCCTTGGCAAGAAAATCGCGCTCGCCTTGATCGACGAAGCGCGCGAACTGGATTACCAGACGGTTGAATTGCATGTGACTGTGACGCAAGAGTCAGCAATCGGTTTATACAAGCGCCTTGGCTTCATCGAAACCGGACGCAAGGTATACGATGTCGAAGGTCAAAGCTTTGACACAGTGTTTATGGAACTGCCGCTTTAATCGAGGTTACATTTGTGTAACAGCGGTCAGCGCGGACCTGATTTGACCGGCGGCTTGGCCTTGGGTTCTGCCTTGGCTGTCGGAGCCGCGGCTGGCGCTTCAAAGCTCTCGATGACGGCTTGCTTGACGTCCTGGCGATACCGTTCGCGCATGCTGCGTGACAGATAACCGGTGCTGGCCGACATGGCGACTTCGTCGAATGCATCGACCAGCATGCCCTTGAGGCCTTTAGGTGCCGGTTCGGATTCCCATTCGATATTGGCATCGGTGAGAGACTTCTTCGCATTAGCCGTCAGGGATTCCCATTTGGCGACTTTCTGCTGGTCTGCGGGTGTCAGCGTCGCGCCGGCATCCTGCGATTTCTTCAGCGCGTCGATCTGGGCAGCAATGGCGTCGAACTTGTCATCGATCTTCGTCATGGGAACACACCTTTGTAATGTTTTTTGCTTTTTTGATTGTGGAGATACGATACAGAAAAAGCCAAATTATGTCAAAATATATCAGTATCAGTGTACCACAGCGGTTTAAAATCCTAATAACCTCAATCTCTATATCAATCCATTAGTTTCCATAATATACATTATCAAACTTATAGATACGAAGATAAGGGGGCTAAAACCTTCAAATCTACATCCTGTTCTTTTAGCATTCAGCCGTCTTCCCGTCCATTCCGGCCTTTAGAATTCCGGCGTTTCGCTTTAAGGTATCGGTCTTTAGGGATTGTCCATGTCCATCGATTACAAAATCATTCCGATCACCGCCGATAATTACGACCCGTTGCGCTTCACGACATTGCTGAAGCAAAGCCAGGCCGAAGGTTATAACCTTGTGCTGCGCTTCTGCGAAAACTGGGAAGCTGGCGACAACCGTTTCGACCTGCCCGGCGAAGTTTTTTTTGGGGTTGAAAACGATGGCCGGCTGATCGGCATGGGCGGACGCTCGGTCGATCCTTACATGAACGACAAGGCAACGTTGCGCGTGCGACATGTCTATATCATGCCCGAATGGCGCGAAATGGGCATCGGCGCGGCGCTGATGAAACGCATCATGGAAATACCGCCCGGACAATTCCGCCGCATGACCCTGCGCACGCTGCATATCGGCGCGCGCAAGTTCTATGAAAAAATCGGGTTCCAGTATGTGGGCGAAGGCGAAGTCACCCACGAGTTTGATTTGTGAGAGATAAATGTCCGCTAGAAAAAAAACGGTAAAAAAAACCGCTAAAGCCAAGCCTGTCGTTACCACCGCCGCGCGGCCGATCGACCGCCTGCTGGACATCATGCAATACCTGCGCAACCACAAGGACGGCTGCGCATGGACGCAGGAACAGACGCACCGTTCGCTGTCGCCATACCTGATTGAAGAAGCGTATGAGACCGCTGACATCATCGACCAGGGACATGTCGATGACCATCTGCGCGACGAACTGGGCGATGTGCTGCTGCAGATTGTTTTTCATGCGTCGATTGCGCAAGGCCGCAAGTCATTCGATTTTGATGATGTCGCGCAGGCGATTGTCGATAAGCTGGAACGCCGTTACCCGACTATTCTGGGCGACGAGCCGAATACGCTGAAGACGCCCGAGGAAATTGACCGCCGCTGGGAAGAGATCAAGGCGGAAGAGCGCAAGAAAAAAGGCATCAAGAAAGATGCCAGCATCCTCGATGAAATTTCCACCGCCCTGCCCTCGCTCTTGCGCGCCAACAAGCTGAAAGGACGCGCGGCGAAGGCCGGCTGGGAATGGCCCGACACATCGATGCTGCTCGATAAAATCGCCGAGGAAGTCGGCGAATTGCAGGACGAAATCAACGCCAAGAAAATAGACAAGCAAAAAGTGTCGAATGAACTAGGCGACCTGATGTTCATGATCGTCGATTTCGCGCGCTGGCACGGCATCGATGCCGAAGATGCGCTGCGTGAAACCAACAACCGGTTCGAACGTCGCTTCCGTCACATGGAACAGGGCCTGAAAAAGCGCAAAACCACAATCAAAGACGCGCCGCGCAGCTTGCGCCGCGCATTGTGGGATGAAGCTAAAGCATTGGAAAAGAAGAAAAAATAAGATTATCAACAAAGCCTATTGCCTTGTGCGCTGCAATATCCTACAAATCTTTTCCGCTGCCGTTTAACGGCAATCCAATAAAAATTTGATGATGAATTTTGAAGGTGTGTGATGCCTGCCGACAATAACGATTCCGAAATGCAAGTGCTGGACGCCATCGTGCGCCCGCTGGTCGCCAATGGCTTTGAATGGCGCGGCGGCGATACTTTTGGCCAGGAAGTCGTCAGCATTTACATGAATGACGCGCTCGATGAATTCGTGATGCTGCGTTACAACCGCCCCTGCGACGAACAGGGCCATATCCAGCCGCCGCTGATCCATCGCGGCGCGATGGCTGAACTCGACCAGCCGATGGACAACATGGACAGCCTGCGTTTCATGACAATCCCCGAATTTCTGGGCATCCCCACGCCGCGCGACCTGCCTTCGGTCGCCCTGCCCGCATCGTCGATCACGGCGCGCGCGGCATTGGCGTTCAAGCCGCCCTTTATCTAGGCGCGTTTTTTCGTCAGGCGCGGATAGACTTCAGCTTCCAACATTTCCCAGCGCGGCTTATCAACCGCCGCAATCAGCACGCAATGCTTGTGCATGTCGGGCGTGAAGGGAATGTTTTCGGCAGCTAGGCGCACGTAACCGCCCGCTTCTTCGGCCAGCAATACCGTCGGCGAATGATCCCACGGCGTAACCTTGTTCAGATGGATCACGAAATCTGCATCGCCCGCCGCGAAATTGAGGAAGTCGTGCAATGAGGATCGCACGTTGAGAACTTGCTTCACGATGCCGGCGACCGGCTCGAAATGCCATGCCTGACCGCCGCCGCCCATGCCGACCATGTCTGACAGTGTCTTGGCCGTCTGGCGCACTTCGGCTTTCTTGCCGTTGATGGTGGCGCCTTTGCCTTTTTGCGCAATCGCCATGCGGTTGCCGGGGCAGTCGAACACCCAGCCGTATTGCGTCACGTTGTTTTGCACAAGCGCGACAAGGATGCCGAAATGGCTGCGGTTGTGCGCGAAGTTATAAGTGCCGTCGATGGGGTCGATCACCCAGATCTGGTTGCCGCTCTTGAAGCGTTCCAGCACCGATGCGTCCTTCGACACCGCTTCCTCGCCGACCACGTCGGATCCGGGCAGGTATTCGCGGAGCAAGGCGCTCAACGCTTTTTCGGAAGCCTCGTCGGCGACGGTAACAAAATCGCCGGGATTTTTTTCGCGGATGTCGCCAGTCGCCAGGTTTTTAAAGCGCGGCATGACTTCGGTTTCTGCGACATGACGCAGAATATCAGCTACTTTTTCGACATCGATTTGCATAATAAAACCTCTACTGATGATGTCATTTTGTAGCAGGAATACAGATGCTTACGCTACCATAATTGCGCGTTGACAGAGTCTGCCTTGCCATATACTTTTATCTGGCTACCCAAACATAAAAAACGGCAACATAGAAAGGCACAACAATGTCCCTCCTCGACAAACCCAAAGCATGGGCAAAAGCTCTCACCGACCTGTTCACCAAAAAAGCATCTGTCGAAGCTCCCAAAGCAGAAACCCCTGCGGCTCCCGCTGCTGAAGCTCCCGCAGCAGCTGCTGCTGCGGAAAAAGCTCCTGAAGCTCCGAAGCCCGCAGCTCCTGCTGCTCCCTCGGTCTAAGCTTTAGACGCAGAAATCAAGCCCCGGCCAGCTGAAGGCATTATGCCTTCTTACGCGGCCGGGGTTTTTTCTTGTCCGATTTTTTCTCTGACATTTTCGGTTCGGTCAGTTTATAGCCGAACTGCGCATTGAAGCGTTCGATATCCTCGGGTTCGAGGCTGACGGTCACTTGCGCATGTTTCTGTGTGTCCTTGCGGCCCACGACCTGCCCGCGGCGATAAAGCCATGCAATCGCCTTGCCGTCGGCGATATCGATATGTGCTGTCAGCACTTCGCGGTTTTCGCCCAGCTTGTCGTCGATCATGCCCAGCAGCGTGTCTATGCCCTCGCCGCTCATCGCGGATACGGCCACGATACGGCTGTCCTGACGCTTCGTGCGGCGCACCAGTTCCAGATGGTCTTCTTCGGGCAGGCTGTCGATCTTGTTCAGCACTTCGATCACGCGCGGGTCGTGTTCGGCATCGATATCAAGGCTGCGCAGGATGCTTAAAACGTCTTCGCGCTCGGCTTCGGTATTTTCCTGCCCGATATCGCGCACGTGCAAGATGACGGTCGCTTCCGCCACTTCCTCCAGCGTCGCACGGAAGGCGGCGACTAGCTGCGTGGGTAGTTCGGAAATGAACCCGACGGTATCCGACAAAATCGCCTGCTTGCCGGACGGCAGTTCGAGCCCGCGCATGGTCGTGTCGAGTGTCGCGAACAGCAGATCCTTGACGAACACTTCGGATCCGGTCAGGCGGTTGAACAGCGTCGATTTGCCGGCGTTGGTGTAGCCGACGATGGCGACGATGGGATACGGCTCGCGCTTGCGGGATTCACGCTGCAGCTTGCGGTTGGCGCGCACATGTTCGAGGTCAGCGCGCAAACGGCGCACGCGCTCGTCGATCAGGCGGCGGTCGGTTTCGATCTGTGTTTCACCGGGGCCGCCCATGAAGCCGAAGCCCCCGCGCTGGCGTTCAAGGTGCGTCCACGACCGCACAAGGCGCGAACGCTGGAAGCTGAGCGCGGCAAGTTCGACCTGCAGCTGGCCTTCCTTGGTGCGCGCGCGGGCGCCGAAAATCTCCAAAATCAGGCCGGTGCGGTCGATGACTTTTGCGTCCCACGCTTTTTCAAGGTTACGCTGCTGCACGGGGCTGAGCGCGTAATCGACGAAGATCAGCTTCGCTTCCAGTTCTTTTGCAACATCCTTGATGCGCTCCACCGTGCCCTTGCCAATGACGGTCGCGGGCGTGATGCGCGGCAGCTTCACGATTTCCTGATGCACAACCTCGAGGTTGATGGCGCGTGCAAGGCCTGCGGCTTCCTCCAGCGACGCTTCGGGAATGCGCGCATGGATGCGCACGTTTCCATCCGCCCCCTTATGCGATGACAGCTCGGGGTGAATAACGATGACTTTTTGGCTCATGGGACTCTTTTAGGTCAGGCGTGGCTGGCTGAGTTGTCGCCCGCTTCCACTTCCGTGCCGTCTTCGTCGTTCAGGCGAACGGGCGATGCGGGCATGATGGTGGAGATCGCGTGCTTGTAAATCAGCTGCGAGTGTGAATCGCGGCGCAGGAGCATTGAAAAATTGTCGAACCAGGTGATAATGCCCTGCAGCTTGACGCCGTTCACCAGGAATACGGTGACGGACATTTTTTCTTTGCGGATTTTATTGAGGAACTTGTCCTGAAGGTTTTGGCTTTTGTCCGACATTTTTTATTATTCCCTCGGCTTCTAAATAGATCGTTTTTTTAAAGGGCACTTGATCTATGCCACCTCTTAAAAATGTATAGGCGAAACAGGGGCTTCACAAGAGAAATTCATGCCGTTACGGCCGGGGGCCGCCAAAATAGCCGCGCACGTATTCCATAAGGTCACTATGCTGGCGGAAACGGCGCGCAGGCGGGTTCTTGATCAGCAGATCTTCGGGCGGCGGTTTCGTTTCAATCAGGATCGGCGTGCATCCTGCGGCCAGCGCGCACATCATGTCTGTATGGCTGTCGCCCAGATACCAGACATCGGGGCCGGGCTCGATGCCCATGCGTTCCAGTGCCAGCAGCAGCGGGGCGGGATTGGGTTTATCGGCGGATGCCTCCCCTGCTCCCAAAATCTCTTTGAAGAATTTGTCGAAGCCCAGATGCGTGATTTCCTGACGCAGCAGCGGGTTGCGCTTGTTGCTGACGACACCCATTTCGATGCCGTTATCATGCAGCATCTGCAGTAAATTTCCGGCGTTGTCGTGCTGTGTCACATTGTCGAACACGATGGCGCAAAATGTATCGTAATAGACCTTATCCGCTTCCTGCCAGCGGTCGGCCCCGAACAGGCTGGTGAACAGGTCGCGGGCGGAGGGGCCGGAACGGCGGCGCGCTTCGTCTTCCGACCACGCTTCCGCGCCCATATGCACAAGCGCGGTGTTGAGCGCCTTGAACGCCGTATGCCAGTTATCGACGATGGTATCGTCCCAGTCGAAAATGATAGCGCGGGGCTTCGTCAGTTCGGTCATGCGGGGTTCCAGCGTTCCTGCTTGCCGCCATCTTTGGTGGCGTATTCCATGTACAGATCAAGCAGCTTGCACGTGATCTCGCCCGCCTGCCCGTTGCCGATCTGCTTGCCGTCGATCTGCACGACCGGCGCGATCAGGGCAACGGCGGAAGAACAGAAGGCTTCCTGCGCCTTGTACGCTTCGGCAACCGTGAACTTGCGTTCGATGATCTTGATCTTTTCTTTTTTGCACAATGCCTGCAGCGCGCTGCGCGTCACGCCCTTCAGGATGCTGTTATTTGCTGTGGCACGGGTTATCAGGTTGCGGTTCTTGTCGATGATCCATGCGTTGCTGGACGACCCTTCGGTCACAAAACCGTCGTCATCAACCATCCATGCCTCATAAGCGCCCTTGTCGGCGGCGGCCTGTTTCGCCAGTACCTGCCCGATCAATGCGGTCGTTTTAATGTCGCGGCGTTTCCAGCGGATATCGGGAACCGTGATCACTTTCTTGACCGCCGCTTTTCGCGCGGGAATATCGTATTTCGCCGGATACAACGTCATGACCAGCGTGGTGTCGGATTTCTTCGGGAACACGAAATCGCGTTGCGCGACGCCGCGCGTGACCTGCATGTAAATCATGCCGTTCCTGATGCGGTTGCGGCGCACCATTTCGCGCAAGACCATTTCCATGGATTTGCGCGGCATGGGCATCTTGATGCGCAGCTCGCCCAGCGAACGAATAAGACGGTCAAGATGGCCGACTTCATCGCAAAGGCGCCCGTTCACAAGGGCAACGACTTCATAAACGCTGTCGGCAAACTGGAAACCACGGTCTTCGATATGCACACCGGCATCGGCATGCGGCATGTAGCGGCCGGAAACATAGGCGATACGCGGCATTTAGAAATACTCCGGACGGACGGCAAACATCTGCTCCACACGCTTCACCTGGTCATGCGCGGCCAGGATAATGACGCGGTCATCTGGCTTGATGACAGTATCGGCGCGCGGGGTGATGATCGACTTTCCGCGCACGATCAGGCCGAAAATCATGTTCTTCGGGCGCTTGATTTCGCGGATAGGAATGTTGACGATGGCGGAGGTATCAAGCGCTTCGACCTCCAGAATTTCGGCAAAACCGTCGCGCAAGCTGTGCGCCGCCTTGATGCGGCCGCGCCGGACGTGCTGAAGAATTGTCGAAACCGTAATCGCGCGCGGGTTGACGATCGCGTCGACGCCAAGGCTGGTCACGAGCGAGGTAAAGGCAGGATTGTTGATGAGCGTAATCGCGCGCTCGCAGCCATGCTGTTTTGCCAGCATCGATGCAAGGATATTGCTTTCGTCATGGTTCATGACCGCGATCAGGGCTTCCGTTTCTCGGATATTGGCTTCTTCCAGAATTTCTTTGGAAAGGCCATTTCCATTGATGACCGTCACGCCGGGCAATACATCAGATGCCGAATGCGCCTTGTCAAAATCGGCATCAATCAGGCGGACAGAGATGTCTTTACGGCTATTGCCAAGTTCTGTCGCCAGCAACGTGCCAATTTTTCCGGCACCGACAATCAATACGCGACGAGCCTGTTGGTCTTCATATCCGAAGGCAGCCATAGAACGCGTCAAATGCTGGTTCGAGGACACAAAATAAACCTCGTCACCAGGCAAAATCTCATCGTCTCCTGACGGGATAATCTGTTGCTGCCCCCGTATGATGGCGACGATTTCGATTGTCAGGTCGGGAAATAAGGATGTCAGGTGTTTTAATGGCGTATGCACCAAGGGGCAGTTCGCCTTGCAGATCACACTAACGAGCTGCACAAGACCGTCAACCATGGGAATAATATTAAAAGCCCCCGGCACACGCAGACGGTTGGCGATCGAACGCGCCACCTCCACTTCTGGCGAGATGACGACATCGATTGGCAAATGGTCGCGGCTGTAAAGATTTCCCCATTTCGGATCTAGATAAGCAGTGGCGCGCAGGCGCGCTATTTTTACCGGCACGCGAAACAGCGAATGCGCAATCTGGCACGCCACCATGTTCACTTCGTCTGAATATGTGGCAGCGATCAGCATTTCGGCATCCGCTGCGCCCGCTTGTTCAAGAATATCTGGGCTGGAAGCGTGGCCGACGATGCCAGTGACATCAAGGTTCTCGTTGACGTCAGCAATGAGTTCCGGGCTGCGATCGATGAGGGAGACGTTGTTCCCCTCCTCCGCAAGATAGGCCGCGATGGACGTTCCCACCTGGCCGGCGCCGCAGATAACGACTTTCATTTTATTTAGCCTTCTGCCCGTTCCTTGTCGTTGGCCTGGATGCCAAGCGATTTGAGCTTGCGATGGAGCGCGGAGCGTTCCATGCCGATGAAACCGGCGGTTTTGGAGATGTTGCCGCCGAAGCGGTTGACTTGGGATAGGAGATATTCACGCTCGAAAATCTCGCGTGCTTCGCGAAGCGGTTTGGACATGAGTTCAACCCCTTCGCGGCCACGGATCATTTCGACCGCTTGTAGTTTCAGGTCGGGCGGCAGCATGTCGGCGGTGATCGCGACCTGTGACGATCCCGGCGCCATGATGAGCAGCCATTCAATGACGTTGCGCAGCTGGCGCACGTTGCCCGGCCAGTCATAAGCCTGCATCAGCGCCATCGCGTCATCCGCGAATTTGCGCGGCGGCACGTTCGCGGTTTTCGCCGCGATATCCATGAAGAATTGCGCCAGCAGCGGAATGTCTTCCAGACGTTCCTGCAGTGCCGGAATTTCGATCGGCACGACGTTCAGGCGGTAGTACAAGTCCTGGCGGAATTTCCCCTGCGCCATCAGGTCGGCAAGGTTCTGGTTGGTCGATGCGACGACACGGATATCAACCTCGATCTTTTCCGAGCCGCCCATGCGGGTAAAGCTCTGGTCCTGCAGCACGCGCACGATCTTGGCTTGCGTTTCAAGCGGCATGTCGGCGATTTCGTCCAGCACCAGCGTGCCGTTATGCGCCATTTCCAGCACGCCTTCGCGGCGGCCGCCGCTGCCTTCCGATCCGAACAATTCCTGTTCGATGCGGTCGGACGACAAAATCGCGCAGTTCAGCACGACGTAATTTTTATCTGCGCGTTTCGACATGGTGTGGATCATGCGCGCGGCGACGCTTTTGCCGGTACCGGGTTCGCCGGTGATGAGGACACGGGAATTGGTCGGCGCGACGCGCTCGATCCCTTGGCATACCTGCTGGATCAGCTGCGAATGGCCGTGCAATTCCGACACGTTGCCAAGCGCCTTAAGGCGCAGTTCGGCGTTTTCGCGTTTCAGGCGAGAGGTTTCAAGCGCACGGCCCGAGAGGACCAGCAGCTTATCCGCCTTGAACGGTTTTTCGATGAAGTCATATGCGCCCATCTGGATCGCGGAAACGGCGGTTTCGATATTGCCGTGGCCGCTGATCATGATGACCGGCAGGCCGGGGTTGGATTTGACGAGTTTCTTCAGCAATTCCATGCCGTCCATCTCGCTGTTTTCCAGCCAGATGTCCAGCACGATCAGGTCAGGCTCTCGCTCGGCGATCATCTTCTGCGCGGTCTGGCTGTCTTTAGCGGAGCGGGTTTTATACCCCTCGTCCTCCAGAATGCCTTCGATCAGGGAACGGATGTCCTCCTGATCGTCAACAATAAGTATGTCTGCCTGTTGCATGATAGTTACCGCCTAGTTGCTCTATTACCACTTATACATCGCTTGGGAATACAAGGATAGCCTTGGCGCCTGATTTTGCGTCTTGAATAAGGCTGTCTTCCAATACCACACTTCCCTCGTGATCTTCCATAATCTTTTTGACGATGGCAAGGCCAAGGCCGGAGCCCTTTTTCTTGGTCGTGACATATGGCTCCAGAAGCTGGTTTTTGACCTTTTCGGGTAATCCTGTTCCGTTATCCTCGACCGATATTGAAATATTCGAACCGATCTGCTCGATGACGATTTTGATACGGCCATCGCCCGGAGTCTCCGCCTGCCGTTCATGGATAGAGTCTATGGCATTCTGTAAAAGGTTTGTCATGACCTGCGTCAGCTGCGAACGGTCGCAATTTGCCTGCACTACTGTGCCGGCCGGCGCGATAAAGGCGAAACCGATATCGGGGTGCGCCTGCCGCTGCAGAATCAGCGCGTCCTGACAGACCTCCACCACATTTTCCATGCGCTTGACCGGAACGGGCATGCGCGCATAGGCGGAAAATTCACTGACCATATGGCCGATGTCGCCGACCTGACGGATGATGGTGTCGGTGCATTTCTCGAACGTTTCGGGGTCGTCCTTGATCTGCGGCAGGTATTTGCGCTTCAACCGCTCCGCTGACAGCTGGATCGGCGTCAGCGGGTTTTTGATTTCATGCGCGATGCGGCGCGCGACATCCGACCAGGCGGCCTTGCGCTGCGCGGAAACGAGGTTGGAAATATCGTCGATCGTCGCAACCGCCCACTGTCCGTCTTCCGCAGCGGTAATGCGCACAAGAATGGTCTTGCGCGGCCCGGCGCCGATCGCATATTCGGTTTGCAGAGGCCATGCGCGGTCATGCGCCTGAAACGCCTTCGCCAGGATTTCTCCGGCTTCGGGTATAAAATCTTCCAGCTTGTGCATCGTCAGCGGTGTTTTGCTGTCGCCCAGCAGCAACTCCTGCGCCATCTGGTTGGCCAGCGTCACTTCGCCTTTCTGGTTAAGACCGATCACGCCCGACGAAGCGGCTGCAAGAATGGCTTCGGTAAACCTGTGGCGTTCATCCAGCATACGGTTTGCGGCCAGAAGTTCTGCCTGTTGGCCTTCAAGCTGGCTGGTCATGCGGTTAAAGGCGCGGCCCAGCATGCCGATTTCATCGTCCTGCTGCTCGTCGGAAACGCGCGCAGACAAATCGCCCGCACGGATGCGATCAGCCGCGGTAATGAGCGCACTGACAGGCGCGACCAGCTGTTCCGAGAACGCAAGCCCGAACCACACCGCCGCCAGCAGCAACAGCAGGGCGACGGCAATAAACATGCCCATCGCCAAAATCTGCATCTGTTTCTGGCGGCCTTCCAGCACCTGATATTCATCGGCGGCTGTCTGCGTAGTCTGCATATGCGCCAAGACTGTCGCATCGACAAGCCGCCCGACATACAGGTATGCGTCGATAAAGCGGTCCAGTTTCACCAATGCGCGGATACGGTCGCCGCCATCAGCGGACGGGATCAGCACGACATCGCTATCGGCCTCTTGAATCAGCTTGTCCGACGGCAGATCCATTTCCAGTGAAAATGACAGGCGCGAACGCGCGATCACGCTGCGGTCGGCGCGGAATATGACGACCTCGGACAGGTTGCGGAGCATCGACTGGGTTTCGATCACCTTGCTCATCAATTGCGGATTGGACGTCAATTCCGCCGAACCGCGGTTCAGGTCGTTTGCCATCGCCAGAACGTCGGCGCGCATGACCTGCGTGTGTTCCTTCAGGTATGCCTTGGCCACTTCCTGCGATTCAATAATCGCCGTACTGACGCGCTCGTTGAACCACGCATGGACCCCGTAATAAAGGAAGACCGATGAAAACACCGCCATCATGATGGCGGGTGCCGCCGCAAGCAAAATGAAGTGCGACACAAGTCGCACATGAAGCTTCGATCCTGCGATCCCGCGCCGACGTTCCGTCCAGACCCGCGCGACATGGCGCGCGATGACGGCGCTGAGCAGCAGCAGCACGACAAGGTCAAAGTTGAGAAGCCAGTAACCGGCATTTGTATCGGCCGCCGGCGCGCTCATGACAGCGCCCGTCACGATGCAGGAAACGATTGCGACGACTGTTAACGTAACCGTGAAATAGCGCATCTGCGTGATGCGTTCGGCCTTTTGCAGCAGGCGGGCGGCTAGGCCCTGACGCAGGGCGGCGGTTTCCATTTCCATCACGACGCCCTCCGCACTTCCACGCCGAGGTCGCGGATTTTTTTGCGCAACGTGTTCCTGTTCAGGCCCAGCATTTCCGCCGCCTTGATCTGGTTGCCGTTCGTCACCTGTAATACGCGCTCGATGAGCGGCTTTTCCAGTTCCCGCAGCAGCGGTTCATAAATGCCGCCGACGGGCGGTGCCGTAAAATAATCCTGCATCAGCAGCCCGATGATTTCCGCGCGATTGGCGGGAGCGACGGTCGCGGGGACAAGATTTTTCAATTCTTCGCGCACCGTTGCCGCGTCAATAATATCCTGCGGGCAGAGCGCCGCCAGACGGCGCGTGAAATTTTCCAGTTCGCGGATATTGCCCTGCCACGGGTGGCGCTGAAGTACATCCATAGCTTCGGCTTCAAAAACCTTGGCGATGCCCGATTTGGTGACAAAATGCTGCACTAGCGCGGGGATATCGTCCGACCGTTCGCGCAAGGCGGGAATACGCAGCGGTACGACGTTCAGGCGGTAATACAAATCCTCGCGGAATTTTCCGGCACGGACAAGCGCGGGCAGATCCTTGTTTGTCGCGGCGACAATGCGCAGGCGCGTTTTAACCGCGCGGCGGCCGCCGACGCTGGTGAATTCGCCTTCCTGCAACACGCGCAGCAGGCGCGTCTGCGCCTCGTAGGGCATGTCGCCGATTTCATCAAGGAACAGCGTGCCGCCCTGCGCCTGCTCGAAGCGGCCGATGGATTTCTGCACAGCGCCGGTGAACGAACCTTTTTCATGGCCGAACAGTTCGGATTCAATCAATTCGCGCGGAATGGCCGCCATATTGACGGCAACGAAGGGGCCGGATTTCCAGCGGCTGTATTCATGCAGCGCGCGCGCGATGACTTCCTTGCCTGTGCCGGATTCACCGGAAATCAGCACGGTCAGATCGGAATTGCGCAGGCGCGCGACCGTGCGGTAAATATCCTGCATCGCGCGGCTCTGGCCGACGACGAAAGCCTTGTCGAGCGCGTCGATCGTTTCGCTGGCGTCATTTGCTGCCGCAACTGATTTGCGGAACACGCCCGCGACGGTCGACAGCAATTCGTCGATATCGAACGGTTTCGGCAGAAAATCAAGCGCGCCCCTGTCGGATGCCGCAATCGCGGTCGTCAGCGCGTTCTGCGCGCTCATGACGATTACTTTCATGCCCGGGCGTTTTTGTAAAATCTTGGGCAGCAGGTCGAGCCCGTTTTCGCCGGGCATCATGACATCGGTGATCACGAGATCACCTTTGCCTTCCAGAACCCATTGATACAAAGTCGCGCCGTTATCGGTGGCGCTGACTTCGTATCCGGCGCGCTTCAGCGCCTGTGATAACACGGTGCGGACCGAGGCTTCGTCATCGGCGACCAGAATGGTTTTTGCAGCGCTCATTTGGCATCTCCGCGCGGGAAGTTCAGCTTGAAGGTCGTTTTGCCGGGACGGCTGAAAACATCCACCGCGCCGCCATGGTCGTCGATTATTTTCGATACAACCGCAAGGCCAAGCCCGTCGCCGCCCGGCTTGGTCGTGTGATATGGCTCGAACAAGGTTTTCTGCGTTTCCGCATCGATGCCCGTTCCGTTATCTTCAATCGCGATGCAAACCGGCAGCCGCGCATGGCTTTCAGGGTGAAAACCTGCCGCCATTTCGTATGACGTATGCAGGGTAATTTCCTGCGCTCCGGCCTCTGCCGCGTTTTTGACGAGGTTCAGCACGGCCTGCACAAGCCGGTCATAATGCCCGTAAATATCAGGCAGCGAAGGGTCATAGCGGCGATGGATCGTGACGCCGGCAAAGCCCGACCGCGCGATTTTTTCGACATGCTCCAAAACGGAATGGAGGTTAACGGGCGCATACTGTTCCTGCGGGGCATCGTCGAAGACATTGACCTTGTCGATCAGGCGGAACACGCGGCTGGTTTCGGCCGCGATCAGTTCCGCCAGTTCGCGGTCGTCTTGCGACTGGACAGATGTCGCCAGCAGTTGCGCCGCGCCGCGAATGCCCGAGAGCGGATTCTTGATTTCATGCGCCAGCATGCGGGCAAGGTGCTGCGCCGGCTTGATGGAATTCTTGATCTTGGCGGTCCAGCCGTTTTTCGACGGCATCGTATCGGGGTGGATGACCAGCATAAACCACCCCTCCTCCATCGGTACGGCGGAGAGGCTCGCGACCGGCTTTCCCGCCAGGGTGATATCATGGAGGGTGACAGCCTGCCCCGACAGCATGGATTCATGCGCTAAACTGTCGTCGCCCAGCAAGGCTGACAGCGTCCTGCCCGTCAGAGCCTTTTCGCCCATGCCGAAGAATGCCTGTGCGCCGTGGTTGGAAAACAGGATGCGGCCATCGGTCATGACGGCCAGCACGGCATCGGGCAGCGCCTGCAGCATGGCGAGCGCCGGTGTTTCGGGCGCGCGGGCAAGCGGCAGAACCTTTGCAGTCTCTTTCAATCCGGACATCACGACACCTCGTGCCTATTATTTATGCAGGCGTTGATCGCCGCCTATTTTTTATGCACGATGCATTTTTGCCCGATTTTTAGGCAAATAACAAGCGTTGACCGATATATAGAGCGTCTTTACAGTTGCCACAGGTCACGTAAGCAACTCTCTTTTTATGTATTATGGATAATAAAAAGCCCAACATTGCCGTTCTTATCGTTGCTGCCGGTTCGGGCGAGCGGTTCGGTTCGGGTATTCCGAAGCAATATCAGCCTCTGCTGGGCCGCCCTATCCTCAACTGGTCTGTGGATGTTTTCTCGCAACATGCTGATATTAAATCTGTATATGTCGCCATTCATCCGGATCACGCCGAACGGTTTGCCGCAGTCACGCCTGCTACTCCCGCCCTTCATGGCGGTGGCACGCGCCAGCAATCGGTGCTGAATGGGCTGGAGGAAATCGCCAAGCGCGACAAACCCGATTACATCCTGATCCACGATGCCGCGCGCCCCGGCCTTTCAAGTGATCTGGTAACTGATATCTGCAATGCGCTGAAAAATAATGATGCCGTTATTCCCGGTCTGCCCGTGGTGGATACCATCAAGCGCGCGAGCGCCGATGGCGTGAAGACCGAAAGCCGCGATAACCTTTATGCGATCCAGACCCCGCAAGCATTCAAATTCGACACGATCCTTGCCCTGCACCGCCAGCATGCCGATAAATCGCTGACGGATGACGCGGCGCTGTGCGAAATTGCGGGGCCGCCTGTCAAAATCATCGCGGGCGAAAAGGGCAATTTCAAGGTTACGCATGCCGAAGACCTCGCCCTGATGGAACAAAGCATTGCCGCACGTTGCGGCGATATCCGCACGGGCACTGGTTATGATGTTCATAAACTGGTTGAACAATCCGGCCGTAAACTCATGATATGCGGGATTGAATTGCAGCACTCGCATGTGCTGGAAGGTCATTCCGATGCCGATGTCGGCCTGCATGCTATTACCGATGCGTTGCTGGCCACCATTTGCGACGGCGATATTGGCATGCATTTCAAGCCGACCGATGCCCGCTGGAAAAACGCCGATAGCGCGAAATTCCTGCGCCATGCAGCCGACCTGATCGTGGCGCAGGGCGGCATCATCAGTCATGTCGATGTGACGATCATCTGCGAAGCCCCCAAGATTGGTCCTCACCGCGACACCATGCGGGCAAAAATCGGCGAGATACTGGCGCTGCCGCTCAACCGTGTCAGCGTCAAGGCGACCACGACCGAAGGCTTGGGATTTACCGGAAGACGCGAAGGTATTGCGGCCGAAGCCGTCGCCACCGTCCGCCTGCCCTTTACATCGCGTCCCATCCTGCGGGATGATGACATCAGGAAATGGGGAACATAATAATGGCATCGACCGCGACGACGACCGCCGCCACCAAAGACAAAACGGCCGCCACCGGCACCGAAACCGGTACGCCGCCGGCGCATGTGCCGGACTCGCATGATTTGGCTGTCGCTGCCAGCGGCATGACGGTTCAGCAGATCGGCCTGCTGCTGGTGCTGTTGCTGCCCATCGTCATCTGGCGTGAAAAAATCTGGGGCTGGATCAAGAAGCTGAAGCCGCGCATCAAACCGATACCGGGCGGCATGAAATTGACGGAATGGCATTGCTGGCTGTCGTCTTGGTTCGGCTCGGGCTTCCTGCGACCCGCACCCGGCACAATCGGTTCGCTTGCCGCGATCCCGTTCGGTTACGCGATTGCACATTTCAGCGGCCCGATCGGCCTTGCCTTGGCGGCTCTTGCGCTGCTGTGCATCGGCACGGTCGCCGCCGACCGTTTCGGCAAAAAATCGGGCGCTGTCGATGACCAGTCGATTGTGGTCGATGAAGTCGTCGGCATGTGGATCGCGGCCATTCCCGCCGAAGGTCATATGGATTTGTGGTGGGTGGCGTTCTTCCTGTTCCGCCTGTTCGATATTTACAAGCCGTGGCCTGCGTCTTTCTTCGATAACCGCAGCATCGGCGGCATTGATGTGATGATGGACGATGTTGTCGCCGGTATTTACGCCTTCCTTGGCACTTGCGGCGTCGCCATGTTCTATCTTCCCGCCTGACCCGAGAATGCACCGATGGCACTTTTTCCCGAACACCTGCTGAACCTCGCCGCCGCCATTTTGAACGAAGCGCGCAAAAAAAAGCTGAAGCTTGTTTCCGCTGAATCCTGCACGGGCGGGTTGATCATGGCATGCCTGACCGAAGTGCCGGGATCGTCCGATGTCGTGGATCGCGGTTATATTTCCTATTCCTACGATTCAAAAATCAAGGAGTTGGGCATCGACCGCGCGCTGCTGGAGCGCACCGGCGCGGTGAGCGACGATGTCGCGCTGCAGATGGCAACCGGCGCGCTGGCAGCATCGAAGGCCGATATTGCCATCTCCGCGACCGGCATCGCCGGCCCTGGCGGCGCGACCGAAAGCAAGCCTGTCGGCCTTGTTTATATCGGTGTTGCGAACGGGAAAACGGGAAAAAGTTTTGCGGTAAAGAACCTGTTTGGCGGCGACCGGTCCGCCGTGCGACTGGAAACCGTTGAAACGGCCCTCACCTTCATCAAGCGCGAAATCGACGCTATTTAATGTTTCTTGCCACCGTAAAGCTGTAGCGCACGGCCTTCAAAAGCGTTGATCATTTTCACAAGCGCGCGGTGAAAAAACTGATCGACGATTTTTTCAAACAGCTTGGTTTTTAGCGAAAAGTCGATATAGAAATCGACCTCGCATTGCCCGCCGCGCATATCCCTGAACACCCATTTGTTTTCCAGCTGGCTCATAGGCCCCTGCAAATAATGGACTTCGATTTCCTTAGGCTTCTTGAATTTTACATGCGATGAAAATTTTTCACGGAAAGGGCCGTATCCGACGATCACATCGGCGCTTAAATCCGATTTTTTCTTTTCATTTACGCGCGCGGCCAGGCACCACGGCAGGAATTCCGGATATTTTTCGATATCCATCACAAGGTCGAACAGTTGTTCCGACGAATACGGCAGGATGCGTTTTTCGGAATGGGACGGCATTTACTTGCCAGCCGTGGCCAGCTTCGCCTCGCGCGCGGCGCGCATTTTCTCGAAATCGGAATCCGCATGATACGAAGAACGCGTCAGCGGCGAGGCCGATACCATCAGGAATCCCTTGCCGCGGGCGATGGTTTCGTATGACTTGAATTCTTCCGGCGTCACGAAACGGTCAACAGCAGCGTGTTTCGGTGTCGGCTGCAGGTATTGCCCGATGGTCAGGAAATCGACATCGGCAGCGCGCAGGTCGTCCATGACTTGCATCACTTCCTGCTTCGTCTCGCCTAATCCTACCATCAGGCCGGATTTGGTGAAGATCGACGGGTCGATTTTCTTGACGCGGTTCAGCAGTTCCAGCGAGGTGAAATAGCGCGCACCCGGACGGATCGTCGGGTACAGGCGCGGCACGGTTTCAAGGTTGTGGTTGAACACATCGGGACGCGCAATCGCGATCGGCTCGATCGCGTTATCCTTGTCCTTGAAATCCGGCGTCAGGATTTCGATGGTCGTGCCGGCAGACAGACGGCGGATCTCGTTGATGACCTTCACGAACTGCTCCGCCCCGCCATCGGCCAGATCATCGCGGTCGACGGAGGTGATGACGACATGTTTCAGGCCAAGTTTCTGCACGCCAATTGCGACGCGCGCCGCCTCGAACGGGTCCAGCTTGTCGGGGATACCGGTCGCAACGTTGCAGAAGGAGCATGCGCGGGTGCAGGTCGCGCCTAAAATCATGAAGGTCGCGTGTTTCTGTTTCCAGCATTCGCCGATATTCGGGCATGCCGCTTCCTCGCAGACCGTTTTCAGCTTCAGGTTCTGGACGAGGGTTTTTGTCTCGTGATATGCGGGGGACACGGGGGCTTTCACGCGGATCCATTCGGGTTTCCGCAGGATGGGCGTGTCTGGACGGTTCCGCTTTTCCGGATGACGGAACTCGGATTTTTTCTTTTCGTTTGCTTCGGGGGCTGTGTCGATGTCGTTGTCCATGGGCAGTAATTTAGCCGTGTTTTGCCAAACGGCAACTCTTTTTCGGGAAACTTGCAAGGCATTGATATCTATGGCAAAGTTATTGAACAGAGTCGCATGAAAGCGGCCACAGGGATTAACGGGGAGCTAAAATGGTCAATATCCGTCGCGCTAAGCTTAGCGAGGTATTGGATGTATATAAGCTGCGCAAGGCGGCGGCGGACGAACTGACCCGTAAGCATGGCAAAGGCCCGTGGTCAAAAATCTCCCTGCTCAGTTCCATCCTTAGCAAGCTGACTGACAACACATTGTTTGTCGTGATCGAAGACGGCAGCCTTGCCGGCACCTTCACGCTGGATGTCGAAAAAACCGACCGCGATTCAAAGCCATGGTTCAAACGCCAGAGCACGCCCGCCTGTTACCTGCGCAACATGTCGATCGACCCGAAATTTCAGGGCAAAGGCCTGGGCCGCTCCGCCCTGTTTGAAATCGAAAGCCGCGCCCGTAAACTGCGCGTCAAGGCCGTGCGCCTCGACTCATACGTCGGCTCCGGCGGCGCCAGCGAATTCTACAAAAAATGCGGCTACACCTTCGTCCATCGCGGCATGGTGGACAAGCATGAGCTGGATTATTACGAGAAGATTGTTTAAACACCCTACGCTGTCATGCCAGCGAATGCTGGCATCTCCCGCGCGTCAGCGCGTTTTATAAAAGCTTGGCTTCACCCCGCGAGATACCAGCCTTCGCTGGGATGACGGCTTACATATGGATCACTTTACCATACGCATCCAGCACTGACTCATGCATCATTTCCGACAGTGTCGGATGAGGAAAGACGGTGTGGAACAGGTCGATCTCGGTGGTTTCCAGCGTTTTGGCGATGCCGTAGCCCTGGATCATTTCGGTCACTTCCGCGCCGATCATATGCGCGCCCAGCAGTTCGCCGGTTTTCGCGTCGAACACTGTTTTGACAAAACCTTCCGGTTCGCCCAGCGCAATCGCCTTGCCGTTTCCGATGAAGGGGAATTTGCCGACCTTCACCTGATAGCCTTTTTCCTTGGCCTTCGCTTCGGTCAGGCCGACCGATGCCACCTGCGGCATGCAGTAAGTGCAGCCTGGAATGTTTTCGACCTTCAGCGGATGAACATCGTTCAGGCCCTTAATTTTCTCGACGCAGATGACGGCTTCATGGCTCGCCTTGTGCGCCAGCCACGGGCCCTGCACAACATCGCCGATGGCGTAAACGCCGGGCTCATCCGTTTGCAGCCATTCATTGACCTTGATATGGCCGCGATCGACCTTGACCTTGGTATTTTCAAGGCCGAGGTTTTCGGAATTACCGACGATGCCGACCGCAGAAATCACGCGGTCGACCTTGATCTTCTCGATTTTGCCAGCGACATCGATTTCCGCTTCAACGTCATTCGCGCCGCGGTTCAGCTTGGCGACTTTTGCGCCGGTCATGATTTTCATGCCTTGTTTTTCGAAAGCCTTGCGCGCGAAGGCGGAAATATCGGCGTCTTCCACGGGCAGGATGCGGTCCATCAATTCGACCACGGTCACCTGCGCGCCCATGTTTTTATAGAAGCTGGCAAATTCCATGCCGATCGCGCCGGAACCGATGACCAGCAGCGATTTAGGCATTTCCGTCGGGGTCATTGCTTCGCGGTACGTCCAGACCAGCTTGTCAGGTTCCAGACCCGGCAGCACGCGGGCGCGCGCGCCGGTGGCAATAATGATATGCGGCGCTTTCAGCTCGGCAACGGGCTTGCCGTCTTTGGTGACGGACAGCTTGTTCTTGCCCAACAGCTTGCCCGTGCCGTCGAAAACGGTGATGTTGTTTTTCTTCATCAGGTGCTTGATGCCGCCCGACAGCTGCCCTGCGACCTTGCGCGACCGGTCGATGATTTTCTTGAAATCGAAGGAGATATTTTCAGCCTTGAGACCGTAAGCATCGAGGTTATGCAACAGGTGGTGAATTTCGGACGAACGCAACAGCGCCTTGGTCGGGATGCAGCCCCAGTTCAGGCAGATGCCGCCGAGGTTTTCACGTTCCACGATCGCGGTCTTGAAACCCAGTTGCGACGCGCGGATGGCGGCCACGTAACCGCCGGGGCCTGCGCCGAGGACGACGATGTCGAATTGCTGTTCGCTCATGGAAAAACTCCTACTGAAGATTCAATTGCCACGAAACGCCGAAGCGGTCGCCCACCCAGGCGAATTTGCGGCTGAAACCGTAATTGTCCATCGGCATGTAAACCTGCCCGCCATCGGCGAGCGTCACGGCGCGGTCGGCCAGTTCGGCTTCATCGGCGCATTCGACGAAGATCGACATGGCGGGCGTGAAGGTAAATTCGTGCTTCACGATGCTGTCGGTCACCATGAATGTCTGGTCGCCGATGGTGAAGCGCGCGGTCATGACCGATCCGGCCTTGGCCGCGCCGCCGGCGGGATACCGTTTGATGTCGTCGATGCGGCCGTCTGCGAAAAGGCTGATGTAGAAATTCATCGCCTCTTCCGCCCTGCCCTCGAACATCAGGAATGGCGTGACGGTCTTGCTCACAAAATCAGGCTCATCGGGTTTTCGATCAGTTTCTTGAACACCTGCAGGTATTCAGCGCCAATCGCGCCGTCGATGCAGCGGTGGTCGGTGGACATGGTGACGGTCATCACGGTTGCGACCTTCACCTGACCGTCCTTCACGACCGCGCGCTGCTCGCCCGCGCCAATGGCGAGGATTGCGCCCTGCGGCGGGTTGACGATGGCGGCAAAGTTGCTGATGCCGAACATGCCGAGGTTGGAGACGGAAATGGTGCCGCCCTGGAATTCAGCGGGTTTCAGCTTGCCGTCCTTCGCCTTGGCCGCCAGTTCCTTCATCTCGTTGGAAATGTCCTTCAGGCTCTTGTTCGCCGCGTCCTTGATGATGGGGGTAATCAGGCCGTTGGCTGTCGCCACCGCGACCGATACATCGGCGCGTTCGTACTGCACAACGTTTTCATCGGTCCACGACACGTTCGCGGCGGGATATTGTGCGAGCGCCACGCCCGTTGCCTTGATAACAAAATCGTTGACGGAGATTTTGTAGCTTTGGCCCGCGTCGTTCAGTTGCTTGCGGACGGCCAGCAGCGCATCCAGTTCGCAATCGACCGACAGGTAGAAATGCGGGACGGTCTGTTTGGATTCCAGCAAACGGCGCGCGACAACCTTGCGGATGCCGTTATTGGGGATCAGCTTGTACGGGATGCCGTAGGCATCGGCCAATGCCTTCGCATCGGGGCCGGCGGCATGTGCAACGGCTTTCGGCGCAGCGGCAGCCGCCACAGGAGCGGTATGACCGCCCTTCGCGCCTTCAAGGTCGGATTTCACGATGCGGCCATGCGGGCCGGAACCCTTGACGGTTGCAAGGTCGATGCCTTTTTCCTTGGCAATGCGTTTTGCGAGCGGGCTGGCATATATGCGGTTGCCGCTTGCCTGATGCGCAACGGGCTGCGGCGCGGCTGCGGGTTTTGCAGCAGCAGGAGCAGGCACTTCAGCCTTCGGTGCGACGGCAGCGGCCGGTTTCACATCATTGCTGACATTTTTCAAAGCCGCCGCGTCTTCACCGTCTTCCAGCAAGATCGCGATCAGTGTATTCACCTTCACGCCGTCCGTGCCGGCGGGGACGAGGATTTTGGCGAGCGTGCCTTCATCGACCGCCTCCACCTCCATCGTCGCCTTGTCGGTTTCGATTTCGGCGAGGACTTGTCCGGCCTTAACCTTGTCGCCTTCCTTCTTGACCCATTTGGCAAGCTTGCCTTCGGTCATGGTGGGCGAGAGTGCGGGCATCAATACGTTATGCGGCATAGGCCACCTTTTTCGCGGCTTCGATGATGTCATTCGCCTGCGGGAGCGCAAGCTTTTCCAGGTTCGCTGCATAGGGCATGGGAACATCCGCGCCATAGACGCGCACGACGGGCGCGTCGAGATCGTCGAAGCATTTTTCCATCATGATCGCGGCCATTTCCGACCCGATGCCCGAATAATGCCAGCCTTCCTCGACCGACACGAGGCGGTTGGTTTTCTTGACCGAATTGATGATCGCTTCGGTATCCAGCGGGCGCAGCGTGCGCAGGTTGATCACCTCCGCGCTGATGCCCTGCTCCGCCAGTTTGTCCGCCGCCTGCAGCGCCACGCCGACCATGCGGCTGAACGCGGTGATGGTGACATCGGTGCCTGCGCGTTCGATCTTCGCCTTGCCGATTGGCAGGATGAAATCGGGATCGGCAGGAATGTCAAACGTCTGGCCGTACATCATTTCGTTTTCAAGGAACACGACGGGGTTCGGGTTGCGGATGGCTGCTTTCAGCAGGCCCTTCGCATCCGCCGCCGACCACGGTGCCATCACGATCAAGCCCGGGCAATGCGCATACCAGCTGGCGAAGCATTGCGAGTGCTGCGCGCCTACGCGGCTTGCCGCGCCGTTCGGGCCGCGGAACACGATGGGGCAGCCCAGCTGGCCGCCCGCCATATACAGCGTCTTGGCGGCCGAGTTGATCACATGGTCGATCGCCTGCATGGCGAAGTTCCATGTCATGAATTCCACGATCGGCTTCAGGCCGGCAAAGGCCGCGCCCGTCGCGATACCGGCAAAACCGTATTCGGTGATCGGGGTGTCGATCACGCGCTTGCCGCCGAATTCCTGCAGCAGGCCCTGGGTCACTTTATACGCGCCCTGATATTCGGCCACTTCCTCGCCCATGACGAAGACTTCGCCGTCGCGGCGCATTTCTTCGGCCATCGCGTCGCGGAGTGCCTCGCGCACGGTGACGGAGGTTGTTGCGCCCGTCCATTCCTTTTCAGGTGCGGGCGCAGCCGTTGCCGGTTGCGGCGCAGATTGCGGGTTGCAGGACGGCGCAGGAGCAGCTTCGGTTTTTGCTTCGGCTTTTGGTACAGCCTTGGGCGGGGCAACATCGCCCGCGCTTTCGCCGTCTTCCAGCAGCACGGCGATGGGCGTGTTCACGGCAACGCCTTCGGTGCCGGCGGGCACGAGGATTTTACCAAGAATGCCTTCGTCAACGGCTTCGACTTCCATCGTCGCCTTGTCGGTTTCGATTTCAGCGATCACCTGGCCGGGCTTCACCGCATCGCCTTCGTTCTTGACCCATTTGGCCAGCTTGCCTTCGGTCATGGTGGGCGAGAGCGCGGGCATGAGAATTTGAATGGACATATTTCGCGCTCCTTACAACATCACATCGGTCCAGAGTTCCGACGCATCGGGCTCCGGGCTTTGCTGGGCGAATTCGGCGGATTCATTCACGACCGCCTTCACTTCTTTTTCGATCTGCTTGAAATGGTCGTCGTTGAACTTGCCCGTTTCGGTCAGCACCTTGCGGATGGTGTCGATCGGGTCGTGATGCTCGCGCATCTCCTCGACTTCCTCCTTCGTGCGGTATTTGCCGGGGTCGGACATCGAATGGCCGCGATAGCGGTATGTGCTGAATTCCAAAATCATCGGGCCGTTGCCGCCGCGGATATACTCGACCGCCTTCAACGCCGCCTGACGCACCACCAGCACATCCATGCCGTTGATTTTCTCGCCGGGAATACCGTAAGCCTCGCCGCGTTTGTAAAGCTCGCCGGCCGCATGGCGCGTCTGCGACGTACCCATGCCGTATTTGTTGTTTTCGATGATGAACAAAACGGGCAGCTTCCACAGCGCCGCCATGTTATAGGCTTCGTAAATCTGCCCCTGGTTCGCCGCACCGTCGCCGTAATAAGCGCAGTTGATGCCGCCATCGCCGCGATATTTATGCGCGAAAGCAAGCCCCGCGCCCAGCGGGCCCGTCACGCCCACGATGCCGTGGCCGCCGTAGAAGCCCTTCTCGCGGCTGAACATGTGCATCGAGCCGCCCTTGCCCTTGGAATAGCCGCCCTTGCGGCCCGTCAGCTCCGCCATCACGCCGTTGGCCGACATGCCGGTCGCCAGCATATGCCCGTGGTCGCGGTAAGCGGTGATGACCGTATCGCCCTTTTTCAGCGCCGACTGCACGCCCACCACGACCGCTTCCTGACCGATATACAGGTGGCAGAAACCGCCGATCAGACCCATGCCGTAAAGCTGCCCCGCCTTTTCCTCGAAGCGGCGGATCAGCAGCATGTCTTTATAATACTGCAGCATCTCGTCCGGCGACGCGATGTTCGACGGCGCTTTCACCGTCTCCAGCTTGGCTTTGCCCGTTGGCGCGGAAGTGTTCACAGAACCCTCATAATCGATGGCGAAATTTAACCCACATTAATTAAGCAAAAGGGGGTGGGATTGCAAGGAGGGAGAAGGCATTATATCCATAATATTGGCGTGTTTGATTAATCCTTGTAAAACATTATGATGCAACCGCGCTTGGCAGAAAAACGCAGGTACAAAATGAAAATCATCGAAACCTTCACCGCCTCCGCCAAAGGCGACAAGACCGAAGACCTGATTGTCGAGACGCCGGATTATTTCGGGCTGTTTGACGGTGTCAGCGGGGTGCGGACGGATTGGTTGCATGAGGGGCGGACGATGGGGCAATGGGCGGCGCAGCTGGCGGGGGATGCCCTGAGTGCCCTGCCCGCCGGTGCGTCGATTGCCGACTATTCTAAACTGGCGGAGCGCATGAATGCGGAGGCACGGGCAAAGTTCGGCCTTGAACCCATCGACCGGCTGGCGAGCGGCGCGTTGATCCTGCCGCGCCGGAAACCTTATGAAGTCTGGGTGATCGGCGATTCACATTTCGGCTACCGCCTGAAAAACGGCACATGGAAAAGCTGCCCGCAGAACAAACTGTATGACGAAATCACGCTGAATTACCGCCGTATCCTGATCCAGCAGGAATTGATGGCGCGCGGTGCGCCGCAAACACAGGCCGACCGCGCCGCGCTGGCGCAGGCTTCGTGGGCGGGCATACGCGATGTGCTGTCGAAACAAATGCTGTTCGCCAACCATCCCGATGCGTCTGAGCCGCTTGGGTTTGGTGTCGTCTCCGGCACGCCGGTGCCGGTGCATCACATGCACAGCTATCCCCTGCCCGATGATGTCGCCGAAATCGTGCTCTGCAGCGACGGCTTTACCGAAGCCACGCCGACCGCCGCAGAAGGCAAATCCGTCATCGCCGAATTACGCGCCACCGACCCGTTCCTGACCGGAAAAAACCGGCTTGGTTTCATGTCGCACAAGGGCGGGTTTGTGCAGCTGGATGGCACATTGGCGGATTGGTATGACGATGTTTCCTACATCCGCATTGCCGTCTGACGGTCAATAATCCTTTTGCCAGAAAATCGCCGCTCCCGATCCCTGTCCGGGGCCGACTTTGCTTTCGGCCTTGATGTTGGGGGTCAGTTCGATTTTTACCTTGGCGGCGCCGGTTTTGCCGTCGGTGCCGGAAACGCCTTCGATATAAACCTTGTCCGTAATGTATTTACCCGCGCCCACGCCGGTTGCGCCGGTGGCATCGGTATTAACCTGCAAATCGTCAAGGCCGGTCGCGCGGCGCAGCAGCGAGAGCGGGTCTAATCCTCCGCCGCCGCCCGAAAACTGTTTCAGCGCATTCGCGATCTGTATCGCCTGAAACGGCGTCAGTTTAGACAGCGCCTTGCCGAACAGCAGCCGCGACAATACTTCGTCCTGCGGCAATACCGGCACGGATGACAACGCGACTACCGGTTTGCTGACGCTGCCGGTCAGTGCGATCGTTGCCACGATATCTTCGGCCTTTGCTTCGGCCAGAATATCCAGATAGGGCGACGGCGGCACCGGGCCTTCGAACCTGAAACGGGCACGGGACAGGTCAAAGCGTTTGCCGAAGGCTTCGTACCGCCCGCGGCGGCTTTCGAACAATCCGTTATACAAGGGTTCGGCAAGCGTGCCTGTAACCTGCACCTTGCCGCCGAATTCGGCATCCAGCCCCTGCCCGCGCACAAATACCTGCCGCTCGGCGATGGCCTGAATATCAAGGCCGATGTCCTGCATCATATCAGGCCCGTCCTCACCCGGCTTGCCGCGCCCGGAAACGATATTCAGTTTCGGGATGGATGCGTTGAACCGGTCGGGAATGGTAATATCCAGCCGCGACGATTTGACGGTGCCCGTTATTTTGTACTGCCGCGCGCGCCCCTCTACCGTCAGCACGCCGGAAAAAGCGCCCTTGATCGTTTCGGTATACCGGAACGGCTCGAAATTGGCGGCCTTCGCTGTCAACTTGACCGGCATGCCCGGCGTGTCGATGCCGACCGTGCCCGTGACATCAAGCCCGCGCTTGCCGCGCGACATGGCCTGCATGGAAACGTCATAAGCCCCGCCGATTGCACGGCTGATGCGCCCTTTGATGTCGCTGAAGGAAAGATCGCCCGCCGTAACTTTGTTGAGCGCAACCGATGCCGACCTGAACCCGCCGTCAAGTGCGATATCGGCGCTCCCGCGCGCCGATATGCCAGGCCATTCGATATTAATGCCGCCCAGTTTTAACAGGCTGTTACCATAGGCGATATCGGCCGACATCGCCGCTTTCTTGCCAGCGCCTACCGACCGCGCAGCCACATGACCTGCGCCCGCCGCATTCATGCGCGCTGTCAGGCTGATTGTGTCGAATTCATTGGCCGCCGCGCCCGACAGCCGGATCATGCCCTTCATGTCAAAGGCCGGTTTTTGCGCGGTCCCTGTGATGTTCACATCCGCTTCCGCCTTGGCATGGCCATCGCTCAGGTTAAAATTGCCGCCCGCCTTCAGCGCGAAATCAACGACCGCTGCCGCATCCGTCCCCAGCTTGCCCTTGCCGGAAACGTCATACATGGCCGATGACGCATTGATAGCAGATACGGCAACCGATCCGGTCGCGGGCGAAACTACGGCGGTTAGCGCAAGTTTCTCCGGCAATCCGGCAAGCCCCGATTTCATTTCCAACGCCAGATCCAGCAATACGTCCGTTCCTGCGGGTTGCGCCCTGGCATCTGCCTTCAGCGCCAGTTCAATGCGCGCGCCCGCAACCTCGGGCATCAGCACAAGCTTGCCGATATCAAGGCTGTCCAGCGACGCTGCGGCGAAATATTTTTCAGGCCAGACGAATTCCCCGCCTGTTTTGGCTTCGGGCGCTTCTTTGACAACGGGCAGGCGGTGCAGCGTCATTTCGGCGGCGGATAATGAAATCTCCAGCTGATGCGCAATCAATTTGGGAATATCCAGGCCAAGCGTTACATCGCGCACGTCCAGAAACGCGCCTTTGCCGTCGCTGACGGCAAGATCGGCAATATGAACGCGGCTGCCGATGCTGATGCCGATATTGCTGAAATCAACTTTGTATCCGCTATCGGCCAGCAACGGCTCTATCCGCGCCTTCATCCATTGCTGCCCGCCCTGCATATGCAGCCAGCCAAAACCCGCCCAGAGTATCAATTGCGACACGATCAGCAAGGTCATGCCGGCTGAAAAAACCGCCACAACGATCCGGCGCAGAAAATGCAGCGCGCCCTGCTTTTTCTTTTTTTCCGCAACAGGCTTTTCCGTGTTTTTGCCCGCCATCAGAACGCCTGACCGATGCTGAGATAGACCTGATACGCGCTCGATGCCGTCTCCTTGTTGGTGACGGGCACGGCCACATCCAGCCGCAGCGGGCCAAAGCCTGTGTAATAACGCAGGCCCGCGCCCGCGCCGACCGACAGGTCGCCCATATCGGGAAACAGCCCGTTATTGACCTCGCCCGCATCGACGAACACGACACCGCCGAGGGTGTCGTTGAACCTGAACCGCGCCTCCGCCGAGCCCTCGATGATCGAACGGCCGCCCTCGGGACTGCCGTTACGCACGGGGCCGACCTCCTGATAGCCGAAGCCGCGCACAGACCCGCCGCCCCCCGAATAAAAACGCTCTGTCGCCGGCAGCGATGCGGTGGCCGGGCCAAGGATGCTGCCGATTTTCGCGCGCCCCGCCACAACCACGTTCTTGCCAACCGCATGATATTTGCGGGCGGAAAATTCCGTTTTCAGGAACAGCGGCTTGTCGCCGACGGCGGCAATGTAAGGCTCCACGTTCCCGTTCAGCAGCCAGCCCTGTGTCGCATCCAGCGCATTGTCACGGCTGTCGTAAATCAGCCCCTGCGGGAATGACAACAGCAGGAAGTCGTCGGTCTGGCGCGTCACTTCATCTTCGATTTTCTTGAAAGACAGCTTGGCGCCGGAAGAACCGGACATGCGTTTGCTAAACTTGCGGCTGAGCGTCACTCCGCTTTCGATGCCGGTCGTCAGGTAACCATCCGTATCTTCACGCTTCAGCGCGGCGTTGAGTGCGATCTGCTGGTCATTGCGCAGGAAAAACGGCTTGGTCAAAGTGCCGGATAATTTCTGCAGGATCGGCGACAGCGTCAATTCCGTATCAAGGCTTTCTGCCTGGCCGAACAGATTGCGGTGTTTCCAGCCCAGCGTCACGCCGGGGCCCTCGTCGGAATAATAACTCACGCCCGCGCTGATGGTGCGGGGCGCGCGCTCGGTCACACGCACGGTCACCGGCACGCGGCCATTGCGCGGGCGCGCCTCGGGCAGTTGGAAATCCACGGCTGAAAACAGGCCGCTTTCGAACAGCGCGACGCGCAGCTCCTCCAGCTTGGCGCGGTCAAAACAGTCGCCCGCCTTCCAGTTCGGCAGCTTGCGCAGATACGCTTCCTGCACATCCTTGTTTCCCTCGAACGCGAGCGTCCCGAAGGTGGCCTGCCCTGCCGCCGTAACCCGGAAAGAAATGCGGGCGGTTTTTGCCTTGCGGTCAAGCGTCACTTCGTTTTCAACATCAAGCGAGAAGAAGCATTTGCCGCGCGCGATGTCGTCGTGCAATTGCTTTTCCGCCAGCAGAACATTTTCCGCGTCCAGCACCTGGCCTTTGCGCAGGTTTTTCAGGTGGCCGGCATAAGCGGCGGGGCTGACGCTGACATCGGAGATTTTATATTGTGCGCCGCTGCTTACTTTATACACGCCGCTCCAGGGATGTTTTCCTGCGGAAAAGTTGATCTCGCTGTCGTAATAGCCCTTTGAGTCCATATACGCCTTGAGGTCGTCGCGCAGGCTGCGCGTCTTGGCGGCTTCGTAATATGCGGCATCCGGGCTGGAAGGTTTCAGGGGCTTGATTTCCGCCGCTCGGTTATCAAGAAATTTCTTCACGTCGTCATTGAGTGAAACCTGTTTTTCAAGGCCGCCGAGTTTGTAGTCCGCCTTTTCCGCAAAAACTTCAGGCAGACAGGCGGACAGCGCGCAGGTGCCTGCCAGCAGCAGGAGATAAAATGCCCAGTGTCTCAACTTGGTCATCACGCGCGCAATTCACCTTTAATTTATGTCGTTGGTGCAAAACAGGTAAACGATCAGCGATGCCGACAGCGCTGCAATAATCAGGTTCAGCAACAGCGCAAGATGCGGATTGGCCTGCGCCGGTATCTCGATTGGTTTCAGCGATTTCAATATTGCGCGGTATTGTTTTGCGGCTGCCGCGGAAAAAAAGCAGCCCAGCAGGATGAAGGCGATGCCGAACCAGAACGGGCCGCCGCGCTCCGGCGCCGCCGTTTTTTCAATCATCATTTTCATGTAAAGGCCGAAGCGCTCCACGGCGAAGCCAAACGCCATTAACGTCAGCGCGGTGCGGTTCCAGGCGAGTGCGGTGCGTTCGGCGGCAAAATAGACTCTCGGGTCGTTCAGGTCTGACATTTTTTTTAGTTTTCTGCCGTGAGGGCGATTTTTAAGTGGTTGAATTCGTTATAAGTTTTTTTGCGACTGTCAAAAAGTCACCTATGCTAACACATTGATTTAAAAGAAAATAAAAAATCTGGCTGTGTCGCGGAAGGCACCTAAACGCGACGTAAACAGGCCGTAAACGCAACTGCAGAAAAAATGGTCGGAGTGCAGGGATTCGAACCCTGGGCCTCTAGCTCCCGAAGCTAGCACTCTACCAGGCTGAGCTACACTCCGATCGGGGGAACGGCATTGTTTCGCATATTTTCAGGAATCGCGCAATTGGATTCGCCTGTGATTTGACAGACGGCGGAATCTGAAATAATATGTAAATGCTTAACATTCGTTTAACGGGGGCGAATATGCAGTCAGACAGCGCAAAAACTATCGGCGATTTCAATGCCTTGTATGCGATTGTCTCGATGCGCCACAGCGGCCCTACGGATACCGGCTTCGGTCGCCAGAAAAAATGGAACGGCGTGACCGCCGGACAATGCCGCCGTCATGTGCGCTTCGTTCAAAACAGTGAAGTCAGCGTATTCCTCGATACCCGCCGCAGCCAGATGGTTTTCAGCCGCGGCTGCGCGCAAAAGCTCGGCGCGCTGCTCTCGCAGATCAATACTCCCGCTCAACCGCAAAAGTAATCAGTTCGGCCAAATCTTCGGAAATCCGGTTTTTAGGCAGGTCGGCGAGCAATTGACGCCCGCGCGCTGCGTATTCGCGCGCCATCGTGAGCGATTGGCCGATGGCGTTGTGGCGGTGGAAAATCCGGACCGCTTCCTCGAAATCGCCGTCGTTCTGTTTTACGTCGCCCATCGTGCGCTGCCAGAATTCGCGTTCCGACGGCGTCGCGTTTTTCAGCGCCAGCAGGACCGGCAGCGTCATTTTCCCTTCACGGAAATCATCGCCCAGGTTTTTGCCAAGCGTTTCGGCGGAGGCCGTGTAATCAAGGATATCATCCGAAATCTGGAACGCGATGCCAAGGCACATGCCGTATTCGCGCATCGTCATGCATTCGCCCGCCGCGCGCCCCGCCACAACCGCGCCCGTTTCGCAGGCAGCGGCAAACAGCTCGGCGGTTTTTGACGCGATGACTTTGATGTACTGATCGAGCGTGGTGTCGAGGTTGTTCGCGGTCGTCAGCTGCAAAACCTCGCCCTCCGCAATCACGGCGGAGGCGTTCGAGAGAATGCGCAGGACATCCAAAGATCCGTCTTCGACCATCAATTGGAACGAACGGCTGAACAGGAAATCGCCGACAAGAACGGCGGCTTCGTTGCCGAAAATCGCGTTCGCCGAGGGCAACCCGCGCCGCTGGTCGCTTTCATCCACCACATCGTCATGCAGCAGCGTCGCGGTATGGATGAATTCGACGCAGGCGGATAATTTGTGCTGGCGCGTGCCGGAATAGCCGAACAAGGACGCAGAAGCGAGCGTCAACAGCGGACGGATACGCTTGCCGCCCGCGCCGATCAGGTGGCTGGCCAGTTGCGGGATCAGCGGGATATCGGATTGCATACGCTCGATAATGATCGCATTGACCGCGTTCAGGTCAGGCTTCAACGCCTGCGCCAGCCGGTCGAGCGGATTGGCGGCGGTAGCAGCGGGAGTGGCAGGTTTTGACAGCGTCATTATCGCCTGTATATTGTTCCGGTATCGACTTATACTTAATGCTCCCCTGATATAGCAAAAAGCCGGAATAAAAACACTCTTTATGCAAGAAATTTTCAGAACAAACGAACCCGCCGAAACCGCATTCGTCAAATCGCTGCTGGAAAGCGCGAAAATCAAGTATTTCATCTTTGGCGAACACCTGACGGCAGCCCTCGGCGGCACGATGGACAATATCTCCGAATGCCGGTTTATGGTATTGGAGGGCGATTACGACGACGCCATGCACCTGCTGACCGATGCCGGCCTGTTCGACCCCGAGGAGGAATTTTTCGAGGTCTTCGCAACCGAAGATAAATCTCTTGCCGACCGCGCCAAATCCGCGCTCGACCGCGCCGAAATCATGTACGAACTGGATGAATACCAGGACGGCGACGATGGCATGATCCCGGGCGTGGGTCACGGCCCCGTCACCTATGTCTTTGCCGCGCGCGACAGCTGGGTCGATGAAGCCTGCGACGTGCTGGCCGACGAAGGGCTGATCAAGCCGGTCGAGGGCAACGCATGATCGACAAAGAAGTCATCGAAACCACGTTGCTGAACGGGCGCGTGAAGTTGCTGCAGCCGAAACTCGGCTTTCACGCATCGATTGATACCATTTTTCTGGCGGCTGCCGCACCCGTGAAAGAGCGCATGAACATGCTGGATGTCGGCTGCGGCGTGGGCTCGGCGGGATTGTGCGTGCTGACGCGCGCGAAAAACATTCACCTGACCGGTATCGACATTCAGGGCGACCTGATCGACCTTGCCATGCAGAACGCAGCGTTGAATGGCTTATCGGAACATACGCGATTTGTGCAGGGCGATATCCGCCATGAAAAACTGGTCGCCAATAACGATTTCCAAGTCGTTTTGATGAACCCGCCCTATCAGGAGGGCGGCACGCATACCCCCTCGCCCACGCGTAACAAGGCGCTGTCGCATGGCGAAGAAGCATCCGGCGCGACGCTGGAGGATTGGGTGAAATACGCGCACAAAAAACTGAAACAGGCGGGCACGCTGGTCATGATCCACCGCGCCGACCGCATGAGCGAGATTGTGGCCGTGCTGGAGCGCCGCCGCTGGTTCGGCAGCCTTGTCATCTACCCCCTTTTCTCTCGCGCCGGCGACGACGCCAAACGGGTCATCATCCGCGCCCGCAAGGAACGCTTTACGCCGATGGTTTTAAAAACCGGAATGGTGATACACGAGACGGACGGAAAATATACCGATGCGGCGCAAAGCGTTTTAAGCGCGGCGGCCGGCTTAAGCATAGAATAATAATCAGCACTCCATGCGAACCAATCGGCTGTTAATGTTGGCGAGTTAGGCAATGAAATCTATCACGTATATAAGCTCCGCAACCAGGCTGTTCACGGGTTTTGAACTCGTGAAACTGCTTGAAAAAAGCCGAGTGGCTAACCTGAAACACGGTGTTACCGGCATGCTGGTATATAACGCCGGATCGTTTATGCAAGTGATCGAGGGGGCGGACAACGATATCGACCAGCTTTACGCGAATATCTGCCGGGACCAATCGCACCACCGCGTCAAGACGCTGATCGACCAGAAAACGGACGAACGCGTGTTCGCCGACTGGAGCATGGGATTTCATGACCTGACGAATGCAGACCTGTCGCGTATGCCCGGCTATACCGATTTCCTCAAACGCGCCGAAAGTGGCGATTTCAAGGACAGCAATTCATTTGCAAAGCAACTGCTGGCGATGTTCCGCGAAAATATGCAGCGCGACTAGCCGGGTTTATTGGCGAAGAAAGCCTTGCGGCGTTCGTCTTCAGCCAAAGCCTCTTTTTTCTGCGCGTCTTCCTTCATGATGCCGGCGATGCGCTGGTCTTCCTTTGCCGCATATTCGGCGCGCATCTGTTCCTGCGTCGGGGGCGGCGCGGTGTTGGCATCCAGCAGTTTGCCGACGATACCGAGCAGCACGATGCCGGTCACGGCCTTGGTCAAATTCGAATTCGGGTTTTTGGAATAAACCTCCGCACCGCCGCCAAGCGCCTGCATCATTGAATCGCCGGGGCGCATCACGGGCTGGCCCTTGCCTTCCATCGCGTTCAGCATGACGCCGGTCAGGATGGTATCGCGCACGATCGACATCAAACCGCTGTTTTGCTTGCCGACAACCGAGGCACTGGGGCCGACGGTTGAAGCTGCAGAATCTCCGGGGGTCATGGAAAGTGTGCTCATTTAAAAACCTTTTTACGTGGCGGCAAATTGATAGGCGATATTCGTCAAATGTTTTGGCGGGTTGTTCTGGTCTGTGACCTCCAACAATCCAATTTCGTTTTTATCGCGCAGTTTCTGGCAGATATAGGGGCTCAGGCCGCGCTCCGAAAACAATACATCCTGATCTGTCAGCAGGTCGATCTTGCTGGCGCCAACCTTGAACATGATGGGCACGTTTTTCGGCAGCGGTCCGTTAATGACCATCACCACGTTGCCTGTCGCACCAAAAATAATCACGCTTTCTGAAATCATTTTATGTCCTGAATAAAATTATACCATGAATTCTATGGGAAAAAGTTTAAAAGCAGGTTAAACGACAAAAAGACCAGCTAAACATTTGAATAAAATAACAAAATTAGTGAACGAGAACTTTGAAAAGCGCCTGTTTCAAGGGGGCGGAACCACGCTCCCACGGCCGACGCAGCTTGGCTTCGATCTCGACAATTCCGGCTTCGTCTGCGCGCAGGAAGATGCGTTTCAAACCACCGTTCCCCGCCGCAAGCGGATGGTCATCGGTAAAAACAGTCTCACGGCTGATGGCCGTGGCGTTGCCGGCTGTGACGTTCACATCCCACAAATAGCCGCCATCCGAAGCCCGGCCATCAAGTTCAACAGCGAAAATTTCGCCTTTGACCACGCTGATGGTATTGAACTGCTCGGTCAGCGTTTTCATGCAAAATCTGCCCTTTTTTTGAAAGATTTTAATAGGGATACAACATCACCAGCTCTTTGAAAACGGGCAATCCGCATGCTAGGCTTGCGCGTCAATTTTAGCGGGAAATACGATGTCAAACGGCAAGCCACTTAGTTTTCAGAATCTTATCCTGACGCTGCACCAGTTCTGGTCGGATCAGGGTTGCCTTATCCTCCAGCCCTATGACATGGAAGTGGGTGCCGGTACATTCCACCCCGCAACCACGCTGCGCGCGCTCGGCACCGAGCCGTGGAATGCCGCCTATGTGCAGCCCTCGCGCCGCCCGACCGATGGCCGCTACGGCGAAAACCCGAACCGGTTGCAGCATTACTATCAATACCAAGTCATCATGAAGCCGTCGCCGGAGAACATCCTCGAGCTGTATCTGGAGAGCCTCAAGAAAATCGGCATCGATTCAAAATACCACGATATCCGCTTTGTCGAGGACGACTGGGAAAGCCCGACGCTGGGCGCATGGGGATTGGGCTGGGAAGTCTGGTGCGATGGGATGGAGGTGACGCAGTTCACCTATTTCCAACAGGTCGGCGGGATTGAATGCAACCCGGTATCTGCGGAAATCACTTACGGCCTTGAACGCCTTGCAATGTATATCCAGAACGTGAACAACGTCTATGACCTCGACTTCAATGGTCGCGGCGTGAAATATGGCGATGTGTTCCTGCGCGCGGAACAGGAATATTCGGCGCATAACTTTGAATTCGCGAACACCGACAAACTGATGCAGCATTTCAAGGACGCGGAAGCAGAATGCAAATCATTGCTGAACGTGCAATCGACGCATCCGTCGAACAACGGTCGCAAAGGTTTGGCGCTGCCCGCCTATGACCAGTGCCTGAAGGCCAGCCACCTGTTCAACCTGATGGATGCGCGCGGCGTGATTTCGGTCGTGGAGCGTCAGGCCTATATCGGCCGCGTCCGCGAACTCGCGAAAGGCTGCTGCGAAGCATGGCTGGGCGTGTACGGCGACGAGCAAGCGAAGAAGGAGGCTGCATAACATGGCCGAGTTTCTCCTCGAACTGTTCTCCGAAGAAATCCCCGCGCGTATGCAGGTGAAGGCGGCGGACGACCTGAAAGACCTCATAACCAAGGGGCTGACCGACAAGGGCCTGACGTTTACGAAGGCTGAAGCACATTCGACGCCGCGCCGCGTGACGATCATGGTGGATGGCCTGCCCCTCGAAAACAACCCCGCCCCCATCGACAAAAAAGGCCCCAGCATCACTTCGCCCCAGCAGGCGCTGGACGGGTTCCTGAAATCGATCGGCCAGACGAATTTTGATAAATGCGTGAAGGAAGAAACGCCGAAGGGAACGTTCTGGTTCTACCGCGAAGCGGTGAAGGGTCAGCCGACCGACAAAGTCCTGACCACGATCATCGAAGACGCGCTGAACAAGATTGTGTGGCCGAAATCGATGCGCTGGAAATCATCCACGCGCCAATGGGTGCGCCCGCTGCACAGCATTATCGCGCTGTTCAATGGGCAGCCTGTGGCCGTTGATTTTGCACTTGGCGGCGGGGAAAAACCGGTTGCAGCCGGCAAATCGACGCAGGGCCACCGCTTCCTGTCCTCCGGCAAGATCGAAGTGTCGAACTTCGCCGATTACCGCGAGAAGCTGAAAAAGGCACATGTGTTGCTGTCGCGCGAAGAACGCAAAGATATTATCTCGAAACAGTCGCAGGAGCTGGCAAACAAAGCCGGCCTGAAAATCCGCGAGGACGAAGCGCTGTTCGAGGAAATCGTCGGGCTGGTCGAATGGCCAGTGCCGCTGGTCGGCGAATTCGAGAAAGAATATCTGGATGTTCCGCAGGAAGTGCTGATTTCCACGATGCGCGGCAACCAGAAATATATCGCGCTGCTGGATGCTGCCGGCAAGCTGTCGAACAAATTCATCGTCGTCGCCAACATGATCACCGAAGACGGCGGCAAGCAGGTTGTGGCGGGCAACGAAAAAGTCCTGCGCGCGCGCCTGTCGGATGCCAAATTCTTCTGGGATCAGGACCGCCGCCAGAAACTGGAAACCCGACTGCCCGCGCTGGAGCAGATCACGTTCCACCAGAAACTCGGCACCGTGCGTGACCGTGTGTCGCGCCTGCATTCGCTGGCGCAGGAAATCGCGGAACTACTGGGCTATGACGGCAAGGCTGCCGCGCGTGCGGCGGAGCTGTGCAAGGCCGACCTGACTTCCGGCGTTGTGTACCAGTTCCCCGAAGTGCAAGGCACGATGGGCCGTTACTACGCGCTGCATGACAAGGAAAAGCCCGAAATCGCGCAGGCGATTGCCGAGCACTACAAACCCGTCGGCGCGAATGATACCTGCCCCACCGCCCCTGTTTCGATTGCAGTTGCGCTGGCAGACAAACTGGATGCGCTTGTGGGCTTCTTCGCGATTGACGAAAAGCCGACAGGTTCGAAAGACCCCTTCGCCCTGCGCCGCGCCGCGCTGGGCGTGATCCGCATCATCCTTGAAAACAAGCTGCGCGTATCGCTGACGATGCTGTTCCAGAAATCGTACCAGCTTTACGGCGGCAAGATTAAAGGCCTGCGCCCTGAAGCCGATGTGACGAAAGACCTGACCCAGTTCTTCACCGAACGCCTGAAAGTCGCGCTGAAGGACCAGGGCGTGCGCCATGATCTGATCGACGCGGTCTTCGCCGCAAAATCCGATGACGACCTGACCCGCGTGGTCGCGCGCGTCAACGCAGTGCAGGATTTTGTGAAAACCGAAGACGGCGCTAACCTGCTGGCTGGTTACAAACGAGCCACGAACATCCTGCGCATCGAGGAAAAGAAGGACGGCAAATCCTATTCCGGCAAGGATGTGAAGGAAGCGCTGCTGGCCGAAGAACAGGAAAAGAACCTGTTCGCGGCACTGGGCGCATCCGGCGGCAAGATCAAGGCCGACCTTGCGAAGGAAGATTACAAGGCCGTCATGTCCGGCATGTCGGGCATACGCAGCGCGGTCGATGCGTTCTTTGACAAAATCCTTGTCAACGCACCGGATGCGAATTTGCGCGCCAACCGCCTGTCCATGCTCGCCAGCATCGCCGGCACGATGAACGAGGTCGCAGACTTTTCCAAACTAGAGGGGTAATATTCGATGTCTTCCAACGCAGCGCTCAAGACCAGCCCGCAGGCTTCCGGCAAATGGGTTTATAGTTTCGGCACAACGCTCTGCGAGGGGGATTCATCACAAAAAAACCTGCTCGGCGGCAAGGGCGCGAATTTGGCGGAGATGAGCAAGATCGGCCTCCCCGTCCCGCCCGGCTTCACGCTCTCGACCGAAGTCTGCACCTACTTCTACCAGAACCAGCAATCATACCCCGGCGACCTTGACGCGCAGGTGAATGGCGGGCTTGCCCAATTGGAAAAAGAAATCGGCGCGGTGTTCGGCGACAGCAAGAAACCGATGCTTCTTTCCGTCCGTTCCGGCGCGCGCGTATCGATGCCGGGCATGATGGACACCATCCTGAACCTTGGCCTGAATGACGTGACCGTAAAAGGCCTTTCCGCATCCAGCAACAACGAGCGTTTCGCGCAGGACTGCTATCGCCGCCTGATCCAGATGTATTCCGATGTGGTCCTTGGCGTCGATCATGACCTGTTCGAGGATATCCTCGACACCTATAAACGCCGCAACGGTTTCAAACAGGATACCGATATCCCCGCCGAAGGCCTGGCGGAGATTGTGGAACAATATAAAACGCTGGTGCAAAAACAGACCGGCAAGCCCTTCCCGCAGGACCCGCGCGAGCAGCTGTGGGGCGCGATCGGCGCGGTGTTCAAATCGTGGATGACGCCCCGCGCCGTCACCTACCGCAAAATCAATTCGATCCCCGAAGAATGGGGCACGGCGGTCTGCGTGCAGGCCGTAGTGTTCGGCAATATGGGCGATGATTGCGGCACGGGCGTTGCCTTTACCCGCAACCCCTCGACAGGCGAAAACAAGTTCTATGGCGAATACCTGCTGAACGCGCAGGGCGAAGACGTGGTGGCGGGCATCCGCACCCCGCTGGAACTTGACGACATGAAGAAGACGATGCCCGAAGTGTATGAACAGCTGGACGCGATCCGCCTGCAGCTGGAAAAACATTACAAGGACATGCAGGATATCGAATTCACCATCCAGAACAAAAAACTGTATATGCTGCAAACCCGCAGCGGCAAACGCACCGCGCCCGCCGCGCTGAAAATCGCGGTCGATATGGTGAACGAAAAACTGATTTCGAAAGAAGTCGCGATCAAGCGCATCAACCCGCAATCGCTCGACCAGCTGCTGCACCCCACCATCGACGCGAAGGCGGCGAAAACGGTCCTGACACGCGGGCTGCCCGCATCGCCCGGTGCTGCGGTCGGCACGGTATGCTTTGATTCCGACGATGCGGAAAAACTGGCGAAGGACGGTGTGAAGGTTATCCTGTGCCGCACCGAAACCAGCCCCGAAGACATCCACGGCATGCATGCCGCCGAAGGCATTTTGACGTCACGCGGCGGCATGACCAGCCATGCGGCGGTCGTCGCGCGCGGCATGGGCAAGCCTTGCGTTTCCGGCGCAGGCGATGTTGTGATCGACATGAAATCGAAAACCATGACGATCAAAAGCAAGGTTTTATCCGAGGGCGACAAGATCACACTCGACGGATCGACAGGCGAAGTTCTGCTGGGCGCGGTCAAGATGCTGCAACCTGCCCTCACCGGCGATTTCGAAACGCTGATGGGCTGGGCGGATGATGTGCGTCGCCTGAAAATCCGCGCGAATGCCGAAACCGCGCTCGATGCCGAAACCGCGCGAAAATTCGGCGCGCAGGGCATCGGGCTGTGCCGCACCGAACATATGTTCTTCGATCCCGAACGTATCCTGTTCGTGCGCCAGATGATTTTGGCGGAAACATCCGAAGACCGCCGCGCGGCGCTTGCCAAGATCGCGCCGCACCAGCAACAGGACTTCGTGAAGATTTTCAAAATCATGAAAGGCCTGCCCGTCACCATCCGGTTGCTTGATCCCCCCTTGCACGAATTCCTGCCGCATGAAGATGCGGAAATTGACGGCCTTGCCAAATCGCTGAACATTTCCGGCGACAAGGTGCGCCAGCGCATCGCGCGCCTGCATGAATCAAACCCGATGCTGGGCCTGCGCGGATCGCGCCTTGGCATCGTCTATCCCGAAATCTATGAAATGCAGGTGAAGGCGATTTTCGAAGCGGCTTTGGCCGTCAAGAACGAAACCGGCGACACCGTTATCCCCGAAGTCATGGTGCCGCTGATCGCGACCAAGGCGGAAATGGATATCCTGAAAACCATGATCGACAAGGTTGCGGCGGCTGTCGGGTTCAAGGGTTACCTGACCGGCACGATGATCGAACTGCCGCGCGCGGCGCTGGCGGCGGGAGTGATCGCTGAATCGGCCGAATTCTTCAGCTTCGGCACCAATGACCTGACGCAGACAACATTTGGCATCAGCCGCGACGATGCCGGATCGTTCCTGCCCGCCTATCAGTCGCAAGGAATCCTGCCCACCGACCCGTTTGCATCGATCGATGTGGATGGCGTGGGCGAATTGGTAAAAACCGCGGCGGAACGTGGCCGCAAAACCCGCAAAGACCTGAAGCTTGGGATCTGCGGCGAACACGGCGGCGATCCGGCATCGATCAAGTTCTTTGAATCCGCAGGCCTTGATTACGTGTCCTGCTCCCCCTACCGCGTGCCGATCGCACGACTGGCGGCGGCACAGGCGGCGTTGAAAGAGTGACCTTTCACAAGGCCATTTCAAAAATTAAAAGCCCGCTTGGCTTTGCGTTCTTATGGCCATTTGTCTGTTGGGGGATTTTTTCTATATTAGGGGTCTCGTTAAACGCTAGCGAACTACCTCAGCCAGATAAAATTTCAAATTTTATTGTCGGTCGATATGGGCATGAGATAATATTTTTTTCGCAGTTGCTTCCGGGAATTGCAGCGGTCTTGATATGGCGAGAAAAAATAATTTTGCGCATATTCGGTACAATAGCTTATTTCGCTATTTCATGCGTAATATGGGCTCTTTTCTATTTTCTTGCGGCCTTCGATAAAATCCCTCGCATTTCTATCTTTATAGATAGTTAGGGATTAAACACCCTTCGCGTAAATCCGCGTGTAATCTTCGCGGCTGCGCACCAGGAATTTCAGGGTGCGGGAGCGGAATTCGCGCAAATACAGCACAATCACGACCAGCGTGCAGGTGGGGATCAGCAACCACGGGCTGATGAACCACGGCAGCAGCGCGAGCGCAAAATAATACGACCGCAGGCCGTAATTGAATTCATGACCCGCGCGGTCGGAAATTTTTGCCAGCTGCACGGCGAAGTCTTCTTCATCCGGCGTCAGCGGCGTGCCGACGGCCACCTGCGGCGCGGCGCCGATCAGGATTGAAACAAACGTATGCTGCCGCATCGCCCAGGTGAAGCGGAAGAACGCATAGACGAAGATGATGACGAGTGTCAGCAGTTTGAACTGCACCTGCTCCACCGTCGTTTTCGCGACGAAGGCGTGGTTGGACAAAAGCTCCATCACGTTCTGCGACGAATACAGAACCGTCACCGCACCCGCGAGAATGAAGATATTGGTGGTCGCAAGGAAGTTGACCATCTGCACAAGGTTGTTCAGCAGCGCGAGGTCGGAAATGCGGTTTTCGCGGTAGAGGAGTTTTTTCATCCAGTCGGTACGGTACGAATACAAAAGCGCCGACAGGCATTCGGTGTCATGTGCGCGTTTTTTTGCGTAAAGCGTGTATCCCACCCAGCAGGCCAGAAACCAGCCGAACGCCACCCAATCGATCACATCACCGAAAATCATCGCCATCACCCGTCTTTCACTTGCGGGTAATATTATTACCTTTTATGCTGCGGCGCAACATATTTTTCGGGAAATTATTAAAGGCCGTTTTTGCGAGCGGGCGGCGGTGCGGAAAACAGGGCGAGGCTTTCCATGCCCGTCAGTTTCGCGTTCAGGTGCGCCATGGTGCGGTCGTGCAGTTCACGGTATTCGGTGGCACCCATTTCGCCCTGCACGCTCTGCAGGCGGTCTTTGGTGTCTTCCAGCACGAAACGCTCGCGCGTGGACTTCGACACTTGGCCGTCGGTCTCGAACTCCTTCAGCGCCTTCAGGCTGGTGGTGATCAGGCCATGGGCGTGTTCGGGATAGACCATGAAAACATGGTTGTCAGGGCTTAAGCTAGGCGCGTTTGCCGCGAGGTTGAACCCTGCCCTGCGCACCTCGTACCGCGCCAGCGCCGCGCAGACATGGCGCGAAAAGGCCTGTCCGTCTGTCTGGTCGCAATCGAGAATGCGGGTGTCAGTTAACAAGCGATTCTGCCCTATATGCTCAGTTTGTGTATAACTAAAGGTACCGTTGAATGCTGACGCTGTCAAACATCCCATAGCTTGTCGTGAGGATTCAAGGAGTTGCGGGTTAGAAGATATGAACGAGCGACAGGCCGATGCGCGAACGCGCCTCGTTTTCCATCAGTTTCAGCTGTTCAAGGCCCGGTTCCAGCTCGGTAATCACGTATTGCGCGCGTTTTTGCGGGCCGCCGATGGCATTGTCGGGGAATTCCAGCGACCAGTTGCGGGTTTTCACGACAAGACCGCACAGCACCGCGCCCATACCGGCGTGGTTTTCCTCGATCTCGCTGCGCAGTTTCATGAAAGACTGCTTGTTGATGTCGCCCCAAAACAATTCGAAGCCGTTCTGGAACTTCGCAAGACGCTCCCGGATGGAAGTTGAAAGGAAGCGCAAGCTGTCCTCCACTTTCTTACAGCTTGCAAGCGTGCGGGGCGACGAAGATACTTCCCGCTGCGTGCGCAGATCACCAAGCCAGAGCCAGAAGCGGTTGATGTCGGGCACGATGCCGTGAAATGTGTGACGATAATAGGCGACGGATAAAAACACATCGCTGTAATCTTCAAGAAAAGCCGGGATTTCACCCATGCCAAGACCGGTTTTCTGCCCCATCATTTTCAACCGTACCGCCACGCGTGTTTTGTCGGGATCGTTGAACAGTTTCAGCAGGTCAGCATCGGTTTCATCGCCTTCGCCGAAGATATTACGGATCAGCGGGCGCGTGAATTCCTGCGTGTAACGGTGCAGCGTGTCCTTCATGTCGCCCGACAGTTCCAGCACTGTGTCATCCACCTCGATGCCAAGACGCTTGAGGCTGGAACGCAGTGAATAAATATCATAGCTCGGCAGCGCGGAAAGTTTCGAGACGATATTCTGGTCCTCGACCGTGCCCGCTTGCGCCTGCACGATGTCTTCGGGGCGGATCTGCAGACTGCCCGATACTGAATCGTTATGAAGCTCGACCGCCGTTTCCATGCGCGAATTTTTTACAAGCCGCGCGGACTTCAGCGTACCGCTCGACAACGGAATCATCGACAGCGGCAGCGCGTCGATGGCGTCACGGTCGGAAACAGGCGGTTTGCCGCCCTTGCCGCCGGTTTTTGATTTGTCGGTTGTCACGATTGCACCCAAAATACCCTAAATAGTATTTTAAAGCATAAAGGTTAACGATTTAAAGCAGATAATCCGGCACGGACAACGCCAGCGCATGGCCTTCATCCGTATGCAAAACAGGGGGATTTTCAGCCAGAACCGCCACTTTCAGCTGCGCCAGCGCGGAAAGACTGTCGGATGATACCTGCCGTACCTCCCCCATATCCTTGCCATCAGCAAATATTTTAGTGCGCGGCGCGATCGGTGTTGCAGAGGTTACGGTAACGATGCGGCGCTTGGCCTTGGACAGGTTATACATGCGCGCCGCCACTTCCTGCCCGATAAAACAGCCCTTGTCCCATGCGACGGCGTTCAGAAGGTCGAGGTTTACATCGGCCATCGTATCGCGTTCGGTAATGGCAAGGCTGCCGCAGGGGATCGTTTTGGCGATGCAGATGTCGTGATAGGCCGCAACAGGCCCGGCGGGGATTGTTTCGGTATTGTAGATACGCGGCGGCAGCGCGGCAAGGCGCGGATCGGAGATGCCGCCTGCGCCTGCATACACATTTCCGGCCATGCGCGCGAAACTCACCTTTGCCCGCAATTTGAAAATCGCAAAGCGGCGCAGCAGGTCATCGACGCGTGCCGTTTCGCAATCAAGGAAATATCCAGCCTCATCCTGCCCGATGAAAAAATCATGCAACACAAAACCCTGCGGCATCAGCAGGCAGGAATAAACCAGCCTGCCCGCGCCTACATGCTTCATGTCATTCGTAATGACGTTTTGCAGGAAATCGCGCGCATCGTCGCCCGCCACGCGGACAAGGCAGCGGTCGGACAGGTGGATGGGGTTATTCGTCGTCATATTCTGCGTCCGCGGCATCGTCACCGGTTTTGGTCACGCCATAAGCCTTCAGGGCCCTTGCCCGCGCCTCGGCATGATCGACAATAGGGTGCGGATAGTTTTTACCAAGCGTGACACCCGCCTGCGCCAACACCAGCGGCGGGGCATCCCACGGCGCATGAATATAGGCCGCCGGTACGTTTTTCAACTCCGGCACATAAGTTTTGATGTATTCGCCCGCCGGATCGAACTTCGCACTTTGCAGCAACGGATTAAAAATACGGAAATACGGCGCGGCATCGGCACCGCAGCCGCCGATCCATTGCCAGCCCGCCGCATTATTGCCAAGATCTGCATCGACAAGCGTATCCCAGAACCAGTCTTCGCCGTCGCGCCAGCTGATCAGCAGGTTTTTGACAAGAAACGACCCAACAATCATGCGCACGCGGTTATGCATCCACCCCGTCTGCCACAGCTGCCGCATGCCGGCATCGACGATCGGATAACCGGTCATCCCTTTTTGCCACAATTTCAGCATCCGATCGTTCTTCGCCCACGGAAATTTTGTAAATCGCTTGTTCCATGGTTGTTCGGGGAAGTCCGGCGAATGGTAAAGCAAATGCCAGGAGAATTCGCGCCAAAGCAGCTGGCGCAGATATGCCTGACCGTTTGCGGCGATCAACGCGTTATCATTTTTCGCCAGCATCGCACTGACCGTATGCCAGACCTGATGCGGGCTGACTTCGCCGAAATGCAGATACGGCGACAGTTGCGATGTGCCGTCAATAGCGGGCAGGTCGCGCTGCTGTTTGTATTTTCCCGCGGCCTGCTTCACGAATTCCTTCAGCCGTGCCTGGCCGCCCTCCTCGCCCGGCTGCCAGAATTCCTGCATGGTTTTGTACCATTTAATATCCGGCATCAGGCCAAGATCGGCGAGCTTCAGGCCGGCGCATTTCTTGAATTCGACGTTCACCGTTTTCAGGGGCGGGCGTATGCCGCCGCGATCAAGGCAGGCTTTGGAATAGGGCGTGAAGACTTTGTATGATCCGCCGGTCTTGTTTTGGATCTCCCAGGGCTCGAACATCAGGAAGGAACCGAAGCTATGCGCCTCCACACCACCGTTTTTAAGAGATTCCTTAATTTTTGTGTCGCGCGTCATGGCCCAGGGCTCATAGCGGCGGTTCCAGAAAACGGCGGTTGCGCCGGTTTCTTTTACCAGCTTCGCGATTTCCTTTGCGGCGTCGCCTTTGCGCAAGGTCAGCGGAATTTTACCGCCGAGCTCTTTCAGCGATTGGTGCAGCCACCACCGCGTCGCCCCGCCCTGCTTCCAGATGCCGGGGTTGACATCGTCGAGTATATAGACGGCGATGACAGGCTTGCCCGTATCGCGGGCGGCGGCAAGTCCGGGATTGTCGGCCAAGCGCAGGTCGGACCGGAACCAGAAAATAACAGGCGCGTCGGTCAATTTTTATCCCAGTATTTAAATCCCATGCTTGCCTCGACATGCGGCGGCAGCGGCGGCAGTTTTGATCGCGGGATAAGAAATGTTGAAATGCCGAACAGGTCTTTGAATATGCGGTGCTTGGTCGCGGTCGCGGCAAGGTAATCATGTCCCGTCGACCCGCCGCTGCCCATTTTCGTGCCCAGCATACGTTGAGCCATCAACGCGTGGCGATACCGCCAGAGCGCCATCAATTCATCGACATCCATCAGGTCGCTCAGGATCTTGAACGGAATCTGCAAAGCAGGCTGGTCACGGTACAAGTTGATAAACAGCGCGGCCTGAAGCGCGGGCTTGTCGAAACGCCACGGCAGCGGCTCCCCGTCTCCTTCGCCGAACAGCAGGTCGAATTGCGCCTGCATGCCTTTCAGCTTGCTCAATTCCATTTCGCGCGCGGCATCAGGCATCTGGGTATTCGCGCCGATCGCCTTGCGGTCGTTTTCCAGCATGTCTATTACGGCCTGGCGATAAGACTGCCAGAACGAAAAGCCGGTCATTTCCACAAACGGCGTGCGCGACAGCCAGTTGCCGACCTGATCGACCAGAGATGTTTTTTTCATGACTTCGTGCAGCGCGTCACGGTCTTCGGCGGGCAGGAAGTTTTCGAACGATTTCCCGTCATAACCGACGCGCGCGTCATGCTGAAGGCCAAGGCGCACTTCGATCTGGCGGAACTGCATGCTCTGGAATCCCGATGCCGAGCGGAACACGTGCCGGAAATCGAGGAAGTCGAGCGGCGTCATGGTTTCCATGATATCAAGCTGCCGCACCAGCAGACGCAGGATATCGGTGATGCGCGACAGGCTGGCGGAGACGACGCGCAGGTCGGAATCCTTCACGACCGCATTGCCGAACACGCTCTGCACACGGTCAAGTTCAAACAGGATCAGCTTGAACCACAGCTCATAGGTTTGGTGCAGCACAACAAACATCATTTCGTCATGCGCCGCGCTCAGCGGTTTTTGTGCCTGCAGCAGGGTGCCGAGGTCGAGATAGGATTTATATGAAAGGTCGGGTTCTTTTGACATGGCGAGAGATTAGCACTTCGCGGCTAGAAAATAAATGGCACAATAGCCTTGGTTTTGTTCATATAATCGCGGTATTCCTGCCCGAATTCCTGAATCATCAGATTTTCCTCGCGCCGCCATTTGATGTAATGCGCCGCCAGCATCACGATAAAACCCGCAATTGCAGCCCATGTTGCGGCCGCCAGAACGGTGCCGATTACCGCCAGAAACAGGCCCGTATAGATCGGATGGCGCACATGCGCATAAGGGCCGGTCGTGACAAGCTTATGCCCCTCTTTCAGCGCGACCGTACCGCTCCAGTATTTGCCAAGATGCCGCCGCGCCCAGACAGAATATCCATGCCCGGCAACCGTCAGCGCAACGCCAAGCCATTTCAGCCCAGCGATATCGTGAAACATTCCCCAATTGAGGGCAGCTACATGACCGTTGTGGAATATAGCGATCAGGCCGAAAAGAGTCGGTACGGTATGCTGCAGCCGTTTCAGGTTTTCATCCCATTTACGTTTCAGGACAAATTGCGCCGCGACAACCCAATAAAAAAACCACCCCAGCCACAGCCAGCCGCAAATTTCAATCGCTGTCAGGTTTTCAAACATATCATGCGCCTTGCGTTTGCTTTTGTAACCAGTTTAAACATACCGGCAAACATCGCAACATGATAAAATGATATCCATGACTACGCAGGGTCAGGCGGCGGCGTATTCGCAAGCGGTTGCGCTTCATCCGGGATGCGTCCGGCCGCTGCCGGTTCATTAACGCGCGACAAAGGTATGGTTGCTGGCCCGTGCAGCACACGGCCGTCAATCGCATAACGCGAGCCGTCACACGGGCAATCCCAGCTTCTTTCAGTTGCGTTCCACTGTACGGTGCAGCCCAGATGCGTGCAAGCGGCCGAACACTCGTGAAGCCTGCCCTGCTCATCTCTATAAGCGGCGATTTTATGCAAGCCGCGGCGGATAATCGCCCCCTCGCCGGGCGCGATATCTTCATCGCTGTCAGCCTCGGCGGGCGCGACGAAATCGGACATCAAATGACCGATGGCGTTCGTATTCTCGCTAAAATACTTGCCAAGGTTATTGAGCATTTTACGTGACGGATCATAAATATGCTCCAACATGTTCTCGTTGCCCATGACCAGGTCGCGTATCACGATTGCGGCGATTGTGGCATAGGTCATGCCGGTGCCGGAAAAACCCGTTGCGATGTAAATATTCTTCTCGCCCGGATTACGCCCGATCAACGCGATACCATCGACCGAATTGATGATCTGTCCTGACCATTTGTACAGTACCTGCCGTACATCAGGGAACAGCGCGCGTGTCCATGCTTCGATTGCCTGATAACGCAATTCACCGTCATTCGCTTGGCCGGTTTTATGGTCTTCGCCGCCCACAACAAGCATGTCATAGCTGTCCCCCGAAACTGTACGCGCATAATGGTAAGGGTCGTTCATATCCCACATCATGAAGGGAGGATATGAATCTTTTGCGACACGAAAGGAAATGCTATAGCTCCGGTAGGCCGCCTGCTTTGTATGCATCGTCAGCCTGTCATTGATGGGGGTATGCGTGGACACGACGATAGATTGCGCATCGACGCGAAATCCGTCATGGGTAATGATGTATGGTTCAGCGCCACCATGCACTTCCACGACCGGATTTCCGGTGCGGATAACCCCGCCCCGTGATGCTATGATTTCAGCAAGTTTCAGCATATATTTGACCGGGTGGAAAATGACCTGTTGTGGCACTTCCATGCCGCCGTTTTGCCATGTAAAATTCCCGATCCTGATTTCCGAAAGCTTTTTCCAGCTGGCAAAACCTGCTTTGCCTGCCGCGGCGACTTCACGGTTCAATTCCGCCTGCTGTTCTTCACCGGCTGCCAGCATATACCCCGTCACAGGATAACAGGCGCAGTCGATGTTCTCCTCCGCTATGATTTTTTGAACAAGTCCGACCGCCATCTGGTGGCTTTGGGCGATGAGCGCCATAGTGGGAGTATCAAAATCCTTTTCCAACTGGGCGTAACGAGTGTCAAGAACCGTTGTAAGGTGCCCTGTCGTGCGACTGGTTTCACCACGCGCCAATTCTTGCGAGTCCAAAACGACGACTGCTTTGCCTGCGCGTTGCAAAAGATATGCCGTCGTAAGGCCCGTAAGCCCACCGCCGACCACGCAAACATCTGCAGACAGGTTTTCCGCCAGACGGGGATAATGCGTGCGCCCCATATCACCGTCGCGCCAATTGTTCAGGCTTTCACCTTGAAATATCTGCATTTTTGAACCTGTCATTTTGCCTTAGACTCTAACGCAGGTATGCCGTCAATGGTTCACCACGCCGCCTCTAGCAGCAATGCGGCATGATCGGAAAAAGGCTGCTGGATAATTTTCAGGTCCATTTTATTGGCAAGTGACTTGCTGCAAATGCACAGGTCCAGTGCCTTCGTGGCGCGGTGTAAGCGGAATGTAGGCTGCTGCTCATCGTTCAATATCGCGAGATCTGTGCCGTCAAGAAACGGCTTCAACTCGGCAAAGCCTTGCATAATATTAAAATCAGCCATGATGATGACAGGCACGCCCTGCTCTTCAATCTGCATGCGCAGTTCGCTAAATTGCTGCTGACGCACTTTCCGTTGCAACGAAAAATGCGTGAAATACAGCATCACGTTGTTAGGCAGCGCGATACGATGGATCAATCGTTTGGAGCCGGTCGTGAAATAGAGCTTTTCAAACGGATATTCCAAGCGCGACATAAATGCGCTGCTTTTTCCGAAATGCAGCGGCAGACCAGCCAGCCAGTTGCCGGGGCCGTATTTGTCAGCGATGTCGTAATGACGGTATTCGTCATCCAGCAGGTATTTTATCTGGTTAAAACGCGCGGAATGAACAGATCCCTCGTCAATCTCGACAAAGCAGCATATATCGGGGTTTGTGGCGGCAATGATGTTTTTCAATTGCATCAGCACCTGCTGCTGCAATGGTATGCTGCAATAGAAATGACGGTTAAAGCGGCATAGGTGCTGCCACAGCGTGCCGTCTATGCCGCGCGCGTAGCCGATGTTGCTGAACAGGACCTTGAATGTCATGTCATAAAATTCCCTTGATCCAGCGGCCCATGTAACCGGCGAGCCGTTCCATGAAAGGAATGTTCCGGCAATATTGCATATCAACCTGTGTTGAGTCGCGCATATAGGCATCGGATGCAACGCGCAACTCATGCAGTACATTCTGCGGCGCACGTATGATCAGGTTTGCTTCGCGGTTGTGAAAAAGACTCAGGTAGTCCATGTTCGTGCTGCCGATCGTCGCCCAGCTGTCATCGATGAGCGCATATTTTGCATGCAGAACCTGATATGGGTACAAAAAAATCCTGATTTTGCGTCGCAGCAGCCCCGGAAAATATGAATGCGATACATGGTCGGCCAGTGGCACGTCGGTTTTGGCGCTGACAAGTATCTCTACATTTATCCCGCGCCGCGATGCGCGGATCAGTTCATGGCGCAGACGGCGCGGCGGCAAGAAATACGGCGTCACAAGGCGGATTGATTTCTTAGCCGATTTGATCTGCTGCAGAAGCTCGCGGTAAATCGGGTTCATGCGCAATGTGGGATGCGATACCGCATATGAGGTGCAAGCATTCATGTCCGGCTTCAGTCCATCGCGGATGGTTTCATTCTTATCGCGTGATTCCCATACGCTGGAAAAATGTGCAGCGACATCGGCGACGGCGGGCCCCGTAAATCGGCAATGCATTTCATGCCAGCGTTCCATGATCTCCCACATGCAGGCGCTGCCGGTATGCGCCACTTCGCCGTCGATCAACAATGTCTTGACATGGCTGCGCGGCAGCCAGCGTGACGGCATGAAAGCACGGTGCGATAAAAGTGAATTATAGAAATAAACCTCGCCCCCTGCCAGCCTGATATCGTCCAGCAACTTGCTGACCAGCAGGCCGCGGCTGCCGACCCCGTCGAACATCAGCCTTATCTTGACGCCCTGCCGCGCCTTCTCGGCAAAAAGCTGGAGGAAGCGATGTCCGGCATAATCGTCCATCATGATATACTGCTCGAATTCGATGGATATGCGTGCCAGTTTGCAATCGGCATACATCGCATCCCAGATATCCGAGGTACGGTAGAAAAACTTGAATGTTCCCTTTGGTTCGGAGTCCTTTGGCATCAACCGGTCCTTTGTTACGGTCGGACGATACTTTGATAAAAACGGTTAAACTACGCATAATGTTCCGCGAAGAAAAACGCGGGTTTATGATTTTATCAGGGAACTACCGGTTTTGCAGGCTCCGGCGCAGGCTTTTTGACTGTCACATCTTTTGAAATGCGCGCCAATCCCGACGCGGTTACTTTGCGCAGCAGCGTTTCAAGATCGCCCGTGATCGCCGTGATGGTATTGGCTGAAGCGGGCATTTTTTCCGACAGCGTGAAATCACGCAGCAATTTTTCACTGCTGCGGTCGATCAGGCGGAATGTGAGCGACACGCGGATTTCAGCCATGCCCTGCGCGGTATCCGCATAGACCGGCTGGAAGTCATTTACCTTGACCTGCAGCGAATAAGGTGCGTTCACACCGCTATCCGGTGTCACGGCGGAAAACCGCGCGGACTGGATGATGAAGTCCTGCATGACCTTGTTAAGCGCATCCGGCCAGGCGGCATCCGCATAAAAATCCATACGCCTGCCGCCGGACATATGCAATGCAATACGCGCGGTGTCGAAGCCCGCCGGCATTTCCGGTTCCTGCACAATAACTGCCGCCGATGATACGCGTTTTTCAGGCTTTTCGGCATGCAGCGTATAGACCGACACCGGCGGCGCCTTCGATTTGGTGATATTGCCGCAGCCCGCAAGCGCGGCAAGGCAGATGCAGGCGAGGACAGGAAACAACTTATTCATTTCGGAATCTCCACGCCGCGCGAAGACGGCTGATATATGACCTGAGAGGGATCGCGGTCGAGCTTGTCGGCAAGCTTGCGGACCGAATTCGCAGTGCCGCGCGTCGCGCGTGACGCGGCGGTGAACTGTTCAAGCCCGTCCGACGCAAAACGGTCGATATGCGGCCGGTTCCGGTCCAGCAGCCTGCTGAAATTCTCGGCTGCGTTATCGAGGTTATCGACGGTGCTGCCCATGTTTTCGATCAGCTTGGGCATTTGCGCGCTCGACAGGCTCAGGTTATCGAGCAGCATGCTGACGTTCGACACATTTACGGGGCTCAGGACGCCGTTCAGGTCGCGGCTGATGTTTTCAAGGTTCACCATCGCGGCCTGTACCGCCGCCATCGTGCGGTCGTTCAGCATCGTATCGAACTTCGCCGTGATCGCGCGCACTTGCGATGTAATGGCCGGAATATCCTCAAGCGCCTCGTACAATTTCGACGCGCTGCCCTGAAGGAGCGGATATTTCATATCCCCTACGATAGAAGCCTCCGAGGTATCTTCTTTTGCGGTGGCCATTTCGATACGCACCAGCCCCGTCACGCCCTGCGTCGCCATCGTGACCCTGGTTTTTGACTTCACGGGCGTTGATTTATCAACACCAATATCGACATGCACCAATTCAGGATTATCCTTCACCAGGCGTACAGCGACCACTTTACCGACTTTGACGCCCATATATTGAACAGCCGCACCCTCCTCAAGTCCCGTGATGGAATCGTGGAACTCGACGGTAAAAAACTTGAAATTTTTCTGTTCCTGCGGGCCCACCAGCCAGATCAGGAAGCAGACGGAGGCGATGACCATACCCGTCATAAAGACGCCGACCAGAAAATAAGGCGCGGTTTTTTCCATCAGACGGCTCCTGCTTGACGGTGTTTGGGCTCACGCTGCACGGCGCGCATACGTGAACCTTGGAAATATTCCCTGATCTGCGGATGATCCATTTTCATCATTTCCCCGACCGTTCCTGTCACGATTTTCTTATCGACGATCATTGCGATACGGTCGCAGACATCGACAAGCGTGTCGAGGTCATGGGTGATGATCAGCACACTGAGTTCCAGCACGCGGCGCAGTTGCAAAATCAGGTCATCAAAAGCGGCAGCGGCGACGGGGTCGAGACCGGCCGTGGGTTCGTCCAGAAACAGGATTTCAGGGTCGAGCGCCAGCGACCTTGCGATCCCCGCCCGCTTCGCCATACCGCCCGACAGCTCGGACGGCTTTTTCTTGGCGGTTTCAGGCTTCAACCCGACAGCGTGCAGCTTGAACATCGCAAGGCTCTGGATATCCTTGTCGGCAAGGTCGGTATGCTCCCGCAGCGGCAGGCAGATATTGTCGAGTACGTTGAACCCGGAAAACAGCGCGCCATCCTGGAACAACACGCCCCATTTTTTCGCCATTTCTTTTTTTTGCGCGTCGTCCATGTCGCTGACATCCGCGCCGCCCACGATCACGCTGCCCGCATTCGGTTTGTGCAAGCCCAGCAGGGTGCGCAGTAATACCGATTTGCCGGAACCTGAGCCGCCGACCAGCCCCAATATCTCGCCTTTTTGCAGCGTAAGGTTTAGCCCGTCATGCACGACCTGCTTGCCGAATTTATTGACGATGCCGTGAGCTTCGATGACGCTTGCCATGCTACAGCCCCATTTCCGCAAAAATGACCGAAAACAGCGCGTCCGCCATGATGACGAGGAATATCGACTGCACCACGGCCAAAGTCGTCAGCTTGCCCACGTTTTCGGCAGAACCCTGCGCGTTAATCCCCTGATAGGCACAGATGGCGGTGATTAAAAGCGCAAAAACCGGCGCCTTGATCATGCCGATGAAGAACATCGTCGGGGTTGCCACTTCGTGCACGCGCACGAGATAAGAATGCACGGAAAGGTCAAGCTGCATGACCGACATCAAACCGCAGCCTGCCAAGCCAACAACGGTTGCAAAAAACGTCAGCGCCGGCAGGGTCAGCAGCAGCGCAAGCAGGCGAGGTACAACCAGCGTTTCGATCGGGTCCAGCCCCATGGTTTTTAACGCATCGACTTCCCCGCGCATTTTCATCACGCCGATTTCCGCTGCAAATGCGCTGCCGGAGCGTCCGGCAAACATGATAGCCGTCGTCAGCACCGCCATTTCCCGCAACAGCGAAATCACGGTCAGGTCGATCGTGAAGATATCGGCGCCGAATTTTTGCAGTTGTGTCGCGCCTTGATAGGAAATAACCATGCTGATGCCAAAGCCGAGAAGTCCGATGATGGGCAGCGCCTGCACGCCCGTTTCATGGATATGCCGCGCTATTGCAGCCGGGCGAAAATGCGACGGCTCCGCGATATTGCGGAAGATGCGGACAAATACTTCGCCCATGAATGAAAACAGCGACACCATGAATGCAAGCCCCTCAGATGTGCGCCTGCCGAAATTCACAAAAAACGCGACAAAGGGTGGCAGCTCATTCGCGGGGGGCACCGGCGGCTGCGCATCAGGCACGAATTCCATCAATGCCCTTTGCCTGTCGGACATATTTTCGATTGTCGTCTTTGCGAAATATTTCTGGATCAGCCATGCACCGGCGGTATCGAGCTTGCCAAGGCCGCTGGCATCGACCAGCGCAGGTTTTACGTCATAGGAATGGACGGCGGCCTCGATAGCGGCTGCATTTCCGACAGTCCAGTCGCCTGTCAGAGCCAGCTTGCTGGTGCCTTGCGATATCCGTTCCTCCAAAAACTTCATATCGCCCCTTCTGTGCGAATGTGGCTTATCTGTACGCTAATGCAGTATAGGGCTTTAATGTTCCTTCTGCCATGCGGCAATACAACGGTGCGATGCGCGCATGAAAAAACCCCGGCGCTTGCGCACCGGGGTTTTTCGATCTTGTAACCTTAAAGACGCTTACGCGGCTTTCAGGTTGCCTGCAGCGGATTTACCGCGCTCGGTCACGATGTCGTAAGACACTTTTTGACCTTCGTTGAGGCCGCGCAGGCCTGCTTTTTCAACTGCGGAGATGTGAACGAACACATCTGCGCCGCCGTCATCGGGCTGGATGAAGCCGAAGCCTTTTTGCGCGTTGAACCATTTCACGGTACCTGTAGCCATATTTAGTCTCCTTCAAGAAACGCACTTCCGTGCATGAGGACCGGGCAACCATTGCCCATTCCTGATATCCGAAAATCAGCGTCGTCTTGTAGAGCCTTGCGGGTCTCAAACAGGCAGAACTCGGAACTCGGATAATACTATACTTTATTTCTGGAAGTCGTAAAGAGGTTTTGCCCACATCGTGAAAATACTTTATCTATTTGAAATATAACTATTTTTTAGAAAATAATATAGAATATCGTCACCGCGAAGCTGAGATTTGCTCCCTAATATGGAATTCCGTATCACTTTCAGATTGTTTGCCCGCACCTAGAGAAGCGGCGCCTCGGACAGTTTGCGCAGGTAATCGGCATAGCCAGGGTTGCCGATTTTGTCGGCGTTGTTGCGCAATTGCGCTGCGTCAATAAACCCCGCGCGATAAGCGGCTTCGTCAATACAGCCGATTTTCTTTCCCGTCCTTAACTCATGATCCCGGATAAATTCAGCTGCATCATGTATGTGCTGGTGGGTGCCAAGATCAAACCAGCGGTAGGAAGCCGGAAGTGTAATGGCACTCAGCCTGCCTTGCTCAAGGTACCTGATATTCAGGTCGGTAATTTCTAATTCGTTCCGTGCAGATGGTTTGAGGGTTTTGGCCGTTTCAACAGCTTTATTGTCATAGAAATAAAGCCCCGTCACGCACCAGTTCGAAATGAACACCTTAGGTTTTTCAACAAGGCGCTTCACGCGGTTATCTGCGCCCAGTTCTGCAACGCCATATGCCGAAGGTTCGTCAACGTGATGGCAGAAAATTGTCGCACCCTCTACAGATCGCACGGCGTCTCTCAAGATGGAATCGAATTGCGGGCCGTGGAAGAAATTGTCGCCCAGAACCAGACAGACCGCGTCATTGCCCACAAATTTTTCGCCAATAATGAACGCACCGGCAATACCGTCCTGTTTGTGTTGTTCTTCATACGAAATCGAAATACCATACTGTGATCCGTTGCCCAGCAGCGTTTCAAATAATTTCCGGTCGCGCGGCGTAACGATGATCAACACATCGCGGATACCTGCAGACATCAGCGCGGCTAGCGGATAATAAATCATCGGTTTATCGTAAACAGGCATCAGCTGTTTGCCGAAGGCAAGGCTGGCGGGATGCAGGCGCGTAGCCTTGCCCGCAGCAAGTATAATACCTTTTTTAATTGTCATGCTTTACCCCTATCGTCGCCGGTCCGAAGGACGCATGCAACTGAGTTCGCTGATTAAAGAACCTTAACGCCAGCTCCTTCAAGACACCAGGCAAGAACCGCTTTTTGAGCGTGAAGGCGATTTTCGGCTTCGTCGTAAATGACGCTGGCTTTCGTTGCCAAAACGCTGTCGGTCACTTCCTCTCCGCGATGGATCGGCATGCAATGCATGAAGATGGCCCCGGGTTTGGCTTTCGCCATTAAAGACGGATTAACCTGGAATGGCAGGAATTTTTCAATCGCCTTGCCCTCCTGCCCCATCGATACCCAGGTGTCGGTTACGATGACATCTGCGTTCGCAGCAGCGGATGCGACATCCTGTGTAATTTTAATGCCATCGGATTTTGCAGGCGCAAGGTCTGCAGGCACTGCGGCGACCAGTTCGAAATCCCAGATTTTCGATGCCTGCGCGAAAGTGCGCGCGACGTTATTATAATCACCGAACCATGCGACCTTTTTGCCCTGCACGGATCCGAGTTTTTCCTCGATGGTCACAAGATCGGCCATGATCTGGCACGGATGCGAATGGTTGGTCAGGCCGTTAATGATCGGAATCGCCGAATGTTTGGCGATTTCCAGCAGGGTTTCATGGTTCGAAATGCGGAACATAGCGGCATCGACATAACGCGACAGCACTTTTGATGTGTCTTCGATGCTCTCCGCGCCTGTCAGATGCATATCGTCGGCAGACATGACGATGGTATGGCCGCCCAGCTGCTTCATGGCGACTTCAAAGCTCATGCGCGTGCGGGTGGATTTTTTGTCGAACACCATGGCGAGCGACATGCCGTAAAACAATTGCGGCGGCTCGAATTTCTCGCGCTTCATGCGGTGCGCGTTGGCCAGAATTTCCTTCAGCGTTTCCGCCGGAATATCGGGCAGGTCGAGGAAATGGCGGACAGTGCGTGTCATGACAGCTCCTGCAGGGTTTTTTCGATGATTGCAACGGCCTCGTCAACTTGCGCTTCAGTCACGATCAGCGGCGGGGTCAAGCGCAAGGTTGCTTCACCCGCTTGCGTCGCCAGCAGGCCGTTGGCCTGCAATGCGCGTGGCAGTTTCTTGATATCGACCGTGGTGTCGATACCGATCATCAGGCCAAGACCGCGGATATCGGTGATTTTGTTGGAGCGGCGCTGCACTTCTTCCAGTTTTTTGCGGAAATACTCGCCGGTTTTTGCGACCTGTTCCACAAATCCGGGGCCGGTGATTTCACGCAGTACGGCGGCCGCAACAGCGGTTGCGAGGGGATTCCCCGCATAGGTACTGCCATGCGAACCGACCGTGAGAGCCTGCGCAAATTCTTTTTTGGCCGCCATTGCGCCAATCGGGAAGCCGCCGCCCATGCCTTTGGCGAAAGCGGCCATGTCCGGCTCCATGCCCATGTGGTCATACGCGAACATTTTACCGGTGCGTGCCATGCCTGTCTGGATTTCGTCGAACACGAGGACGATCTTGTTTTCATCGCAAATCCTGCGCAGGCCTTGCATGAATTCAGGCTTTGCTGCATAGATGCCGCCCTCACCCTGCACCGGTTCTATAAAAACAGCACAGACATTCGGCGTTATCAGCTTACGGACGGATTCAATGTCGTTGAATTCGGCAAAATGCACACCCGGCACGTAAGGCGCGAAATAGGGTTGCGAGTGGCGTTTTTCAGTCAGGCTTCCTGCGCCATAGCTGCGCCCATGGAAACTTTTGCGGAAAGAAATGATATCGCTGCATTCTTTTGATTTGTTGTCGTACGCCCATTTACGCACGGTCTTGATGCAAGCCTCGATCGCTTCCGTGCCGCTGTTCGTGAAAAATATCTGGTCAAAGCAGCTGTTATCGACAAGCAGGCGGGCGCAGTCGACCTTTGCCTTGGTCACGAAGGACGGCGGCGCGACCATCAGTTGCGATGCTTGTTCCTGCAATGCCTTTAGCATCACCGGCGCAGCATGGCCAAGGGATGCAACGGCAATACCGGCCGCGAAATCGAGGTATTTCTTACCCTCGACATCATAAACATAGCACCCTTCGCCGCGTTCCAGCACGATGGGCTGGGTAGCATAGGTGTTGACCAGTAATTCCTTTGTTTCGTCCAGAAGCGCCTGCGTGTTGCCGGTCATTTTGCCCTCTTGCGGCGTTTGGTATGACGCTCCAACGCCTTTTGCGTATCGATTTCGCGCGAGTAAATGATTGTTTCGTCTTCCTTCACCAGCATGGTGCCGAGGCCTTCGGATTCATAAATTTCGTCACGCAGCGCGTTCTTGCGCAATCCGTTGATCAGATGGATACGCCGCACGCCGCGCTTCAGGGCATCGACGCAATTATCAAGCTTGACGCGCATGCCGTCCTTTACGTGCCCGGCCTTGATGAGCGCTTTGACATCCTTGGGGGTCAGTAGCGGTTCGACCTTGCCGTTTACCATTACGCCGTCAACATCGGACAGATAAACCAGCTTGTCCGCCTTGATGCCAGTCGCAAGCGCGGAGGCCACGGTATCTGCGTTGATGTTCAGCGGCTGGCCATCGGCCATGACCGCGATACAGGAACAGGCGATGAAATTGGTGATTTTAAAATGACGCAGGACAGGTTCAGCCTCGACATCCTTGATGTCGCCCACGTAACCGAAATCGACCGGCTTGGCGGGACGTTTTTCGACGTCCATCCAGTCGGCAGGAACGGAAGCAAGGCAGATGCCGCGCAGGTTGTTGCGCGCCATGCTGCCCGCGATGTTCATCGACAGCATGCCGCCCACGACTTCCTGGATAACGCCCATCGTCGCCGCATCGGTCACGCGGCGGCCGTTGATTTTCTTTACTTCGATCTTCCGGCTTTTCAGGCGCTCATCGACCGCGCGGCCATGTCCATAGACCAGCAATACCTTGATGCCGCGCAGCGTCAGGTCGCGGATATTGGAGATCAGGTTATCCAGCGCCTTGCGATCCTCGATGATCTTGCCGCCCGCCTTTACGATAAAAATATTGTCCTTGAAGCGGCCTTCGTAAAAAGCCTCGATCAGGAAATTTGGGATGGATCTTTTTTTCATGAGTGACCTGTCAGGGATACAATGGGGCAAGATTGAAAAGACCGGCGGTTTCGAGAAGACCGAACATCAGGTTCATGTTCTGCACGGCGCTGCCGCCCGCGCCTTTCACAAGATTGTCAATCGCACCCTGCGCCAGAACGCGTCCGCCCGTGCCAATTTCAAAGCTGAGATCAGCGAAATTCGAGCCGACGATACCCGCCAGCTCGACATTTTTCTGGATACGCACGAATGGGCAATCTTTATAGGCCGCCGCTGGGTCACCGGCTTCGCCCGTCAACGTGATAAAGGCTTGCGCAAAAATACCGCGCGTGAACGGGCCGGAGGTGGGCACGAAATTGAGTTTTGCCGCGTCAATGCCGCCCGCCCGGATGATTTCGGGAATATGGCGGTGTTTGTTGACGTTATAGCTTTTCATGTTGTGGTTGCGCACGGGATGGTGCGTGCCATCGACCGGAGTCTTTCCCGCGCCGCTCGATCCGGTGACGGCAAAAATATCGGCCTGCGCTATTTTCCCCTTAAAAGGGTGCAGCAACAACTGACTGACAAGCGCGAAGCAGCCGGGATTGGCGACACTTTGTGCCTTGGAAATTTTATCGCGACCCACCGTTTCGGGCAGGCCATAGACGAATTCTTTCAGCAAATCGGGATATTTATGTTCTTCGTAATAGGCCGCATAAGTCGAAGCGTCATCAAGGCGGAAATCAGCCGACAGGTCGATGATCTTGACGCGGCCATGCAGTTCGGCAGCCACTTCCTGAGCGGTTTTGTGCGGCAGGGCGAGAAATACGACGTCGCTGCCCTGTGCGACTTCGGCGGGCGCGGCATCGGTGATTTCGAGCGGCAGATGCGCTAGATGCGGATATACATTACCGATTTTTTCACGCGGATGCTGCCGCGATGTCAGATACGCGATGTCAACATCCGGATGAGCCCACAGCAAGCGCAGAAGCTCAATCCCCGTATAGCCCGTCACGCCGATGATGGATGCGCGTATCTTGCCCATTAAACCGCCCACCGCTCGATCACAAGATCAAGCCACTCGTTGCTGGGCGTGAAGGCGTTATACGTCATGACATCGAGGTGTTCACGGATAATCGCCTTACCGACTTCGTTATCGGTGATCGGGCCGCTGATGATATCGACGGGCACGCCCATTTTTGCGCAATCTTCGACCAGCTTGATTGCGCCGGCCGGATCGCGCGCGCAAGCGAAATGCAGGCGCACATTACGCTGGATTTCCGGATCCTGCAGCAACGGCAGCACACCGTATTTACCAATCACGCCGTCGCCCATTTCAACGACGATGGCATCGGGTTTGTCTTTACTGAGATAGTTCAGCGCCCCCTTGCCCATTTTGACGATCTTGTCGGCATCGATATTCGCCGTCGAGGTAATACCGGCATCAACGAAGGAAACGGATTTATAGACGCCGTAATCCTCCATTTTATAGAGATCGCGCATGGCACCGACGCCGGTCAGCTTCGCTCCAGCAAGGCGCATACCAATGCGGTTGAGTGTCTTGATGACTTGTGCGGCGACCGTCGTCTTGCCGCTGTCCATGCTGCCGGCGGTAATCAGGATGATCGGGATATTACTGCGGAGCGTGCGCGCTGGCTTAAACAATGCGGCCTGTTCGATGTTCAGCAGCTTGCCATTGCGCGCAACACCGCCCAAAACGCGGATGCGCAGCGGTTCGCCCACTTCTTTGACGTTCGAACTGGTGCAGATGCCGGCGATACCGCCAAAGTTGAGCAAGTTGATAACATCGTCGGTTTTAAGGGTGCGCGGCAGATGGCCGACAAATCCTTTCAGCGCCATACGCTCGCCAAGCGCCACGGCAATAATGTCGTCTTTCTTCAGTTTAGACATGCGCCCGGTCGGCAACTCGATCTCGTCATAGGTCGATTTGTCGTGCAGCACTTGCGCCGCCAACACGGTGCCATGCTTGGTGCTCAGGTCGTCGGTGAGGTATTCGTTATAATTCAGCTTCAGATTCTTGGTGACGGAGCTGATTTTATCGAATTCAACGCTTCTCATTTCTGCTCCGAAATACTGATAAAGTTGAAGATATCCTGCGTGATGCGCGGCTCGACGGCTTGCATATCCAGAAGCGCCATTTCGTCCAGCCGCTGGCCTTTTTTCTCGGCCATCGCCACGATCTGGCCGGTGATGTGATGCGCCTGACGGAACGGCACATCAAGGTGTTTGACCAGCCAGTCGGCAAGATACGTTGCCGTGGAATAGCCGCTGCCCGCATCGGCGAGCATCTTTTCTTTGTTCACCTTCATATCGCCGATCATGCCGGCGCATGCACGCAGGCAAAGGATGAGCGCGTCATAGGCCTCGAACACGCTGGCTTTGTCTTCCTGCATGTCCTTGTTGTAGGTCAGCGGCAGCGCCTTCATGACCATCAGCAGTTGCACAAGGTTCCCGCTGATGCGGCCCGACTTCGCGCGCACAAGTTCTGCTGCATCGGGATTTTTCTTTTGCGGCATGATCGAGCTGCCTGTCGTGAATTTGTCGCCAAGGCGGATGAAATTGAACTGTGTCGTGGACCAAATGATCAATTCTTCGGCAAGGCGGGACAGATGGATGCTGCAAATGCTGGCCGCCGACAGAAATTCCAGCAGAAAATCACGCGCCGATACAGCATCCATTGTATTGCGCACGGGCTGCCGGAAACCGAGCGCCTTGGCGGTCATGTTGCGGTCGATATCGTGGCGTGTACCAGCCAGCGCGCAAGCGCCCAGCGGGTTTTCATCCATACGCTCGAGGCAATCGGCAAAACGCGATTTATCGCGCGACATCATATCGCTATAGGCCTGCAAATGCAGGCCAAGCGTCACAGGCTGCGCAATCTGCAGGTGGGTAAAGCCCGGCATGACAGTCTTTTCATGCGTTTTTGACTGCGCATCCAAAGCCGACTGGAACGCGCCGATTTCGGTCATGACCGATGCAATCGCTTCCTTCACCCACAACCGCATATCGGTTGCGACCTGATCGTTGCGGGAGCGGGCGGTATGCAACTTCCCCGCAACATCGCCGATCAAATCCTTGAGCCGGGATTCGATATTCATGTGGATATCTTCGAGCGCCGTACTGAACACGAACTGGCCGTTATCGATTTCGGCCAATATCGTGCGCAATCCATCCTGAATTTTCTTGCCTTCGTCGGGCTTCAGGATTTTTTGTGCGACCAGCATTTCGGAATGCGCGATCGAGCCCTGGATGTCCTGTTTATAAAGGCGTTTATCAACATCGATGGACGCGTTGATCTGCACCATCACATCGCTGGGCGCTTCACCAAATCGCCCGCCCCACATCTGGTTGGGTTTGTTGGCGGTCATGCCTTTTTCGTGCCTTTTTTGAGGCGGAAGTCGGCTTCGAGCCGCATCGCGTTAATCTTGATAAAGCCTTCGGAATGCTGCTGGTTGAAGCCGCCCTCCTCGTCCATCGACGACAGGTTCATGTTGTAAAGGCTCTTGCCGCTGGTGCGGGCGGCAGCATAGGCAGCGCCCTTGAGCAGTTTCATGGTAACGACACCTTCCACGTTCTCCTGGCTCTTGCGGATCGCGTTCATCAGGAAATCCATTTCGGGGGAGAACCAGAAGCCGTTATAGATCAGTTCGGCCACTTTCAGCGACAGTGTGTCGCGGATTTTCATGACTTCGCGGTCCATCGTGATGCCTTCAAGGTCGCGATGCGCGTTCAGCAGGATCGTACCGCCGGGTGTTTCATACACGCCGCGCGACTTGATGCCGACGAAGCGGTTTTCAACCATGTCGAGGCGGCCGATGCCATGCTTACTGCCAAGCGCGTTCAGGTATTGGAACAGAGCAAGCGGCTCGGACTTGGTCGTGCCATCCGTCTTGTTTTCAACCTTCACAGGCATGCCGTTTTTAAACGTCAATTCGATGATATCGGCCTTGTCCGGCGCTGTTTCCAGCGAAGCGGTGCGGGAATAGACTTCCTCCGGGCAAATCGCGCCGGGATCTTCCAAAATGCCCGCCTCGTGAGAGATATGCAGGAGGTTTTCATCTTCGGAATAGGATTTTTTCTTGGTCGCCGTCACGGGAATGCCGTGAAGGTCGGCATAGGCCAGCATGTCGGAGCGGCCCTTGAATTTGTCCAGGAAGTTGCGCATTTTCCACGGCGCGAGAACCTTGATGCCGGGGTTTAGGGCAAAGTAGCCGAGTTCGAAGCGTACCTGATCGTTCCCCTTGCCGGTTGCGCCGTGGCCGACGAAATCCGCGCCTTCCTTTTCGGCGATTTCGATCTGTCGTTTCGCGATCAGCGGACGCGCCAGCGAGGTGCCGAGTAAGTAGCGCCCTTCATAGACGGCATTAGCGGAAAATGCGGGGAAGATGAAATCGGTGACGAATTCTGTTTTCAGGTCTTCGATATAAACCTTGGACGCACCAACCTTCAGCGCTTTTTCTTTGGCGGCGTTGAAATCTTCCTGCTGGCCAACATCGGCGAGATAGGCAACGACCTCATAGCCCTGCTCCAGCATCCATTTCAGGATGACTGACGTATCGAGACCGCCGGAATAGGCCAAAACAACTTTCTTTTTGCTCATTGAAACACCCCTTTTGCCGAATCAACGGTCGCTGCCGTCAGGCATAAAAAATATATGGATATGGCTGGTAATTATAGTTGTTTTTCAGCCACGCCCAGACGGATGAAACGGCGCGAATTACAAACGCTTTTGCGGAGGGATTCATTTATCATATTATCGCATTTTTTTGATTATGGCAGGCTGGCAGGCACGCCGAAAAACTCCAGCTGCCATTTAACCTCGTCGTCATTCAACGGGTAATCCGTGCCCTGCTTGGCGTACATGATTTCCCTGAGGGGTACTTTGGCGAGGTAACGCTGAACCTCAACCGCCATCCGCACCGGAAGGTTTGCCTTGCGGCAGAAAGCGACCACAGGTTTGGGCTTGTGCGTCTCGATCATGCGACGCAAAACCTGCGGGTGAATGGCCGAAAGATACGCAATCGCCAGCGTCGCGAACTCGGCGTCATGCCACATCATGGCATCCTGGATCGTTTCGGGCGTCAGGCGCTTTTCGCGGGCGTAACGCTCGACGCGTGCAGCTGCTTCTTCCGTCGGGCTTTCGTTGGCGAAGGCGATGCGACGTTTCACGATATCGGCGACAGCCTGACGTGTTTCAGGATCAAAATCACTTCGTTTTTCAAGGACTTCAAGCACTGCCTTGTCCACGAAACCGGATAAACGGTGCGCCATCTGAGCGGATAATTCACGGCGGAGCGCAATCGGCCGGTGCCACTCCGGGTATTCGCGCGCACGCTCGACGATTTCGAAAAGCTTTTCGGTCTCGATGGCCGCAACAGGGTTTTTCAACAGGGTGCCGATGGCCGATATATCGTTCGTGTCGATGATCGCGTTTGCCAGCTGTTCATTTATATATTGGCGCTCGGCAATCGTGTTCACGACCCATGATGCGGGATGGTTCGATAGAATATCCAGTAAATCCTCGTCCGCCAGCGCCACACAGAAACGTAAAATTGGCTCTGCTACTTCGCGCTCGACGTCACGGGCCAGACGCGCAACAATCTCGGGCGGCGCTTTTGCGTAGTCACGCAAGGCGTCGGACAGCGCCTTACGCACCTGCGTCACCTCGTCCTGCACCAGCGTGCCGAGCGCCTGCACAGCAAAGGCGTATAGCTGCGCCTGTTCCGGGCCTGTCAGCGACGGCAGCAGACGTGCTACGCGCGATGCCAGCAGCAGACGCACATCTGCGTTTTTATCTTTCGCGATAATCGCGGCCGCATGAACAGGCGTTGATTTATTCGCCGCGACCGCAGTGCGTACAGCATCGCTTTGGTTGCCGGCCAGCAGATAAAGGATTTCGGGCAGCGTTTTTTCGTTCCGCGCCAACTCGAGCAGCTGTTGCGGTTCCCCGCTGTCCAGCATTCTCTTTTGTGTCTCGTAGCTGACAGGTTCGTCAGCAAAAATTTTCTTGAAGAAACCCAACATTCACAAGCCCTTGATCTTTATTGATACTACAAGTGAATGATTAACAAACCGTAACGCGACAGATCAGAAGGTTTTCCTGACGATAAACATCAGGCTGCGTCCATTCATCGGAATCACGTCCTGATCGGTGAACGCAGGTCCAATCATGTTGCGTTCGCCGCCTAAAAGGTTGTAGATGCCCAGGGAATAATCAGCACCCAAAAACCAGTTATCGGCAGTCAGGTTCAGGTTAACCAGATTGTAATGGTCTTCCGTCCTGTAATAGAGAGTCTTACGATGCCCTACGAAAATATGTTCAGCGGCAAGTTTGAACCTGTCAGCAAACAATGGTTGCATGTAACGCAGCTTGGCGACATCTTTCGGCGCGTCCACTGCGCCCCAGGCCGTGCCGGTATGCTCAAGGTATTCCGTATGGTTATAAGATAGCTTGATTTCCCGGCCGTTATCCCATTTTTTCTCGGCACCCAATTCCATACCGGCAGATTTGAGGTTACCGGTGTTTGTATATTTGTGATAGTCGGGGCTCAGTGAATCATAATTTTTGTTCAGGACATCGGTGAAAACGTTATAAAACAGAGAACCGTTGACTTTGTACCCGTTGGGTCCGCGCCACTCCGCCACCGCTTCATAGTTCTTGATATGCTCCTCCTGGTTATCCGGATTGGCTGTCCATGAGGTATAGGCATCGTAATCACGCTCGTACACGTTCGGCGCACGGAAGGCAGAGCCGTATAGCAGCTTGATCGTCGTTGACGGTTTGGGGTTCCAGATAAGACCGATACGCGGGTTTAATTGCACATTCTCGATCATATGATGCTGATCAAGCCTCAGGCCGGCGCTCAAAGTCAGGTTGTCCAGTATCTGGTAAGAATCCTGCGCAAACAGGCCGCTTCTGAAACCGCCGCGATTGGTATCCTGATAAACCCCGAAAATGTCGTAATCGTACAACTGCTGGTTAAAGTCGTATTGAACCTCGGCTCCCACAACGATTTTGTGGCGGTCAAAAGCCGTGCTGACCAATGTCGCTTCGGCACCGGCCCATTGCCCGTTATAAGAGCTCGTCAGGATATAGGGGCCAAAAAAGTCATACGGATATTGCAATTGTGAATCATAGGAATGCACATAGCTGCGCAATTCGATGCTGTTTTTGTCGTTGAGCTGTTTGTTGTAGCGTATGTCGGCATAGGCCTGCGTATCGACCGTGTCGTTGCCCTGTACGTTAAATTCGGTGACATAGGGAGCGGTAGGCACTTTCTTGTAACGGCTCTGATAGCCGGCCACGTAAGTGACATCGCCTTTTTGCACCTTTGCATACAGCCGCTTCGAATGCTCATCATCCAGATTGTGCGCGATACCGTTGTTTTCGAGCGGAGTATCAAACTCGGGATAGTAAAGGTTTTCCTGCCCGCCGGACGTATAACCGGAAGCGGATATAAGCACATTCGCGCCGTTAGAGAAGCTTTTGCCGTATGTCGTGCGCGCAACACCGGTATTAAAACTGCCGATGCCCGCTTCAACCTGCGTCCCATTGAAGTCGGAGCCCTTTTTCGTGACGACGTTTACAACGCCCATCATCGCGTTTGCGCCATAAATAGACGATCCCGGCCCGGGAATATACTCGATGTGGTCGATCAGCGCCATATCGAGCATGAATTCTTCGCCAACATACGCGGCATCATAGACGTTTTCATTCATGCGCCGGCCATCTATCATAATAAGCACGCGTGAACTTGAATAGCCGGTCATGATGAACCCGCGGGTTCCCAGCGAATTATAGTTGCGATCGCTGCTGGTATATATGCCATGCAATCCGTTCAGCGCGTCGCCCAATGTGCGGTAGCCGTAATGGCGGATATCATCGGCTGTGATGATTTCGACGATTGACGGTGACTCGCTTGCTTTCTCGGCGTATTTCGAGGCGCCGGTGACCAAGACTTCGACCTCGACAAGCTTTTCAAGCGGCATGTCCATCAGGTCGGCAGCCGACAACGTCTGTGCCTGCGCCTGCGCCGTTATCACCAGCAGGGCGGCAGCTAAACAAAGTGGCAGTATATGACTGTGTCGCAACAAACTCTTGGCCCCGCTTTTCTAAAAGTATAGTCCATTCTCCCCTGCCCTTTGCAAAGGGATAATTTAACGGCATAACACCGCAACGATACAGTCTCCGTTTCTGGAAACCGCCGGTGCTATAGATTGAAAAGCGGGGAATGAAGTTGACCTGCGGCACAGTTGAAGTTTTAATAGGTGTATGAGACCCTTATTCCATTATTTTCCGGTATTCATTATTATGGCCATTTCGTGGGCAGTCATGTCCACGCGTGCCGGCGCGGAAAACGTCGATAGCAAATATACGCTCATCTCGGCCTATATCTATAATTTTACGCAACTCACGACCTGGCCCTCGGGCGTGATGGACGAAAGTTTTACGGTATGCGTGGTCGGGCAGGATCCGTTTGGTGCCAACCTGGAACCTATCAAAAGCCGCAAGGTTAACGACAAGAAAATCACCATCCGCCACCTCAGCAGCGCTGACAGCGATGTGAAGGCCTGCAACGCCCTGTTTGTATCGGGATCCGAGAACAGGAATTTAAAGACGATCCTGGCACAGATCAAGGGCACGCCCGTGCTGACCATGAGCGATATATCCGGTTTCTCAAACCAGGGTGGCATGGTGGAATTCAAACTTGAAGACGGCAAGATCGGCATCTGGGTTGCTTTGTCGCAGGTACGCGTGACAGGCCTTTCCATCAGCTCCAAGCTGCTGTCGCTTGCCAACATGAACATCCGGTAAGGGCGTCCCGCACTTACCTAACAAAAGGCTGACTTAAAATGCGTTTTTCCTTCCGCAACCTGATCATCTTCAACTCACTCGCTTTTATGATCATCCTGGGCGGTGTCGGATATGACCTGATCAATACGCAAGCTAAAACAGTCGGCGAGGTTATCTCACTATACGACCGCAACTTTGAAGGCGTCCATTATTCGAACGCAGCGCAGCTGGGTTTCAAAAGCCTGATGCTCAGCCATCAAGGGACTGAAGCCACGCTGACCGATCAATCGTCGCTGGACGATATTGAATCGATCAAGGCGATACTCGACCAGGCCAAGGAATGGGCATCGAACGACAAGGAAACTTCCCTTATCCTCGATCTTCAGGACAAGCTGTCTGCCCTTCCCAAAAGCACCAACCTTCAAGCGGATGCCACTATTATCGACAAGGACCTTGCGCGGCTCGTCGGGAATTATCAGGCCGACCGTGTCACTTCCATCGACGCGGCCGCTGAAAAAATTGCGAAAACGCGGGATTCAATGGGCATCATCCTGCTCTGCGCTATCGTGCTGGCAGCAATTTTGAGCGTCTGCATCATCCGCGCCACGATCCCGCAGCTGCGTTACAGCGTTTCTATCGCAAAAAAGATTGCCGACGGCAAGCTGGATAACGACATTCCCGTGCGCGGCCTCACAGAAATCGCGCAATTGCTGGGCGCGCTTGCCGGCATGCAAAAGGCAATCGCGCAAAACCTTGAACAGGTCAAAGGCCTTGCCTCTATCCGGCAGGCAGCAGAGGAAGACCGCCGCTCGCTCCTCCTGTCCCTCTCTGAAAATTTCGAGAAGAACATCCTGAAATGCGTGGATTCTGTTTCGGTCGCATCCGGCAACCTCACCACTTCGGCCGGCAACCTCTGCAATACCGCCAAGGAAACGCTGCGGCAGGCGACATCCGTGTCATCAGGCGCGTTCGAAGCTTCGACCAACGTGCAGACGGTGACGAACTCAGCCAGCGACCTTGCGACCTCCATCTCGCAAATCTCGATGCTGGTGCAGGAAGCGACCGCCGTTTTCGGTGATATCTCGAACCAGGCGCGCCAGACGAACGACCGCATGAAAGTCCTTTCGACTGCAGCCCAGAACATCGGCGATGTCGTCAACCTGATCAATCATATCGCGGCACAAACCAACCTTCTGGCTCTGAACGCGACCATCGAGGCCGCACGCGCAGGCGAAGCCGGCAAGGGATTTGCTGTTGTCGCATCGGAAGTCAAAAACCTCGCCAGTCAGACTGCGAAGGCGACCGAAGATATCCGCACCCAAATTTCGGAAATGCAGCAATCGACGCATGCTGCGGTTGCAGCCATCGAAAGCATCACAAAAATCATCGAACGCTGCAACCTTATCCAGACGACCATCAGTTCAGCCGTGGTCGAACAGGATGCATCGACAAATGAAATCACACGCAACGTGACCGAAGCAGCACATGGCACATCAGACGTTTCTCACAACATTACCGCAGTCATGAAGGCGGCTGAAGTGACGGGTGAAGCATCGACAGCGATGCTGGATGAGTCCAAAAAACTGCTCAAGGAAGCGGATGTACTGCGCGCGGAAGTCTTGAAATTCCTCGGCAACGTGCGCTCGGCATAATTTCCGTCACTCTTCGTTTTCGCGGGCTGCGCGGCGCTCGTCGATCCACTTCAAGGCTTTTTCCACGTTTATCAGCAAGACGCCTTCGGTAACAGGCTTGATGATATAACTGAGCGCGCCTGCCTTGACTGCGCCGGCTATCATGGATTTGTCGTCCTGCATAGACACCACAAACATCGCGACATCGTCGTAACGCCGGTCGCCGCGCCACTCCTCCATCAGCGACACGCCGCTCCTGCCCGGCATGACCCAGTCAAGAAAAACGATGTCATATCGCAAAGCGTCCATTTTCTCGTTCGCATCGCCTGAATTTTCCGCCTCGTCGATATGTTTGAAGCCGAAGCTGGCCAGCATTTCATGCATCAGCGATCGCTGCATGCGGCTGTCATCGACGATCAATACCCTTAAATAGGGGATTTTACTTTTAGGCATGCGTTACTCCATCGGTTCAATTCATCTCGAACTGTCATTTCACGTTTTCTTTTTGTGCTACGGGCACAGGCGCTGCTGCCATATGAACTCCCGGCATATCGGGACAGAGCCTTAGCCTGGTATTCAAGCCGATCGACGATTCACATGCTCCCAACAGCAGGTAGCCATCCGGATATAACCGCTCGCCCAGCCTGTCGAGAACAGATTTTTTTGTCGGCGTATCGAAATAAATCAGCACATTCCTGCAGAAAATAACGTCAAAACGCCCCATCGGCTCCATCGGTTTCAGCAGGTTGAATTTCGAAAACCTTATCATCTGCTTCAGGTCTTCCTGCACGCGCCATTTTGTGTTTTCCATGGTGAAATGATCAAGAATCAGTTTCATGGTCAGGCCGCGCTGGATATCGAAATGCGAATACAACCCTTCCTGCGCCTGTGCCAGCGCGTCATCGGCAATATCTGTCGCGACAATCTGCACCGACCAGCCGGGATACGCCTGCAGAAATTCGCGTGCGACCATGGCTATAGAATACGGTTCCTGCCCCGTCGAGCAGGCCGCAGACCAGATGCGGATAGTTTTGGTCGCGGCATTTTTTTTTGCAAGCCCGGGCAGAATGCTGCTTTTAAGATGAGTAAAGGGCAGGCTGTCGCGGAAGAAAGAGGTTTCCTTGGTCGCCATGGCTTGCACGACCAGTGCAATGGTGCGTGGGTCGAGGTTTAATCGCAAATGATTTGTAAATTCGTCAAGCTTTTCAAATTCCATGCTGCGCGCGACGGGATCCAGCCTTGTGGTCAGCAAATATGTCTTGTCCTGTGTCAGCGACAGACCCGAATGGTCAATCAGCATCTTTTGATAAAACTTGAAATCATCGAGGTTCATGATTCACCTCGCGGCATTACGTCCAGCAACGTGCTCCGCACAGCGCGCGCAAGGCCAGACACGGGCAAAATGGCGCTCGCCAGGCCCGCATTCGCAACGCTGCCTGGCATGCCCCAGACAATCGACGATTCCTGGTCCTGAACGACGATACGACCGCCTGCCTGAGCAAGGATTTCGCTACCGGCAAGGCCATCCTTGCCCATCCCTGTCAGGATCACGGCCATAATGTCGCCGCCATATACCTCGACGGCGCTGCGCAGCATCACATCGACAGACGGTTTGCAGAAATTTTCCGGCGGACCGTCGTTCAGACCGATCGTCACGCGGTGGCCGGATTTTTTGAGCACCATGTGGCGACCACCAGCCGCAAGATAAATACGTCCAGGCTCTAGCAACAGGCCATCACTGCCTTCGATGCATTCTATACCTGTTTCCTGAGTAATCTGGCGGGCAAGAATTGTAATGAACATTTCCATCATATGCTGCGTGATCACTACCGGAACAGGCAGCTTTCCCATTTCCTTAAGCAAAGATATGACAGCATTTGGGCCGCCGGTCGAACTGCCGATAGCGACCAGCTTGGGCCGGAACGACGACAGGTCGGGGGCTGCTGCGGCGCGCGCTGTTTCTCCAGTCAGCTTGGCAAGCGGCACATCACAAAGTCCCAACACAGCCTGCTTCAGCGCAGATTTGAAATCGGCGATAGCCTTCGGATTTTTGGTGCCGGCCGGCTTCGCGACGCAAGCAGTCGCGCCAAGAGACAGCGCCCGCACGGATATCTCGGCACCGGGTGCGCTTGAAGAGGAACAGACGACAATACGTGTGCGCGGTTTTTTTTGAAGGATCAGAGGCAGCGCCGTAAGACCGTCCATACTGGGCATCGCAAGGTCGAGGATCACGATATCCGGGTCACACACATCGAGCGCCTTTAACGCACTTGCGCCATCCTCCGCATAGCCTACAATTTTTACCTGAGGCGCAGCTTCCTGCAATATTTTACCGATGACAGCGCGTGTAACCTTGGAATCGTCCACGATCAGGACGCCTACCGGTTTCTTTTCTGTGGCCGCCTTGCGCATCCGTACGCCTTTACACTGCCGAAATAATACCGTTCTGAACAAGCTTGCCGACGACGATTTCGCTGTCGAACGGCTTCATCACATAATCCGTCGCGCCCGCCGCCATCGCCGCCTTGATATGCTCGATGCTGCATTCCGATGTGCAGAAGAAAACGACAGGTTTGTCGCCGCCCGGCGTCTGGCGCAATTGTTTCAGGAACTCCATGCCGTCCATGACGGGCATATTCCAGTCGAGCATAATCAGTTCAGGCATCGAGGTCTTGCAAGCCGTCAGCGCGATTTCACCGTTTTTGGCATCAGAGCAATCGAACTGCAGCGGTTCGAGGATGTTGCGCACAAGCTTGCGCACCACCGCACTGTCATCGACGATCATGCAGGTTTTCATGTGCTCGTCACTCCTCGTTTACTTGCAGAAAAACGGATGGCTTCAAAAGTATCATGATGCGGTCGCGCAACGGAAAAACTCCGGAGGATACATGCTTCATCGATTCAGGCATGGTGAGCGGTGGCTCTTCGATATTGGCAAGGGGTATTGCGTAGACATCACCCACGCTATCAACGAGCAGGCTGAAAAGTTCGCCACCGTTTTCGATCACGACGCTCATATTCGCCTGCTCCACGCCGGGGCGTTCGGCAAGCCCCAGCAAAGTGCGCAGATCGACGGCCGTGACGATACGCCCCCGCAAGTTCATGACACCTCGCACAGCCGGTGGCGCGAGCGGCACAAAGGTCAGAGGCAGGGTTTCAAGCACCCCCTGCATCTGGGCAATCGGAATGCCGAACATTTCGCTGCCAAGATACACGGCCAGCACCTGCTCTACCCCGTCCATCGTCGCGATTTTATCAGCGGCTGTATCCATCACACGCCACCTGCCGACTGATGAACGGACGACATGTACCACAAAGGATTGACCACATCTGTCGATTGCTGGTTGAGGATAATTGTATCCAGCAGCATATCCGCACTGCTTTCAGCGAGCGACCCGTTGTAAGTGGCGATATCCAGCACCTGATCGACCAGTAGGCCGAAATGATGTCCGTCATGTTCAAAAATGATCAGGAACGCATTCTCTCCGCTGACGGGTTTGTCGTCAAATCGAAAAACCGGCATCAGGCGGCCCAAATGCTGCAACACAGGCCTGCCATTCGACAGTTCTATATCGGCAGAACGTATTTCACGCAGGCGCGACACCATTTTCAAAGGTGCCGCTTTCGGCGTTTTATCACCGGCCTTGAAAAGCAGAAGCATGTTTTCAGCTGCGGTCGTTTCTAGCAGATGTTTATGATCAGCAAGATGCTGGTGCGTTAAATCTTCGCGCAGGTTGGCCGCCTGCAACAGTTGCGACGGATCGAGGATCATTATCACCGTGCCGTCGCCCAAAATCGTGTTGCCGGAAAAAATATGGACTTCCTTCAGGTTGCTGGAAGTCGGCTTGACGACAATTTCCTCCATGTCGAGAACATGATCGACGACGATACCATAAGGTATGCCCGCAGCGCGCGTGACGACGACATAGCGAAGCTCTCCGTCATCATGCGCATGCTCTTTGCGTTTGTCCCAGACCTTCAGGTAATCGCCAAGATATATCAGCGGCAGCAAAGTATCGCGCAAGCGCAGTACAGGCGTGCCGTTGATCGTCTCGATCTCCATGCCCGTTCCTTTGCCGACCATCACCAGTTCGGAAACGGCAAGCTGCGGAAAGGCAAAGCGTGCGCCCGCAACCTCGATAATCAATGCCGGCACAATAGCAAGCGTAAGAGGGATATTTATCGTGAAAGTCATCCCCCTGCCCTCGGTCGAGGTCATTTCGACGGTGCCGCCGATTTTCTGGATGTTGGTGCGCACAACATCCATGCCGACCCCGCGCCCTGAAACCGATGTGACGCGTTCTGCCGTCGAAAAACCCGGACGGAATATAAATTGCTGTATCTGCTGCGGGGAAAGTTTATTCAGCTGTTCTTGGCTTGCCCATCCCGCCTGCAAGGCCTTGCCCTTGATCTTGTTCAGCGCAAGCCCGCGCCCGTCATCCGAAATCTGGATGATGATATGCCCGCCCTGATGGTAAGCATTCAGCACGATATGCCCAGTTTCGGGCTTGCCGACCTTGACTCGCTCAAACGGGTCTTCGATGCCATGGTCGGCGGCGTTGCGCACCATGTGCATCAGGGGATCCTTGATCATTTCGAGCACCTGCCGGTCCAACTCGGTATCCTGCCCGCGCATTTCAAGGTCGATTTTCTTGCCCAGCTCATGACACACATCCCGCACGATACGCGGCATTTTGGACCATGCATTTCCGATGGGCTGCATACGCGTCTTCATGACGCTTTCCTGCAATTCGGTGACAACCTGGTTAAGCCGCTGCAACGGCGTATTAAACATCGTATTTTTAGTCGTGCGCGCGGTCTGCAACAGCTGGTTGCGGGTCAACACCAGTTCGCTCACGACCGTCATCATGCTTTCCAGCAGATCGACGTTAACGCGCAGGGTCTGCTGCGCCGCGTCGGCTTCCGATGCATTCGTCTTGCGGCCTTCTTCGGGTTTTGCGGCTGATGAAAAATCATTTGCTGCTGATGACCACGACTGGTCGTTTCCGTCACTGCCGGCATCTTCCTGCTCTGCTGGCGGCGCGTCTTTTTCAGACAGCGCACCGGCAATATCGTTCATCAGGGACAAGATATCTTCGTCTTCGCCGTTTGGTTCCTGTCCGTTTTTTTCCAGCTCGGCCGTCAGCGTACGGATCCGGTCAACAGCGCCAAGCAGCGCCGTGATGAAATCAGGGGTGATATCCAGTTTACCTTCACGCACCAGATCCAGAATGTCTTCTGCGCGGTGGGCAATGCTGCCGAGGCGTTCAAGACCGATAAAGCCGCAGCTTCCCTTGATTGTATGAAAGACGCGGAAAATTTTTGCCAGCAGTTCTTCGTCATCGGGACTGCGCTCGAACAGTACAAGCGCATTATCGAGCTCGGCAAGCCCTTCATTCGTTTCGGCCAGAAATTCAGAGAGGATTTCATCCATGGTGCGAGAAGTCCTTGGGAGCCCGATCGGACGCGGCTGCCCATTGACGGCAACCACCACTTATATCGTATCACCAATTCCTTTACGATTTCCGACATCGGAATTGGCATAATATCAAATCATTTCAATTGGTTTTATGGAACAAAACGCAGCTCCGGCTGGCTTTCGGGTCGGATATTCGTTATTTTCAATGCTGTACACGCCTGATGCACAAAAAAATGGCGGCAAATACAATACCGGCAAAGGCATAGGAAAACGGGCCTCATGGATATCCAAGATGCCACCCGCATTCTGATCGTCGATGATTCCAGGTTCTTTTCACGCATCGTCAAAAAAGCCATTGTGGAACGCATCGGCGCGGAAGTTGTGACGGTCGAAACCCTCGCCGCCGCCCGCGCCCTGCTGGAGAGCGGCCAGACGAAATTCCACCTGGCGCTTGTCGATATCATTCTGCCCGACAGTTCCGAAGGCGAAGCGGCAGAATACCTGATGCAGAAACGCGTACCCTGCATCGTATTCACCAGTTTTTATTCCGAAGACCTGCGCAAGATGATCCTCGACTGGAACGTCATGGATTACGTGATTAAAGACACGCCCTCCTCCCTCAGTTACCTTGTGGATATCGTGGAGCGTGTGCACCGCAACCGCGAAACCAAGATACTGGTCGTGGACGATTCAAAAACGAGCCGGATGCATGTGCGCGCGCTGCTGACCGGTTACCAGTGCCAGGTGATCGAGGCCGGCACAGCACAGGAAGCGCTGGATATGCTGGAGGCGCAGCCCGACATCCGCCTTGTCATCACCGATTATTTCATGCCCGGCATGAACGGCGTGGAACTGGTGCAGGAAATACGCAAGAAATTCGACCGCGACCAGTTGTCGATCATCGGCATCGCATCAGGCGTCAGCCGCGGCGCGCTGTCGGCCGAGTTCATCAAGCTGGGCGCGAACGACTTCCTGAAAAAACCGTTCCTGCCCGAAGAGTTTTTCTGCCGCGTATCGCAAAACCTGCGCATGCTCGACCTCTTCAGCAGGCTGAAGGATATGGGCATCCGCGATACGCTGACGGGCATCCACAACCGGCGCTTTTTCTTCGAGGCCGGATCAGGCCTGTTTTCAAGTACCAAACGCGATCAATTGCGCCTGACCGCCGCCATGATCGACTTGGATTTCATCAAGCAGATCAATGACACATACGGGCACAAGGCTGGCGATATCGTTCTGAAAGGCGTGGCCGACCTGCTGCGCCGCCAGTGCCGCCAGACAGATATAGTGGCGCGCTACGGGCTTGATTCCTTCGCCATCCTTGCGGTAAACCTAGCGGATGACAGTATTGTGCAGTTTTTCGAGCGTATCCGAAACGCGGTCGAGACGCTGGAGCTGAACGACAACGGGCGCCCGCTCAAGATCACGGCCAGCTTCGGCGTTTGCCACGGCACGCGCGAAAGCCTGGAAGCGATGATGAAGGAAGCAGACGACCTGCTGACACGCGCAAAAAAGAACGGACGTAACAGGGTGGAACTGTCCGAAATCAGGAAAAAAGAAACCGGGAAATGACAGACGATAAAGCAAAACAACTGAAATACATGATCGTCGATGACAGCCGCGTGGTCATCAAGGCGCTGCAACAGATGCTGGGCGACCTCGGCATCACGCAGATCGATACCGCTTCAAGCGCAGCCGAGGCGGAGGAGAAAATGTCGGCATCGGGCTACGACGTACTTTTCCTGGACTGGCGCATGACAGGCAAAAGCGGCGTTGCACTGATGCAGCAATACCGCGAAGACCGCGCCTACGACAATGTCGCCTTCGTGATCGTATCCGGTGAAGACGGCCAGCGGTATATTCAGGAGGCATTGAAATCAGGGGCAACGTCTTACATCGTCAAGCCGTTCAAGGCCAATACCCTAGCCGACCATATCGAAAAAGTTGTCAAATGGCTGGAGCAGCGCGGGCGCTTTGGCAAAGCCTGATTGAAAATTGGTGCCCCCCGGTCGGGATCGAACCGACTCTTACTTACAGAAACAAGATTTTGAGTGATGTTGAAATTGCGTAACCCATTGGCAAAATTGGTTTTTTATTAGCCCATTTTTGACTGTGCATGAAACTGTGTATAATTTTATTACTCCTGACCGACAGGATTTTTTCCTCACTGAAAATGGTACAATTTATCGGAGAAGACCAATCTCCGATCTTCTGGCGCACTCAAGTGTTAATAATTTACATATTGACTGGCGTGCTGTGATTTGATACGTAGTAAAGTCATGCTAGCGCTTTTATCGACAGAGTGGTTTTCCGTAGGTGGATTTGTTTCTCACCTGACGCCTGCCCCTTAATTACTGCGCTCCAAAACAACTACGAACTATTTGTTCGAGGTTCATTGCTATTGTCACCGCCAGCAGTAGCCCTCGGTTTAGTGTACAATTAATACTGGAGTTATATGCCCCATGTCGCTTCCCAATAGAATTCTCGTAGACCTTTTATCAGACTTGAAATCACCCGAACAAGTGACAGCAGTTTTCGAAACGGATGTAGGCAGAAAATGGCTGCTGACGCCGATGTCGAAGGACGTACCAGACAGCGGCCTGTCGTACATGGTCGACGGCTATTTCAGTGACATCGGGCATAACAGGCACAAGGAATTCACCACCGCAGCGCTGGCTGCGCTCGAGAAAGCGGAGCCGGATGCGGCAAAGCGCGTCGCGCTGCTAACCGCGACCAATAATCTCGGCCAGTCAGTGATCCACAAATCGCTTCAATACGGTGGCCATCGCGAGGCTCACGAGCCAATCCTCGACATACTCTACAAATGGGCGGGAGAGGAAAAAGCTGATGCGATAATGAAGAGCATCCTTTCCGAGCCGCTCGGTAGTTTTGACGCGGGCATTTCCTACGACTTCCAGAACGTGCGGAGCGTTCTTGCCCGGGATTCGAAAGAGTACGCCAGAGTCGATGCGCTGACGACCGATATGTACCATCCCGTCACGGCCGCAGCCTTACGCGAAACGCTCGCGGAACTGCGTCCGGCAATTGCGACCTATATCGCCGAGCAACAGAAGAAAACCGACCTGAGCGACTATTCGAAAGGCCAACTAGCGAAGATGAAAGACTTTTACGATAGCGCCGATCCTGTCGTATATCGCGGCACGCTGCTGACCGAGCATTTCCCCGGCAAGGCATTTTTTCGCCTGCTAGAGATACAATTGAAGGGCGACGCTGCCACGCCGCAGCAGAAAGCCGACGGCATATTCGAGCTACTATCCGCAACGGATGCCAAGGGAAACACGCCCATGCACCGCAAATGGGTGGCGAGCGACCTCCTTAGCACGCCTAAGGATTCACGCACCTTTACCGACAGTTTGTCACCCATGCTCGCTGCCTTCGATCGGTTGCTCGGCACTGATGTGGCGATCGACCTAGCCAAGAAGCTGCTGCTGCAGGAAAACGAAAAGGGCTATCTGCCGCTTGACATCTATCAGTATCCGCAGATGCCCACGCGCGACTTCCAGATCGAAAAGCTGCTGCAGACCCTGCGCAAGGAGATGGGCAGTACCGAAAAATTCACGACATGGGTCAAAGAAGTCATCGCACCCGTCCTGCCAGCGGATTACAAGATCAGCCTTGCCGTTTTTGAGCCGAAGGCCGAAGAGAAGCTTGCCGACAAGCCTGCGCGTGGCGTGAAGCTAGAATTTTAAGCAGTGATAACTGTACGTCCTCAGATTATTCAGGTAATGACAGCAGAGGAAATCCGCTCGTATATTGCCGAGACATCCGGCAAGGACAAAAGTGGCGATGAGGTGAAAAAAGCGCGGCGAAGTTTGACGGACGCGTCTCAATCTTTATTGAAGCCTCCCGCATCTCTGATTTCAACAACCTTCCTTCAAAACTGTGTTAGCAGTGTGCAGTTTTTTCCGGGAAGGTTTGAAATACTGGCTGATTGATTTCAAAAAGCGAAATAGCAGTATTTGCAGGCAAAACGTGGCTTTTAAGATGGTGCCCCCGGTCGGGGTCGAACCGACACTTCCTTACGGAAACAAGATTTTGAGTCTAACTTAGGCTGCCGTAAGGTACTGTATTTATTAGCCTATTTAGGGGTCTCGAAATCAGTGTGCTAGAATGTGTGCTAACCGGAAGGCACCCGATTGAGTAACTCTTCATCAAAATAGCCCTTCTTTTTCGGGCTGTCAAAGCCCCTAACCGTCACTTCCGCCAAAGGTGTGGCTGATCGAAAAGACCGCCGTGGCGTCGCAGCCGTCGGGGCATTGGGCATTGCTCAAATTGGTGTCTATATATTGGAGGGCAAATTCGACGTCGTTCCATGTGTACTTAATCCCCGCTGACCAGTCGCTATAATCGCCGAATCCATAGCGGGCTTTATCGTCAATGCTCTGGAAACCATAGGAAGCTGTCGCGGCGAAGCCTGTCTCGGCGATAGGCGCTTCAAGTTCCAGTTGGGGATAAAAGGCCACGCCGCTATCCCCGAAGTTGTCGGGGCTGAAGGTAATGGAAGGCTTGGTCTTGACGATACCGAAGGTATGTTCTGCCGACAGGCTGAACTCCACGAGGTCGTAATCCAGAGCATCCGAGGCACCGGGGTAAAAGATGCCGTTAACCATCAAATCCCAATCCCAATCCGCCCAAGCGAAGGTATAGCCGCCATATACGTCCAGCTCGTATTTGGCCTCCCCGCCGTCGTTGAAATCGACGTTGGTTGCCCATATGCCGAGATACAGGCCGCTATCATGTTCCCAATCTAGGCTGCCTTGAAGCGCGGGGCTGTCGTCGCTCAAGGACAGGCCACGGTCGCGGTAATCGGTAACAGCATCAATCGTTATAGAAAACCCATCCAAGGGGCTGGCTTCTTTCTCTGCCGCTGTGGGCGCTTCCGCCCATGCCGCGCCGGAAATCGCCATCGCTAGAATAATTGCGGTCGTTGTCTGTAAAGACTTCATCTGCCCACCTCGTTACGTTGTTTTCTCTGATGTGGACAACAGCCGCAGGCTGTTCATGATAACGACGAGCGTCGTTCCCATGTCTGCCGCAATCGCTATCCACAATGTACTCATTCCAGCCAAGTTCAACAGGATAAATGCGCCCTTCGTCAGCAGCGACAGGGCGATGTTCTGCTTGATAATGCTTAACGTGCGCCGCGAATGGGAAATCAGCCAAGGCAGCTTCGACAAGTCATCAGCCATTAGCGCAATATCCGCGCTCTCGATAGCGGCATCACTGCCGACCGCGCCCATTGCAATGCCAAGGCTTGCCCTGCCCATTGCTGGCGCGTCGTTCACGCCGTCGCCGATCATGCCGACGCTCTGATACTTCTTCACGAGGCCGTCGATGGCGGTCACTTTGTCTTCCGGCAGCAATTCGGCATGGACTTCATCAATGCCGACGGATTTGGCGATGCTTTCCGCCGTCGCCTTGTTGTCGCCCGACAGCATTACAAGATGCTCTATGCCCAACTCCCGCAAACGCGCCAAGGCCGCTTTTGCGGCAGGCCGGATGGCATCGACCACCGCCACCAGACCGCAAACATGCGTGTCATTGCCGATAACAATAACCGTGCGGCCTGCGCCGCTGATTTTAGCGATCATGGCTTTTACTTCAGGTGTTTCCTGTTTGCGCTCCTGCAAATATCGCTCGGAGCCAAGCCAATAAACCTTGCCTTGGAAATGCCCCGTCACGCCCTTGCCAGGAATAATGGCAACATCCTCGGCGGACTCCACTTTTACGTTTTTCTTTTGGGCATATTCTATAACGGCGGTCGCAAGAGGATGGGTGCTTCGCGCCTCCAATGCACTGGCGCGCGCCATGAGTTCTTCTTCGCTATGACCTGACAGGGCGATAACTTCCGCGACGGTCGGCCTGCCTTCGGTAATCGTGCCGGTTTTATCCAAAGCCAGTGCCTTCAATCGCCCCGGCGTTTCAACATGCACCCCGCCCTTGATTAATACGCCAGCTTTCGCAGCCGCCGTCAGGGATGAAACGATACTAACGGGCGTAGAGATAACAAGCGCACAGGGACAGGCAATAACCAGCAGAACAAGGGCTTTGTAGAACCATGCGCTTGCCGATAGCCCCATAATGACGGGAATGACAAAAACGGCGACCGCAAGCAGTATCACGGCAGGCGTGTAAATGCGGGCGAATTTCTCGACCCATTGCTCCGAGGGGGCGCGTTTGTTCTGCGCTTCACCGACAAGACGAATGATATTCGCCAGCGTCGTGTTATCCGACGTTTTTGTGGCGGCAATTTCGAGCGTGGAATCCCCATTGATCGTTCCTGCGAAGACTTCCGCGCCAACTTCCTTCCGCACAGGCACGCTTTCGCCTGTAATCGGTGCTTGGTTTACATGGCTTTCGCCCCGCGTCACCTTGCCATCTAGAGGGATACGTTCGCCGCCAAGGACGATAAAGGTATCACCGACTTTCACTTCGCCAGCCGGAACTTCCTTTTCACCGCCATCCTGCTTCAGGCGGGCGGTTTCCGGCGCGAGGCTCATAAGGGCGGCAATCGCCCTCCTCGCCCTGCCGATACTCCATGCTTCCAAAGACAGAGATAACGAGAACAGGAAAGTGACGGTCGCGGCCTCGAACCATTCGCCAATCCCAGCTGCGCCCAGCACGGCAATAACCATCAGCAGGTTCATATCGGGGCGCATACCGCGCAGGGCGTAAATCGCCTTCGGCATGACAAACCAGCCGCCCGCGGTAATTGCTGCGATATAAAGCCCTATCGCGGCAGCGGGCATCTTGCCGCCTTCCTGAAAGGCCGCCATTAAGCTGCCTTTGGTGTATGCGTCAACCAGAAAGCCCGCCGTCGTGAATAGCCCGCTCACGACCATAAGCATGGTCGCATATTTGCGGTAGGAGCCTGCGTCTTGGGGCTCCTTGCCCGCCGTGACGACTTCGGCCTTCATTCCGGTGCGCGATACCGCCTTGATAATGTCGGCATCGCTCACCTTGTCGTCATTTACGCCCATGCGCCCGTTGAGTACGTCAAAGGACAACTTGTCTTCGTTTCCTACGATCGGGCTGAGTACTTTCCGCAAGATGGTCACTTCCTCGATGCAATCCATGCCGGAAATCTTGAAGATGCGGCGGGATTTGACGGGAGCGGCATGTTCCCCGCCGGAATGGTCATGAGCATGCCCGCCATGCTGCGGCGAACCCTGAGTTTCAGGTTTCGTGCCGCAGCACTTATCTTCGTTATCGGCGTGCGCATTGCTCATGACCAGTTCTCTTTCTGAGTTTACATTTCAGCGCGGAAGGCGCGGCAAATGTTGTTTATCCGCTCAATATGCGCTTTATTGCGGTTCTTGTTAAGCCTGCCGCCAATAACTTGTTCGTTCAAGCATTGGTTCAAAAGCTGGTCTGCCGAAACGCCTCTCGAACCGCTTGCGGCCTGTGTCATAGCACCACAGACGGCTTTCGTTTCCTTAGTGTGGGGTCTGTAACGGGTTTTCCCGTATCTTACACTGTTATCTCTCGTCACATGGCTCTTGCCAAATTCCTGCTCACAGGCGGCGGCAAGCGTTGCCACCCTCTCCTGCTTGCTCTTTCCGGCAAGCTGCTGGTGGATAGTTGCTTGCGGCTCTGCGGCGCAAGCCGACAAGGCCAAGGATAAAAGTAATATCGGGAATATCTTCTTCATTTTTTCTTCTCCTGAAGATTTTGTTTCGGTGATTTTTTAGAGTGCTTCTTCCGTAGTGTCTTCTATAGTCGTAAATCTCTTGTAGAGGGCTGGCACGACGAACAGCGTCAGCATGGTCGAAACGATCAGGCCGCCGATAACTACCATTGCCAGCGGCCTTTGAACTTCCGCGCCCGCGCCCGAGGAAATCGCCATCGGCACATAGCCCAGCGACGGCACGATTGCCGCCATCAGCATAGGCCGCAGCTTGTCGGCTGCACCCTGCATCACGGCTTCCCCGATTTTTTTTCCTTGGCTGACATGCTGGTTAATGCTCGTCACCATGATAAGGCCGTTCAAGACGGCGATACCGGAAAGCGAGATAAACCCGACTGCCGCCGAGATAGAAAACGGCATTTGGAACAGCCAGAGCGTCATAATGCCGCCAATCAAGGCCAGCGGAATCCCGCTGAACACCAGCACGGCATGCTTGACGGAGTTAAGCGCAGCAAACAGCAGCAGGAAGATCGCGAAGAAGCAGGCTGGCACGACGAGCGCGAGCCGTTCGGAGGCCGCTTTCAGATTCTCGAACTGACCGCCCCATTCCAGCCAGTATCCGGCGGGAACTTTCACTTTGCTGTCGATGGCTGCTTGTGCATCCGTCACGAAGCTGCCAATGTCGCGCCCGCGCACGTTCGCCTGAATGACGACGCGGCGTTTGCCGTTTTCACGGCTGATCTGGTTCGGGCCGTCTACCACTTCGAGCGTCGCCAGTTCGCGCAAGGGAACATAGGCGGGATCGTCGTCGTGGGTCTCGTCGCCTTGGCTTTCAATAAGAACAGGAAGGTTCTGAATGGCTTTCATATCCTGCCGCAACTGTTCCGGCAGGCGCACGATGATATCAAAACGCCTGTCGCCTTGGAACACGAGGCCAGCTTCGCGCCCGCCCACGGCGATGGAGATAACGTCCAGAACATCACTGACATTCAGGCCGTAACGCGCAATGGCAGGTTTATCCAGTTTGATTTCCAGCATGGGCAGGCCGGAGGTTTGTTCAACCTTCACATCCGCCGCGCCTTGGGTCGCTTTCAGGGCAGCGGCGATTTCGTTGGCGGTCTTTTCCATCACGGCAAACTCGTCGCCGTAGATTTTGACCGCTACATCGCTTCGTACCCCCGAGATAAGTTCGTTAAAACGCATCTGGATAGGCTGGGTAAATTCGTAGTTGTTGCCAGGAACCTTGTTCACGGCTTCTTCCAGCCGTTGAATCAGCTTTGCCTTTGCCAGCTTCTTGTCAGGCCACTCCTCTTGCGGTTTCAAGATAATGAAAGTGTCCGAAACGTTTGGCGGCATCGGGTCGGATGCCATTTCCGCCGTTCCGGTCTTCGAGAAGACGAACGCGACTTCGGGGAAGCTGCTGACTGTGCGTTCCACCTCTTTTTGCATCGTTTGGGATTGGCTTAATGAGGTGCTTGGTATGCGCATGGCGTGCATGGCAATGTCTTTTTCATCGAGCGTCGGGATAAACTCGCGCCCAAGCGACATGAAGACAAAGCCCGCCGCCACAAACGCTGCAAAAGCGATAAAAGCGACTTTCAACGGATGCGCTACCGCGCCGCGCAATGCGGGCATATAGCCCCTCTTGGCGACGGAAATCAGGCGACTTTCCTTCTCACTTACTTTTCCCTTCACGAAAATGGCAATCATGGCGGGAACGAAGGTCAGAGACAAGACAAGCGCAGCAGCCAGCGCGAGGATGACTGTAATCGCCATCGGCTCGAACATTTTTCCTTCCACGCCCGTAAAGGTCAGCATGGGAATATAAACCATGATGATAATGATCTGCCCGAAAACGGTTGGCTGAATCATTTCCTTGGCAGCCTGCATGGTTTCATGCAACCGCTCCGATAGCGTCAAGCCACGGCCTTCATGATGCTGCCGCTCTGCGAGTTTTTTCAGGCAGTTTTCGGTAATGATAATCGAACCATCGACAATCAGGCCAAAATCGAGCGCACCAAGGCTCATAAGGTTGCCGCTGATACCACCCTTCACCATGCCGATAGCCGTCATAAGCATGGAAACGGGAATGACAAAAGCCGTAATCAGCGCTGCGCGAAAATTGCCCAGCATCCAGAACAGAACAGCAATAACCAGCAACGCGCCTTCCGTCAGGTTGACTTGAACCGTCTTGATAGTCGCATCCACCAGTTTCGTCCGGTTCAGGACGGGCTTCACCTTGATACCCGTCGGAAGCGATTTGGCGACTTCCGCAAGTTTTGTATCCACCGCGTCTGAAACGGTGCGGCTGTTCGCGCCGATCAGCATGAGGGCAGTTCCTACCACTACCTCATGCCCGTTTTCACTGGCTGAGCCTGTGCGAAGCTCCTTGCCAATACCGACATCAGCAATATCTCGCAAATAAACAGGAATACCTTTGCGATTGGCGACTACGATGCTGCCGATCTGCTCGGTGTTCTCGATGCGCCCGTCCGAGCGCACGACATAGGCTTCGCCGTTGTTTTCGATATAGCCTGCGCCAATGCTGGCGTTGTTGTTCTCGATGACCTCGATGACTTCCGAGAAGCTGAGGCCGAAAGTTACAAGCTTTTCGGGATAGGGCATAATGTGATACTGCTTCACATAGCCACCGATTGCGTCAATGCCCGCCACATTCGGCACGGATTTCAATTGCGGACGGATAATCCAGTCCTGCACGGTGCGAAGATAGGACGCGAGTTCGTAATCCTTCTTCAGCTTCTGGCCTTCAGCCGTGAGATAACTGCCATCTGTCTGCCAGCCTGCCGTACCGTCCTTGGCGGTCGCGCCCTTCCCTTCGGGATGCTCGTATTCGACCGTCCACATATAGATTTCGCCAAGGCCTGTAGTAATAGCGCCCATTGCAGGCTCCACACCATCCGGCAAGCTTTCCTTAGCCTCCGTCATGCGTTCGCTGACTTGCTGCCGTGCGAAGTAAATATCCACGCTATCCTTGAACACAGCGGTAATCTGCGAGAAACCGTTGCGCGATATCGAACGTGTACTTTCCAAGCCGGGTATGCCGGACAAGGCCGTTTCGATGGGGAACGTCACCTGCTTTTCCACCTCCAAGGGAGAAAAGGCGGGTGCGAGGGTGTTAATCTGCACCTGTTTGTTAGTAATATCCGGCACCGCGTCAATGGGCAGGCTTCTGAGCGAGTAAAAGCCGATAGCCGCAACCGCCAGCGTCAGCAAGGCGATCATGTAACGATGATGGAGGGAAAAGGCGATAATGCGTTCGAACATGGTACTTCCTTAGTGAACGTGTTCCGCTTCGGATTTTCCGGCATGGGCTTTCAGAACAAAGCTGTTGGACGCGACATACCGCTCCCCTGCTTTCAATCCTTCCAGAACTTCCGCCCACTCGCCATCCTGTAAACCAAGACGCACAGGGCGGGCTTCATAGCTTTCGCCTTCCTGCACATAGATGACCGTTTTGCCTTCCATCCGCTGCACCGCGCCTGCTTTGATTGCCACAGCGGCTTTCTTCTCGTTCACGAAGATTTCACCGTGAACGGACATGCCAGGCCGCCACTTACCTTCACTGTTCTGGATTTCTCCACGCGCCACGACGGTCTGGCTGGCGCTGTCCGCGACAGGCAGGATGGAGGCAAGGGCGGTTTCAACCGACAGGTTGCCGCCCACGGCAGCCACGCGCACCTTCTGCCCCTGCTCCACATGGGGCATGTCCTTCGGGAAAACATGGAACTGCACCCACAGCGTCGAAAGGTCTGCCACCTCGAACAGGTTTTCGTCGCCTGTCACATGACCGACATTCGTGTTGCGGTCGAGTATCATCCCGCCAATAGGCGATTTGACCGGATAGGCTTGTAGGCTCTCATTGCTCTCCACGGTCGCCAGCGTTTCGCCCGCCTGCACCATTTCGCCTTGGGTCTTGCTGACGGTCTTTACCACGCCGTCAAACCGCGCCCGCACTTGGGCGATGGTGTTTTTATTCAAGGCGACTTTTCCGGTCACAGGGATAGACACGCGCACAGTCGCAGGGCCAGCTACGATAACTTCAATCTTCATCGCGTCTGCTGCCGCTCTTTCGATGTTCAGCTTGCCTTCTTCTTCGTTATGACCATGCTCGTCCTTATGGCCTTCGCCTTCTTTATGCTCAGGTCCTTCCTCTTCGGAGTGTTCCTTCTCGCCTTCCTCATGTTCGTGCTTTTCTTCCGGCTTCTTGGCGGCAGGCGCGTCCTCGGCGTGGTCATGCCCGCCGCGGCTTTCTTCTTTGGCTTCTTTATGGTCATCGCCGGCATGGTCGTCATGCCCTTGCGATGCGTAGGACGCTCCGGCCATACACAGCATCGCAACCAGAGCCAGAGACAGTAGTTTTACACGATAGTTTTTCATTTCTTTTCTCCTTGGACTTCGATCAGCCCGATATGTTTCGCCGTCAGCCGTTCATATTCGGCTTTGGCGGCGTGATATTCTTTCAGCGCGGCGATACGCTGCGCCTTTACGTCGAACAATGTCCGCTGCGCGTCCAGCACTTCGAGATAGCTGAACTTGCCCGCTTGATAGCCTTCCCGCGCTTGCCGGAAGGCTTTTTCAGCCGACGACAGGACGGATTTTTTAAGGCTAGCGGCCTCGGCATAAGTCGTTTCAAGATTGTTCTGCGCCCGCACGAGAGCAATCTGCATGTCGTTGACGCTTGCCACCTTGTCATGATTGGCCTTCGTCACTTCATGCCCTGCCCGCATAATCGCGCCTTGGTTCCGGTTGAATACCGGAAACGGTACGGATACGCCCGCGAGGAAAGACTGGTCATCCGTATCGCGGGAGTTCCTGACACCAACTTCAAACGTTACATCGGGAACCGCGTTCGTCTTCTCAAGCGCGAGATTAGCGCTTGCCAGTTGTATTCCCGCCTCCAGTTTCTTGAAATCGGGGTTCTGTTCCAGCGTGGCGGTTGTATCCAGCTGTTGCAGGTCGAAGAAGCCTTCAGTCGAAACGGCAGGCCGGAGGTCATCAAGTCCGATCACCTGCGCAAAATGCTGAAGTGCGGCGAGATGCGCCCGCTCCGCCTTCTGCACCGCGATTTTGGTGCTGGCGACTTCCACCTCGGCCTTGCTCTTTTGGATGGCTGGCTCGGCGGCGGCTTCCACGCGCTTCCTGACGCTTGCCAGCACATCGCCCGCCAGCTTCCTTTGCTCCTCCGCCAGTTTTGCCTCCTCGGCGGTTCCGATAACTTCCGCCCAGGCTGCAGTCGTATCGCGCACGACATCGAGCGCGACTGACTGCAAATCCAGCTGGGCGATACTAAGCTGGTGGGTGGCTGCCTTTACCCGCGCCCCACGCTTGCCGCCCATTTCGACGGGCTGGGCAATGCCTAGCGTAAACTCGGCCTCCTTGAACCCGCTTTTGGTTCCGGTGCCGAGCATATTTTCGGCCTCGAACGCCAGTTCGGGGTTTGGCGCAAGGGAGCTTTGTCGGCGGTCGCCCTTGCTTGCGCCCACGGCTTCAACGCCCGATTTCAGTTTTGGGGAAAACCGCAAGGCTTGGCTGGTGGCTTCCTCAAGGGTTATTCCCTTGGTGACTTCCGCGTAAGCGGGCGCTGCAAGGAACAGGATTAACCCCGCATACAGGAACAATGATTGATAACGCATAGTGATACCACATAACTTGACCCAACAAAAAACGAGCCTTGAAACGGAGTCATGGCGTGATACGCCTAGACTATTTCAAGGACTTGGGAAGTTAAGCGTTTTGGGGAGGACGGAAAAGGCCTGCGGGTTCGCGGCCTTGCAATGAAGGCGGCTCGACGCGGCTATATTTGGTTAGAACCAACGGCAATTGTACGTTCTGGACTTTGCCGGAGAAAACCATATGCCCGCAATGATGCAGGCAGCAATCGTTGCAAGGTACATCGGGCGCTTGGCTTGGCGCGTCATCTTGCGCGACGCTCATCTCCTGCTGGCAGTCATGATCCGCGCAAAAATCCGCCGCCTTCACTGAGCCAGTGAAGGATAAAGAAGCGACGATCAGGGCGATGATAAGCAGCAGTCTCATAAGCGCAGCATTGCATAGGTTGGCGAAATTTCACAAATCAAATTTAATTTATTCGGTGACGAAGGCAAAACTTGAAGTCAGCGCAAGGAACTCAACCGATTGAATTAAAGTGATAATTCGTCAGGCTTTCTTGGATTTTGTAAGAGATTATGTAAGTTTTGAAGACATTTTATAGAACCCCATCTACTTTATGTCATTCAACTTCTTCTTCATCTGCTTAATTTCGGCCTGCTGGCTGGAGAGGATGTTGTCACAGAGCTGCTTTATTTCGGCATCCTTGATCGGTGCCTTTTCGCACATCAGAACAGCCGCCGCATGGTGCGGTATCATCGACTTTAAAAACTGCTCGTCCGTAATAAGCGTCTGTTGCTGGATAAAGAAGAACGCAAGAGTGGCTACTACCGCGCTACCAGCCAGTATTGCGGCATTGAGCTTTTTGTTCTTATACATGCCCTGCATCACAAGCAGTTCTATTATGACCATTGGCGCGGTCATCAGAGAAGCCATATAGAACTGGTTAAAATTCGGATAGACGTTCTCGGTTGAATCCACCATCGCGTACATAAGGACATACATGGCGACAAACGATGCCAACGCCATAACACCCAACTGCCCGTATGGGCTGTGGTCGTGCTGCTCATGCCCGTGATGTGCCATACCGGATTTCATGGAAGCCTCCTGATACAGATTTCTACCAAAGAGGCTAACGAATAATCCGCCTATTTGGTTCAGGAGGGTTAGATTCCTATTTAGAAAGCCAGCATAGCAATGGACATCGCCACCATTCCAAGGTCTTCAACCAGCGTCAGGGTAGACATAGGCAGGTTCAATACCGTCCCGAGGCAGGCACAGCGGATTTTCTTCTTCTCCGAAAGAGCCTTGATAACCCCCAAGCTGCTGAAACCCATCAGCACAATCGAAAACCACAAAGCCTGCTGGAGATAGATGCCAAAGAGGAAGGCAAGGCCAAGTCCCAGCTCCAGAAACGGGTAAAGATAGCCATACCCGTTCCATTTCTTTGCCAGCAGATCATAGGTCGAATATGCGTCTTTAAATCCGGTCAGGCTCAAGAACTTGAAAAAGGAGAATACGAGGAAGAAGCCCGCCATGAAGTGAAGCATCCAGTCGTGCCAGGTATCGGCTCCCTTGAATGAAACCACGGAGATAAAACCGAAAATGAGGAGCAACGGATAATAAATTTCCAGCCAGCTCTTATGCGGCTCTGCGGCGGGCTCGAGTGAACTCCCTGCGCCTTCCTTGAGGTGGTAATGGTCACCCGCCTTTGCCAAGGCGGCGCTTAATGCCGCGCGGTCTGGGGCATTCCCTTCGAATGTTACCGCTGGCGGATCAAGCGTTACCTTCCCCGCTATTCCGGCTTCCTGAAAGGCAGCCGTTATTTTCCTGACGCAGTTCTGGCAGGTCATACCTTGGATTTCAATTGAGGTCATGTCTATTTACTTTCTGCGTTCGTTGTAGAGTGCTTCACACAAAGCCGTTTGGCGTTGTGCGTGTTCCCGTCTGGCCGGATTATTAATCCCTTTTCCCCTCGTCGCCTCTGCCAGACATGCTTGCCGTGCCTGTCCAATCTCCGAAGTACTGTCCGAGGAAACAGCGACGGCCAAGGTTTGACAGACGGAACGCGTAGCTGCCTTATGCCTAAAATCTTTGGCACAAAGATTGCGCGGCGGGCAGAGCTGAAGGTGTCCATACAACACTTCCCGCTCACATTCCTTGGCAAGAACCGAAATTCTTTCCACTCTTGATTCCTTTCCGGTGACAAGAGATTCAACGGGCGGGCGTGACTGTCCGGCGCAGGCTGTCAAAAGTAAAACCGAGAGGACAGATAATACAGACTTAAACATTGCTGGCTCCATAAATTTGCTGGTGACTACTTTTCGGGTTATTCAACTTCAATGCCGAACGGAATGAAGATGTCCTTATCATTCCGTCTGATTTGGGCATAGAGTTTAACAAAGCCTTTGCGCTCCGGTTCAAAGTGGAACTTCAGTTGCGGCCCGCCGCGCTGTTCGGCCTTGGTTGGCTCCTCACCCATCGGATGGATATGCGCGACCGAGTTAAAATCTTCATAAAAGCCCACGATATGCGCGAACGCGCCCATAACAGGCTGCAGGTCTTTTACCGGATTTCCTTTTTCATCCTTGATGGTCAATGAACCCATGACGGCTTTTCCCGCAGTTACCTTTACTTCAAAAGAAAGATTTGCCATCAGTCCCGCTTCCTTCGCGCTGTCAGCTAAATCCTTTTGAACGCAGGGAGCGGCACAGGGTTCTTTCCCCTTGACCAGAGCTGAAACAAATTTGTGGCTTCCATCAACGGGGGTAATATCAGCCCAGACTTTATAGGAAGTTGCCTTTTTCGGGATAAAAGTAGCGATATATTCACCGCGATTCTTTCCCGCAACTGGATGCAGATGGTGATAATCGCCCAAAGTTTCATCAGCTACCAAAAGGTGTACCTTTTGGGTATGCACTTCCTTCAGCTTGTCGAGGGTTAAAGGCAGGCCGTTACTGTCAGCCAGCTTGACGGCAAGGGTGTTTTCCTTGCCCGCAACCAAAGAGGCAGCGCTCGTTATCTGTATCGAGATTTCACTGCCAGCTTTGCCGCCGTTATCCGAATGTTGGTCATGCTTAGACTCAGTACCGGACAACCTGCTTTTCAGAAGCTTGATGCCGCCATCGAGCTTTTTCAATGCCGCAGCCGTGGCCTCCGCATCCTTTGCATCGCCAGAGGTATGCAAAGCATTGAGAGCCTTTCCAAGCTGTGCGGTTGTTCCGGTTATACCGGCTTCATCCTTATGCGTCTCGCCTATGGCTTTCAGAGCTGGCTCCATCGATTCGACAACTTCATGAATTTTATCGAACGCTTTTTCCTTTACGGCGGCTTGCAAAGCCGCAAGGCCATCTTCCAAGGTTTTGATTTCGCTGCCTGCGGCTGGCGCAGCGGTTTCATGATGCGCGGCGTGTTCGTCCCCATGCGCCCAAACGGGCGTTGAAACAAGCATTGCCGCTAGAGCGATTACATAGATTTTAGTCTTCATAAGTTTCTCCTGTGTTAAATATCAAAATGCTGTCGGGACTAATCGCCTTACCGTCTTCTCTCCGAACATCCAGAAAACCAGAGGCGTGACGATCAGGTTAAGTATTGTACTTGTGAGCAGGCCGTAAAAGATGACGACCGCGACCGGATGGAGGATTTCCTTGCCGGGTTCGTCAGCAGCCATTATCAGCGGGACAAGCGCCATCAGCGCGGTCAAGGCCGTCATCAGGACAGGCACAAGCCTTTCCTGCGACCCCCGATAAAGCATCTGAAGGGTGAACTTCTCCCCTTCGGACTTCATCAGGTGCAGATAGTGGGCAATCATCATGATGCCGTTTCGTGCTGCAATGCCTGTCAGGGTGATGAAGCCGACAAGCGTTGCAACCGAGAACACTCCTCCGGTCGCCCATACGCCCGCGACCGCTCCGATAAATGCCAAGGGTATTCCAATCATGATTTGCAGGGCGAGATTTACGCTGTTGAAATGGCTATACAGCACAACGAATATTCCAAGCAGCGAAAACATCCCGAGAATAGCGAGCATTCTGGAGGCGGAAGCCTGCGCCTCGAACTGCCCGCTATAGACATAGTAATATCCTTGGGGCAGATGCACTTTCTGCTCAAGAACCTGCTTGATTTCTCCGACCGCGCTCACAAGGTCGCGGCCTGCCACGTTGGCAGAAACGACTATTCGCCGATGCACATCTTCACGATTGATGATGTTCGGGCCTTCTCCCTTCTCAATATTGGCGACTAGGCCGAGCGGCGTTGTCGTGCCGCGCACCGTGTCCATCGGGATACGGGAAATATCGGACGCATTGGCGCGGTCGTCCTCGTTGAGCCTGACAACAAGGTCATAGATGCGCTGACCTTCTATGATCTGACTGACAGTTTTTCCCTGCAAGGCGAGTTCGCTCATATCCGCGATTTCCCCCGCCATGACCCCCTGTGCCAAAGCCTTGCTCCGGTCTATGCGGATATGGAGCTGCGGAACCAAGACCTGCTTTTCCACTTGCAGGTCTACCACACCCTTCACGCCGGACATGGCGTTTTGGGTTTCCTCCGCAAGGCTTCTCAAAGTGGCGAGATCGTCGCCAAATATTTTGATAGCGACCTGCGCGCGCACCCCTGACAAGATATGGTCTATCCGGTGTGAAATCGGCTGCCCGATATTTACGACAATTCCGGGAATTGTGGAAAGTTTGGCGCGAATATCGTCCATGACTTCCTTCTTTCCTCTCCCGCCTTCCTTCAACTCGACTTCGATTTCCGTTGAGTGGACGCCCTCGGCGTGGTCGTCCAGCTCTGCCCGACCTGTCCTGCGTCCGGTCAGGGCAACTTCTGGAACTTCCATGATAAGTTTTTCCGCTATCGTCCCGATGCGATTGCTCTCCGCAAGCGAAGTGCCAGGAACAGACAGCAGATTGATCGTTGCGCTGCCTTCATTGAAGGGCGGCAGGAACTCCTTGCCGAAAGTCAGCGACAATGCCGCCGCCCAGAGAAACGCGGCAAAGGCTCCGGCCAAGACGAGCCAGCGCAGTTTCAGGGCGATTGCAAGGCCGACACGCTGGAACGCCTTTAACACCCTGACAATCAGCCCGTCCCCTTTGTGGCCTAATTTTGACATCTGCGGCAGCAGATAGGAGCAAAGAGCGGGCGTGACCGTCACGGCGACGAACAGCGAAGCCAGAATGGATACGATGTAAGCAACGCCCAGCGGCATGAATATCCGTCCCTCGATGCCGCTCATTGCAAACAGAGGCACAAAAACCAGAATGACGATGATGGTGGCAAATACGATTGAGCTTCTGACTTCGACAGAAGCCTCGCGGATCACCTCGACCGCAGGCCGAGGATTGGCAAGCTGGCGGTTTTCACGCAAGCGCCGATAGACGTTCTCAACGTCCACGATTGCATCGTCCACAAGCTCTCCGACAGCAACCGCAAGGCCGCCCAGCGTCATGGTATTGATGGATAGTCCGAAGAACTTGAAGACAAGCGCGGTGATAATCAAGGACAGTGGAATGGCGGTGAGGGTGATGAATGTCGTGCGAATGTTCAGCAGGAAGATAAACAGGACGACGACAACGAGAATCGAACCATCCCGCAACGCCTGAACCACGTTATTGATTGCCCTGTCTATGAACCTCGCCTGCTCGAATATCTCCAGATGCAGCTTAACGCCTTCCGGCAGCGTCTTGCCGATGGCGGCAAGTTCGACTTCAATCTTCTTGGTCAGGCCGATGGTGTCGGCATTTGGCTGTTTCTGGACGGACAGGATTACGCCCGCCTTGCCGCCTATGCCCGCGTCCCCGCGCTTGCCGAGGGGGCCGCCTAGCCTGACTTGGCCGACATCGCCAATGGTGAGCGGCGGCGCGTCTTTCTCGACCTGCTTTGGCAGCACAGCCTGCCGTATATCATTCAGGTCTTTGACCCTTGCTATATTACGGATAAGCCTTTCCTGATATGGCTCGAACAGGAAACCGCCTGTGGAGTTGACGTTGGAATTTTCGAGGGCTGCCCTGACTTCCTCGAAAGTGACGCTGTGATAAATCATCTTCTCGGGGTCGAGCAACACCTGATATTGCTTCTTCTCTCCCCCGATTACCGTGACCTGTGATAATCCCGGCACGGCAAGCAGGCGCGGGCGTATCGTCCAGTCTGCAAGGCTCCGCAATTCCATCGGGTTTACGTCTTTGTTATCGGAGGTAAGGCCGACGAGCATGATTTCTCCCATGATGGAAGAAATGGGGCCAAGTATAGGTTTCACGGTGCTGGGCAGAACCGCCGACGATTGCGCGAGCTTTTCCGTGACAATCTGGCGTGCTTTATAGACATCCATGTTCCAGTCAAATTCAACCCAGACAATCGAAAGTCCGATTGCAGAAGCCGAGCGCACCCGCATCACGCCATTTGCGCCGTTCATGACGGTTTCGATGGGCAGGGTAACGAGCGTTTCGACTTCTTCGGGCGCAAGCCCTTCGGCCTCGCTGAATATCGTAACGGTCGGGCGATTAAGGTCGGGAAAGACATCGACCGGAAGCTGGCGCAGGGTCAGCAGGCCGTAGGCCATGACCGCGCAGGCGAAGGCCACTACAAACAGGCGGTTTGACAGCGAAAAGCCTATGAGCTTGTCGAACATGATTAATGCTCCTTCGGTTTCGCAGGTGTCGGCTTCAAATACTGAAGCTGGTAATTTCCCTGCGTCACCACTTCCTCGTCAGGCAATACGCCGCTGATAACCTCGACTTCCGAACTGGTCTTGCTTCCGAGCTGCACTTCCCGCCGCTCGAATGTCTGGCCTTCCTTCACAAAGACAAAGGACACGCCGTTATTTTCAAGTACGGCTGCAAGCGGAATGACAACGGTTGGTTTATCGTCCTTGTCATTGAGGGTAACAACCATCGTCCCGCGCAGGTTTGGCTTCAACAGCCCCGCCGCGTTATCGAACAAGGCGTAAACATGGAGTGCGCGGCTGTCTGCCGCTGGCCCCGCGTCTATCTTCTCTATTTTGCCTACAAAAGTCTGGTTGGGATAAATGCCGACATTCGCCGTGACTGTCTGGCCTACCTTCAACCGTGCAAGGTCGGGAGTTTCGTAGACCGCGCCCTTGAGCAACACTTGGCTAATATCGGCCAAGTCAATGAGAGAGGTCTGGAATGTCACAGCCTGCCCTGCTACGACATTCTGCTGCATCACGCGCCCTGTCATGGGTGACCTGTATGTGATGACATTCGTGCCGATTTGCACAGGCTCGACGATTATCAGCTCTTGTCCTTTTTGAACGTCCTGCCCGATCTTGACCTTGATTTCCTGTATTCGTCCGTCAAAGCGGGTCGTAACCTGCGCTTGCCGTTCCGGCAGGAGAGAAACAGTGGCCGGCATGGATAATGTATCCGGCAATGGCTTCATTGCCGCCGTGGCAGTCTTTACGTCCAGATTGGCGATTGTCTCGGAGCTAAGGGTGAGCGGTGCGCCTTCGGGCGCTGCCTCTCCGGTGAGCGCGGCGGTGTCGTCATGTCCTTCATGCGCCTGAACTGGCGCGGATATAACAAGGGCGGCAAGCACCATAGCGGCGCAGATAGAATACGGGCGTATCGTGAGCATTGGAATAAACTCCACATGAGCGATTGTTCATGCCGTAGCCACGAGGACACAATTATCCCCAATAGCGAATACGGTCACTGGCAATGTCAGGCGGAGAATTTCGGGGGGCGCAACAGCGTGTAAGGCGGGCCTTGCGGCATAACTTCCGTATTGTAAACAAAATCGAAGGCGGCTTGAACAGGAACAAGCTCGAACTGGTGCTGCATCAGCGCGGCAGGCGAGCAGCAGGCCGCCGTCATCGTGCAGCAGCCGCCTTCACAGCCATCGTCTTCATTCGAGCCGGATAGGACGGCAACAGCCTGCGCGGAAATTTCAGTCTTCACCGCAGCAGGTGCGCTTTTCTCTTGGGTGGATGCGTGGAACTTCGCGGGATGAGCCTCTGCCGTCTTGGGCATGACGAACATGAACCCAAGGGCTAGAACAACGGCCAGGAATTTTACGATTCCCACTTTCATACCCTCATTATATAACCTTCCGGTTAAGGCTTTTCCAGTTATACCGCTACAAGGCTGTTTTTATTCGCTCTTTGGGAACCTCTCCCACCCATTCTACATTTGAGTTGTAGATTTCCTCGTTCGGATTATGAATAAAAGGAGAACAACCATGAAGCACGCTTTTATCGCCGCTGCCGCCCTCGCCTTTCTTATCAATGGCGCAGCCGCACAGGCCGCAGAGATGACGCATAAAGAATGTATGCCGATGGTAAAGACCGGAAATCAGGATGCGGATTTTATCCGCAACATGATCCCCCACCACAAAATGGCACTCGACATGGCGGAGAAGCAGCTGAAAGACGGCAAGGATGCGGAAGCGCGTTCTATGGCTGAGAAAATTATTTCAGCGCAGAAGAAAGAAATTGCCGACATGGAAGAGTGGCTTAAAACTCATAAGTGAGGCGAACACTAACATCTTCTCCGATATGAGCGCGCTACTCATTAATAACAAGTTTCATTTTAATTTCAAAAGTTTCTAAAAGATAAGATGCGGTTGAAGCCAAAACTCGTAGTATATTCCTCGCGGACTCGCTACCCGCGTTTAACTGGGCATAAGATATGCCAGGATGAACTAATACAATTTCAAATTTCACGAGCTTTTGTTTTGACATCATTAAGAAGGTGTTCAATTCACTCATGCCCCCGACCTCAAAACGGGTCGGCTTTCCATTTTCTACGCGCTTCTTCTCGCGCCGTCTAATTCTGTCAGAAAGGTCTTTTGCTGAACCCGCCCATTTGACAGACTTTTGCGCTTGTCCACAAATTTCATAAACATCATTTAGCCGCAACCCAGCTGTGCCTTGCTTCGAATATTTGCAATGGTAAAGCCTCACTACCAATTCAGCATCATGATTATAGACAGCGACCACGTCGGCAATTTCACCCGATCCATCATCATCAAATACCAATATCGGGCTATCCTTTTTTGAGTCTAAAATTGTAGCTCTCTGAATTGAATTTGGTTTTTTATCCTCTCCTTGACTTTCGACACGTATATCTGTTGATGACCAATCAAAAACAGAAGCTGTCGTTGCATCATAAACACCAGCTAATTGGTGTTTACTAGCTTTGATGTATAAGCATCCCTCCACCAATACAGACGCATCTTCAAACCAAAACATAGGCGGGTTGATTGTAAAAAAGTCAGCGCCGTTTCTAGAATCCTTACCTGACACTACTGCAATATCATTCGTTACAGATTTGATCCTATATCCTTCTGGTGCATCCGTTGTCAGTTCCAATTCATAAGAAACGGCACCGCTAGGATAACTCAATTCGAATACTATTTTCTTATCTGTAGAGCTTTTAAAGACTATTTCGCACTCATCAGTTGTGTGCTTGACGTTATCAACCGTAATTGAAACTCTCTCAAACATGTTTTCGAATATATAGTCAGACCAATCGGCCATAATTATATTTTTATCAGTAGGCAGAACTTTCAACTGCTCAGGGAATAGCACCCCTTCAAATATTTTCTCAACATCGATCTCTGCATTAACAATCTTTGTTCCTACGTGATTGCACCATTCACTCCACTCCGCTAATGACCCTCCATCACGTGACCAAATTTTTCCTTTTAAAGAACATCCCACACTGGTCCGGTCGGCATCCTCATAGCCCGTTCCAAACAACATAGCTGCGTAAGAATTTTCAGTTATCCTATCCTTCAAGCCCTGCCCAACATCCAATCCTATATATTGACGATACCTAATCGGGCCAACAAGTCTTTGTTTCAGTCCGAAATTAGTGATCATTAATCGGTTTATGCCATGCAAGCATCTATAAATTTTTTGGTCTACCAAACGCTGTGCATTATCTGTCACCGCCTGCACTATGCTATCAGGCAATTCTTTAGCGCTAGCATAAACAAACATAAGATTGTTCTCCACATCATGGTACAGACAATAACAGTTGAAGTTTGTATTTTCGAGTTCAGCAATATTTCCCCAGTCGACCGTTTCATTTTCCTTCTCAACAATTACAGCAAAATGCTTTTCTGTATTGAGCGCCAGTCTGAACTTTGAACCATCATTGTAGCAAACAAACTTTCGCCGCCGCCTTGCAGGAACGCGGATTCCTGCTGGCGCGGGGCGACAAGCGCGGCTTTGTCGCCCTCGATGTGAAGGGCGGTATTTACTCCCTGACAAGATGGCTCGACCTTGGCACAAGGGAGCTGAAGGCGCGGCTTGGCAAGCCTGAAGACCTGCCTGCGATAGAGCAGGCAAAAGTATTCCTGGCCTCCCGCATGACGGAGAACCTGCAAAGGTTCGTTGCGGAGGCCAAGAATACCGCCTCCGCAAGGCGGCTTCCCTTGGTGCAGGAAATTCGCACCCTGACGGCGCAGCATCGCGCAGAGCGGCGCGATCTGCTCGCCGTTCAGCAGGCGCGGTGGACGAAGGAAACCAAAGCCCGTTCCTCGCGCCTCGCCTCCGGTGTCGCGGGCGTATGGCAGCGCGTCACAGGCGAATACCAGAAAATCAGGGCAATCAACGAGGCCGAAACCAAGGCCGCGATTCAGCGCGACCGGAAGGAGCTGCATTCCCTTATCCGCAGCCAGCTCCTGATGCGACAGGACTTGCAGAAAACCGTCACCGTTTATCGGGAAGAACACAAGATAGAGGTTGCGCGGCTGCGGCAGGAAATCGCCCGCTATGTCGCCACACAAACAGAGCCGCCGCAGCCGCCCGCCGCAAGAGCGGATAGCGTTGCGGCGGTCGAAAAAGTGCCGCTGGCGGCTCAACTGGCGCAAACGGAAGCGCGTATTGCACTGCTGGCAGGCGACTTGTCGACCCTTCAAGCCTCCCTTGAAGATAACCGCCTTTCGGACGAGATGCGCGCGCGCATCCGGCGCGTAATCGAGAAGACGATGGAAACCCTACAACTGAAGGCCGTAGAGAAGGAAAAGCAGGAGAAAGAGGAACGGCAGGAACGCAGGGAAGTTCAGGCGAAGCAGGCCGAGTTGAACGAGCTGGTGCGCCGCTATGCCGAAATCCAGATAAAACAGGAAGCCGAAGCGCGGCGCATTGAAGCCAACAACTCGTTTATGTCGCTCATAAACAATATGAGTTATTCGCTTAATGGCCTGCCACGCTGGAGCATCTTCGTCATGTCGCCGCCACCTGAGCGGCAGCTTGACGAGACCAGTTACCTCCAGACGGTAGTAAGAAAACGCGACAATGACCAGCTGCTCGACCGCGTGTTCAAGTCACCAGAGAACGAAAGCCTAGTGTCGAAGCGTCCTCCGATTGACCCGAAAATAGCCGTTCCTAACCTGCGCCGGAACGTGCTGGAAGTCAGGGAAATGCTGGTGCGTACCGGATTGCGCCCGCCATCGGGCGGCGGCATTAGCGCGGTAAAGCCAGCCGCCATCCGCATGACCACGGCGGCGCCCTCGGCGCGGGCATCAATCAAGTTCAACGCGAAAAGGTAAAGGGGAAAAGGTATGACTTGGGAAAAATCGAGCGAGTTCCTTGAATCCGACGTTGTTGAATGGGTAGAGGCGATATGGTCGCCCAAGAAGTACAAGCGCGGCAAAAGCAAGCCGTGGGGAAAGCAAAAGGTTGTGGCGCAAATCGCCCATATCGACGGCGATTTCGTCAAGCTGACGGTGCTGAAAGCAGCCGTCATAGAAAATATTATCGGCTCAGAATTGAGGCCGCATAAAGTCGGCACGACGATCACGAAGAAGCGGTCAACACTCCTTCGCGGAAGCCCCGAGCGACTGCATTGGAGCGAGGAAGATGTGAGGGCGGCACTTCTGAAACAAAACAGCGCAGAACATAAATAGGAAAACAGAACCGCAGCATCTATTAATTAGCTAGATAAGGTCTTTGTCTGGATTGATGTCATCTAACCTTAGATCAGACAGAGGAATATTAAACCCTTTCGCCCTCTGCTGCATTGTCGATATGACTTCATAGTATGCGAGGGCTCGCCCACTTTTGAAGGCGCGATCTTCACTACCTGTAGGTGCCGAATCTACCTCGCGACGCGCATCGAGCGCGTCCCCCTTCAACTCGTAGCCCAAGTCAAACAAGTAGTACTTGTATTCATTGGGCATGTCAGCGCCTTCTGCTACATCTAAGTCGGGATGTTTCGGAATGTTCGCTGCAAGCCTTGTCGCCAGACATTGCCGATGACAGTGCAAAGCCTGTGACTCATCGCGGGCCGCCGTGGGAAATACGGCGAGTTGGGCCGAGTCAAGTTCCGGCAGGCACCTACCACAGAAGCAACAGATAACCTCAGACTTCATTCGCCACCATTTCTGATGAATGTTTATCCTGACTATTTGTTTCTCAATTATATTATACTTTTACACATAAATTTAATCTATAGCCCCCAACCTATGAGTTGGGAGGCTTTTAAAAAAATAAAAATGCGAAGGCTGCTGCCGTTTTCTGCCGGCAACAGCCTTCGTCCGATTGGGGGCGGTTATGGCATTTATGCCGCCTCCGCTTTCTCCCTCTGCAAGCCTTGCAGGAAATCGGCTGCCCGTTGCGCGTGGGCTGCCGCGCTGAATATGGCGCGGCTGTCCTCCTTCAACGCTTTCAGCCAATGCGCCAGATATGCCGCATGGTCTTCCCTGATTTCCGGCGTTATGCCGAGGTCTGCCGACAGGAAGGCCGCGCCAAGTTCCGCTACAAGTTCCTCCCTCGCATAACCGTTATCGCCAAAGCGTTTAGCGTTAAAGCTGCGGTCAAGGCGCGTCTTGTGGCTCGTCCAGTGCGAAAGTTCATGCAAGACGGTGGCGTAATAGCTTTCTTTATCTTTGAAAGCTTCAAACGGCGGCATCTGCACGATGTCACGCGCAGGGGCATAGTAAGCCTTATCCCCGCCGTGGCCGATAACCGCGCCCGTGTTGGCTATGAACCTTTCCGCATGGTCAAGGCGTTCAGCCAAGGGCAGCGGATTTTCAGGCTTGCCGTAGTAATGCGCGGGCAATCCCTCAATCTGCTCGACGTTGAAAACAGAATATCCTTTCATGAATGGTATCTGCTTCTCGATTTCCTCGCCACCTTCGCCCGTTTCGGTGCGGGTTATCTTGTTGGCATAGACCACAAGAGAACCTTGCTGCCCTTTGCGAACATGCGCCCCCAATTCCTGCGCCTGATTGTAAGTCATCCAGATAGGCGCGGAATAACCCTTGTCCAAGGCTTCGCCCCACAGCATCAGGATATTGATACCCTGATACGGTGTGCCGTTGTGACGCAGGGGGCGGGTGATTTTCCCCGCCGTATGCCCTGCGTTCCAAGGCTTCATCCAGCTGCGGACTCCTTTCTCAAGGTCGGCAACA